>NZ_JBKFTN010000005.1:0-325879 GCF_050432945.1 Pseudomonas sp. 18173
ACTGCGCCGGAAGTGGGGCGAATTATAGGCTTCTAAAATTCGCCGTCAACACCTTATTTCAACTTTATTCGGCCTTGAGCGTAATACGCGCAAATGCCTTCTTGCCGGCCTGGCAAACGTGCGTTGCACCCAACGCATATATAAAGGTGCGATCAACCACCTCACCATCTATACGCACACCACCCGAACCGAGAAGGTCGCGCGCCATCGCCGAGTTCTTCACCAGGCCAGCCTTGTTAAGGACAGCAGCGATCGGCATGTCTTCGGCAGCCGTCAACTCGATCTCCGGCAGATCATCCGGCAGCTCGCCTTCCTTCATACGGTTACCGGCTGCACGATGAGCATTGGCCGCAGCCTCCTCACCATGGAAGCGCGCAACGATCTCTTCGGCCAGCTTGATCTTGATATCGCGCGGATTGGCACCCGCCTCCACGTCAGCGCGGAACGCATTGATCTCATCCATGGAACGGAAGCTGAGCAATTCGAAGTAGCGCCACATCAGCACATCAGGAATCGAGACCAGCTTGCTGTACATCACGCCCGGCGCTTCCTGGATACCGACGTAGTTGCCCAGGGACTTGGACATCTTCTTCACGCCATCCAGACCCTCAAGCAGCGGCATGGTCAAAATGCACTGGGCCTCCTGACCATAACCACGCTGCAACTCACGCCCCATCAGCAAGTTGAATTTCTGATCGGTGCCGCCAAGCTCGACGTCTGCACGCAGCGCTACCGAGTCGTAACCCTGAACCAGCGGATAGAGGAACTCGTGAATGGCGATTGGCTGATTGGTCGTGTAGCGCTTGTCGAAGTCATCGCGCTCGAGCATGCGAGCCACGGTGTACTGCGAAGTCAGGCGAATGAAGTCGGCCGGCCCCATCTGATCCATCCAGGTGGAGTTGAACGCCACCTCGGTTTTTGCCGGATCCAGAATCTTGAACACCTGAGTCTTGTAGGTCTCGGCGTTCTCGAGAACCTGCTCGCGAGTGAGCGGCGGGCGCGTAGCACTCTTGCCGCTCGGATCACCGATCATCCCGGTGAAGTCACCAATCAGGAAGATCACCTGATGCCCCAGCTCCTGGAACTGGCGCAGCTTATTAATAAGCACGGTGTGACCCAAGTGCAGATCCGGAGCCGTTGGATCGAAGCCCGCCTTAATACGTAGCGGCTGGCCACGCTTGAGCTTTTCAATCAGCTCGGACTCGACCAACAGTTCTTCCGCACCACGTTTGATCAGCGCTAGCTGCTCTTCAACCGACTTCATAACAGACCCGCAAGGCTCAGATTCAAAGGGAACCAACCATACAAGATCGCGCGTCAAATACAAGGTTTGCCCGGCGCACGGACGCCAATCCACAGACAGGGTGCCTGCGGACTTGCTTCAGAGATGATTTGGTTATATTTTATACAGTTATTTCATCTTCATCATGTCATTCATCTTTTCCAATTCATCTTTTTCAAAGTCAAAACCACTTATGACCACCGAATCGTCTAAAGCGCCGCCGCTTTACCCGAAAACCCACTTGCTCGCCGCAAGTGGCATCGCCGCCCTTCTCAGCCTGGCGCTCCTGGTATTCCCTTCCAGCGATGTTGAAGCCAAAAAGACGACTCTGAGTCTTGAACTGGAAAGTCCTGCTGAACAACTGACACAAGATCAAGACGCTGCTGAAGCCGTTCAAGCCACAAATGAACCAGCAACATCTCCCTTCGCGCAGATCGACAACAGCGCCGAGGACACTCAGGAAACAGCTCTGGCCGAGCCGGCGCCGGTCGTCGAACAAAAGAAGCCGGCAAGCCACAGGGAAGTGATCGTGGCCAAGGGCGACACCCTCTCTACGCTGTTCGCGAAAGTCGGCCTTCCCACCACCTCGGTGCATGAAATACTGGCCAGCGACAAGCAGGCCAAGCAATTCAGCCAGCTCAAGCACGGGCAAAAACTCGAATTCGAACTGAGCCCGGACGGTCAGTTGAGCAACCTGCACAGCAAGCTCAACGACCTCGAAAGCATCAGCCTGACCAAGAACGACAAGGGCTACACGTTCAACCGCACTACCGCGAAACCGACCGTGCGCTCCGCTTACGTTCACGGTGTGATCAACAGTTCGCTGTCGCAGTCCGCGGCCCGTGCAGGCCTGTCCCACAGCCTGACCATGGACATGGCCAGCGTGTTTGGCTACGACGTGGACTTCGCCCAGGACATTCGCCAGGGCGACGAATTCGACGTGATCTACGAGCAAAAGGTGGTCAACGGCAAAGCCGTCGGCACCGGCCCGATCCTGTCGGCACGCTTCACCAACCGCGGCAAGACCTACACCGCCGTTCGCTACACCAACAAACAAGGCAACAGCAGCTACTACACCGCTGACGGCAACAGCATGCGCAAGGCGTTCATCCGTACACCGGTGGACTTTGCCCGCATCAGCTCGAAATTTTCCATGGGCCGCAAACACCCGATCCTGAACAAGATCCGCGCCCACAAAGGCGTCGACTACGCTGCGCCACGCGGCACGCCGATCAAGGCTGCCGGTGATGGCAAGGTGTTGCTGGCCGGGCGTCGTGGTGGCTACGGCAATACCGTGATCCTCCAGCACGGCAACACCTACACCACGCTCTACGGTCACATGCAAGGCTTCGCCAAAGGCGTGAAGACTGGCGGCACGGTGAAACAGGGCCAGGTGATCGGCTATATCGGCACTACCGGCCTCTCCACCGGGCCGCACCTGCATTACGAGTTCCAGGTCAATGGCGTGCACGTCGACCCGCTGGGCCAGAAACTGCCGATGGCCGATCCGATTGCCAAGGCCGAACGCGCACGCTTCCTCGCCCAAAGCCAGCCGCTGATGGCGCGCATGGAACAGGAAAAAGCCACTCTGCTGGCTTCGAGCAAGCGTTAAGTCATGGCGCTCTATATAGGTGTGATGTCCGGGACCAGCCTCGATGGCCTGGACATCGCGCTGATCGAGCAAGCCCCGGCGATCAGGCTGATTGCCTCCCACTACATCCCGATGCCCGATTCCCTGCGCGCCGAGCTGCTCGGTTTGTGCGCCAGTGGCCTGGACGAAATTGCCCGCTCCGCCATCGCCCAGCAGAACTGGGTGAAACTGGCAGCCCAAGGGATTCACACCCTTCTCGCTCAGCAGCAACTCAAGCCTGACGACATTCGGGCAATCGGTAGCCATGGCCAGACCATCCGCCATGAACCGGCTCGCGGTTTTACCGTGCAGATCGGCAACCCGGCCCTGCTGACGGAGCTGACCGGCATCACCGTGGTCAGTGACTTCCGCAGCCGCGACGTCGCCGCTGGCGGGCAAGGCGCACCGTTGGTTCCCGCCTTTCATGAAGCCCTGTTTGAAAAGCGGGCCGGCAACCGCGCGGTGCTGAACGTAGGTGGCTTCAGTAACCTCAGCCTGATCGAGCCCGGCAAGCCGGTTGCCGGTTTCGACTGCGGCCCGGGCAATGTGCTGCTGGACGCCTGGATTCATCAGCAACGCGGCGATCACTTTGACCGCGACGGCCAGTGGGCTGCCAGTGGCAACGTCCAGCCGGTGCTGTTGAATGCGCTGCTCAGCGATCCGTTCTTTGTCACCAAAGGCCCGAAGAGTACCGGCCGGGAAGTGTTCAACCTGCCATGGCTGACACGGCATCTGGCACAACTGCCAGCCTTCAGCGCCGAAGATGTTCAGGCGACGCTGCTTGAGCTGACCGCGCTGACCATCATCGAGTCACTGCAAAGCGCCCAGGCCGACACGCAGGAACTGCTGGTCTGCGGCGGCGGCGCCCACAACTCCGCGCTGATGAGCCGCCTGGCCAATTTGTTGCCAAACGCAAGCGTCAGCAGCACCGCCACCTACGGTGTAGACCCCGACTGGGTCGAAGCCATGGCCTTCGCCTGGCTGGCTCATTGCTGTCTCGAAGGCATCGCGGCCAACCGCCCGAGCGTTACCGGTGCCCGTGGCTTGCGCGTACTCGGCGCCATCTACCCCGCCTGAATCCTCCACACAGCAAAACGCCGCAAGACCCTGAGGCCATGCGGCGTTTTGTGAAACAGGTGCGCTGATCAGATCGAGAACGAAGAACCGCAGCCACAGGTGGTGGTCGCATTCGGGTTCTTGATGACGAAGCGCGAACCTTCCAGACCTTCCTGGTAGTCCACTTCGGCACCCGCCAGATACTGGAAGCTCATCGGATCGACCACCAGACTCACACCTTCGCGCTCGACGATGGTGTCGTCATCGGCCACTTCCTCATCGAAAGTGAAGCCGTACTGAAAACCTGAACAACCGCCGCCCGTAACGAATACGCGCAGCTTCAAGCGATCATTCCCCTCTTCATCGACCAGGCTCTTCACCTTGTGCGCGGCACCGTGGGTGAATTGCAAAGCCGTGGGGGTGAAGGATTCGACGCTCATGCTGACTATCTCCCGGCGTTACGCCGTCATATTGCGTGATGACGCGCATTATCCGCTTCTCCTAGAAAAGCGGTCAACTATTGTTATGGTATATCAACCAATCCAGTCGCCGGCCCGAAATGCAAAAAGGCCCGTCAAACGGGCCTTCAGCTTTACTCGATGAACCTTACGGCAGCATGCCGGCGTGAGACAGGCCCAGACGTTCATCAAGCCCGAACAGAATGTTCAGGTTCTGCACGGCCTGACCCGACGCCCCTTTGACCAGATTGTCGATCACCGACAGCACCACCACCAGGTCACCGTCCTGAGGGCGATGCACGGCAATACGGCAGACGTTGGCACCCCGTACGCTACGAGTCTCCGGATGACTGCCGGCAGGCATCACATCGACGAACGGTTCGTTGGCATAACGTTTTTCAAACAGCGCCTGCAGATCCACCGAACGATCGACAACGGTGGCATAGAGCGTCGAGTGGATGCCGCGAATCATCGGCGTCAGGTGCGGAACGAAGGTCAGGCCGACGTCCTTGCCGGCTGCACGACGCAGCCCCTGGCGAATTTCCGGCAGGTGACGGTGACCTTTGACGGCATAGGCTTTCATGCTTTCCGATGTCTCGGAGTACAGCGAGCCTACGGAAGCACCACGACCTGCACCGCTGACGCCGGATTTGCAGTCGGCAATCAGATGCGAAACGTCGGCCAGGCCGGCTTCGAGCAATGGCAGGAAACCCAGTTGCGTTGCAGTCGGGTAGCAGCCAGGCACGGCAATCAGGCGTGCCTTCCTGATTTGCTCGCGATTGACTTCCGGCAAGCCGTAAACCGCCTCGTCCAGCAACTCCGGGGCACCGTGAGGCTGACCGTACCACTTGGCCCATTCATCCGCGTCTTGCAGACGGAAGTCAGCCGACAGGTCGATGACCTTGGTCCCGGCCGCCAGCAGTTCGCCTGCCAATGCGTGGGCAACACCGTGCGGCGTGGCGAAGAACACCACATCGCAGGCACCCAGGGTCTTGATGTCCGGAACGCTGAACGCCAGGCCGTCGTAATGGCCTCGCAGGTTCGGGTACATGTCGGCTACGGCCAGGCCAGCCTCGGATCGGGAAGTGATGACAACCACTTCAGCTTGCGGATGTTGCGCCAACAGACGCAGCAGTTCGACACCGGTGTAACCCGTGCCGCCGACGATACCGACCTTGACCATAAACCTGCCCTCAACGAACCCACTGGAAAGCCGTCGATAATAGGGGCCGCGCGCCCCTGCGACAACCGTCAAGGTGACGTGCGGAGCCTCAAGCCTCTACTATTCCGGCTACCGTGAATCCTGGAATAACCAAAAATGCTCTATCTGTGGCTCAAAGCGCTTCACATCGTCAGCGTCGTTTGCTGGTTTGCCGGCCTGTTCTACCTGCCGCGCCTGTTCGTCTATCACGCGCAGAGCGAGGACGCCGTCAGCAAGGAACGCTTCAGCATCATGGAACGCAAGCTCTACCGGGGCATCATGGGACCGGCGATGATCGCCACGCTGATCTTTGGCGGCTGGCTGATCAGCCTCAACCCGAGTGCGTATTTCACTCAGGGTGGCTGGATGCACGCCAAGCTGACGCTGGTGGTGATCCTGATCGGCTACCACCACATGTGCGGGGCCCAGGTAAAACGTTTTGCCCGTGGCGAAAACACCCGCAGCCATGTCTTTTATCGCTGGTTCAATGAGGTTCCGGTTCTGATATTGCTGGCAATCGTAATTCTGGTCGTCGTTCGGCCGTTCTGAATCCAATAGGCACAACTCACCGGGGTACTTCCAATGTCGCTGCCCGCTCTGCTCGAACAACGTTTGCGTCTGCCCGTGGTGGCGGCGCCAATGTTCCTGATCTCCAATCCGCAATTGGTACTCGCCTGTTGTCGCCAGGGCGTGGTCGGCAGCTTCCCGGCGCTGAATCAGCGCGAGAGCAGCGGTTTCAAGGCCTGGCTGGAAGAAATCGAAGCAGGGCTTGCGACAATGGAAAACGCCGCGCCTTATGCCGTGAACCTGATCGTCCATAACAGCAATCCGCGCTTGCAGGCGGATCTGCAGATCTGCGTCGAACACAAAGTGCCGATCGTGATCACCAGCCTCGGCGCCGTGAAAGAACTGGTCGACACGGTCCATGGCTACGGCGGCCTGGTGTTCCATGATGTGACAACCCGTCGTCATGCCGAGAAAGCGGCCGAAGCAGGCGTGGATGGCTTGATCGCCGTGGCGGCCGGTGCCGGTGGGCACGCCGGGACCTGGAGCCCGTTCTCGCTGATTGCCGAAATCCGCCAGTTTTTCGACAAGACCCTGTTACTGGCCGGCTGCTTGAACCACGGCCACGAAATTCTCGCCGCTCAATTGCTCGGCGCCGATCTGGCCTACTTCGGTACGCGATTTATCGGCACCACCGAAAGTCACGCACCTGAAGCCTACAAAGAAATGCTGCTGACTTCCAAAGCGGCCGACATCATCCATACTCCAGCCGTGTCAGGTGTGCCTGCGAGCTTCATGCGCCAGAGCCTGGAGGCTGCCGGTTTCGACCTGGCCGCCTTGCAGGGCAAGGGCGAGATCAACTTCGGTTCCAAGCTCAAGCCCGTGAGCGATGAGGCCAAAGCCTGGAAAACCGTCTGGTCGGCAGGCCAGGGCGTGGGGGAAATCGAGGACTTGCCGAGCGTCGAGCAACTGATTGCCCGTCTCGACGCGGAGTACCGCCAGGCACTGGAGCATGCGGCCCAGCTGCCCAAACGCTGGCCGCGCTGACCGCAAAACTTGGCCAGCCCCACCCGGCTGGCCTTACACTCGCCCGGACACACCATTCTCTTTCAACCTCTCGCGACAAGGATGCTTCGAACATGGGCGAAAACCGTTTCAAGATCATCTTCGAGGGTGGCTTGCTGCCCGGTGTCGACATCACCACGGCAAAGCTCAACCTCGCCGAATTGTTCAAAAGCGATGTCGCGGCCATCGAGCGCCTGTTCAGCGGGCGCCCGGTAGCGCTCAAGCGCAACCTGTCGCAGGCCGATGCCCAGACCTATCTCAAGGCGCTGAGCAAAACCGGGATCGACGCCCGCATCGAAACCGACACACCGATCGAGCTGAACCTCGCCGACGTGCATGACCATGCTCCAGCCAGCAACCAGGCCGCCTTGGCAGAACCGCTGTCTCCCTACGCGCCGCCTCGCGCACCCGTCGGCGAAGCCGTGGCGGAATTCGCCACACTCAAGCCATTCAGTTTCGATGGCCGTATCGGCCGTTTGCGCTACCTCGCCTGGACGCTGGTGCTGACTCTTGTACTCCTGGCTGTTTGCGGGGTGTTTGCCTTGGTCGCGCTGGCCCTCATCGCCGCGGATTCGACCGCCGGCCTGATATTGGGCGGCTTGCTGGCGTTGATCCTGTTTGTCGGATTTGCCTTCGTCAGCATCCAGATCACCGTTCAGCGTTTACACGATGCCGGTTGGTCCGGCTGGCTGTGGCTGCTGAACCTGGTGCCCTTTGTTGGCAGCATCTTTCCCTTCGTGATCATGGTCGTCCCGGGTAACGAACTGGCCAACCGCTACGGTCCGCCTCCTCCGCCGAACAGCACCGCAGTCAAGGTATTGTCTTCGCTGTGGCTGGTCTTTATCGCGCTGATCCTGGTCGGCACCCTGGCCGGAGGTCTCACGGCGATACAGGATGAATACGAAAGCGCCGCGCAGAGCAGCTACGAAAGCAGCTCGGTCACCACCGACGAAATCGACGTCGAGGCCGAACCGGCGCCAAATTCCACCAACGATGCAGCCGAAGAGGCCCAGCCCCCTGTAGACTCTGCGAAAGAATGAACAGCGCTCCAGGCCCGTGACACCTGCGTCGCGGCGCGGAGCTGTTGCGATGGAGAACTGCATGACCCGTTACGCTCTGATCACTGGCGCCTCCAGCGGCATCGGCCTGGCAATGGCCGAAGCGCTGGCCCGGCGCGGCCGCAGCCTGATTCTGGTGGCCCGACAACGTGATCAGCTGGAAAGCATTGCGATTGAACTGACCCAGAGGTTCGGCGTGGAAGTGTTATTCCGCGCCTGCGACCTGGGCGAACCGTTGCGCCTGTCCGGATTCCTGCTGGAGCTGGAAGAAGGCGACCGGCAGATCGACCTGCTGGTCAACTGCGCCGGTATCGGTACATGCGGCCCGTTTCTGGCCCAGGACTGGATGACCGAGCAAGACCTGATCGAAGTGAACATCCTCGCCCTCACCCGCCTGTGTCATGCCATCGGCAACAGCATGGCCCTGCAAGGCGGCGGGCAGATTCTGAATGTGGCCTCGGTGGCGGCGTTTCAACCGGGACCGTGGATGAGCACCTATTACGCCAGCAAGGCCTATGTGCTGCACTTTTCCGAAGGATTGCGCGTCGAGCTGAAAAAGTGCGCGATCAAGGTTTCCGTGCTCTGCCCCGGACCGACCCGCACGGCGTTTTTCCGCACCGCGCAACTCAACAGCGACAAGCTGACCAACAGCAAGCTGTTGATGAGCCCCGAAGAGGTGGCGCTGTACACCGTGCGCGCGCTGGAAAAGAATCGAGCGATCATTATTCCGGGGCGGCGCAACCGCTGGTTTGCCTTCCTGCCAAGGCTCGGCTCACGCTGGCTGACCCGCACAATCGCCGGCATGATCAACAAGGCTTACTGCCCGCGCTGATCCGGCTCAAGGTAAAAAGCTGGGCGCTGGCATAAGCCGTGAGTACACTCAGCCCAGCCCAAACAACGGAGAAAACAGCTGTGGATACTCTGTTCACCAAGATCATCAACCGGGAAATCCCGGCAAAGATCATTTACGAGGATGACCAGGTACTGGCCTTCCACGACATCGCCCCACAGGCACCGGTGCATTTCCTGGTGGTCCCGAAGAAACCGGTGCGCACCCTTAACGACCTCACCGAGGACGACAAGGCGCTGGCCGGGCATATTCTGTTCACCGCCCAGCGTCTGGCCCTGGAGCTGGGCTGTGAAGAAGGCTTCCGGGTGGTCATGAACTGCAATGAATTGGGCGGGCAAACCGTCTACCACATTCATATGCACGTACTGGGTCAGCGCCAGATGCACTGGCCGCCGGGCTGATTGCGGTAATCCCTGTGGAGGCGGCGCACTGCCGCTTTCACAAAAAGCATCACAGCACTGTCACAGCCCCTGCATCACAATGACCCAGCGCAATCCTTCCCCGGCCGTTTGGGTTAAACTGGCCACCGAAATTCCCCCGGAGGTCAGCATGACTACCCAACGTCACTACTCGCCCATTGACCGCCTTCTGCTGCAAGCCGATGCCGCGATGCGCACCCTGCTGCCCTTCAGCGGCCAGCCGTACCGCCCATCGCCCGCCATCGTGCAGCCGGATGCAAAAATGAGCGACGAAGACACGCGCCACGTTGCCGGCCTGATGCGCATCAACCATACCGGCGAAGTCTGCGCCCAGGCGCTGTACCAAGGGCAGGCGCTGACCGCCAAACTGCCGCAAGTGCGTGCAGCCATGGAGCATGCCGCCGAAGAAGAAATCGATCACCTGGTCTGGTGCGAACAACGCATCCATCAACTGGGTAGCCACACCAGCATCCTCAATCCGCTGTTTTATGGCATGTCTTTCGGGATTGGCGCAGTGGCCGGCCTGATCAGCGACAAAGTCAGCCTGGGGTTCGTTGCGGCAACGGAAGACCAGGTGTGCAAACACCTGAACGAACACCTGGAACAATTGCCGGCCGAGGATGAAAAATCCCGGGCAATTCTTGAACAGATGCGTATCGATGAAGAGCAGCATGCCGAAAGTGCACTGGATGCTGGCGGGTTCCGCTTTCCGGCGCCGATAAAATTCGGGATGAGCCTGATGGCCAAGGTGATGACCAAGAGCACCTATCGAATCTGACTGCGTTTTTCTGTAGGAGCGAGCTTGCTCGCGAAGGACGTCAACGATTACGGGTGTATCTGAATAAACGTGTCGCTCTCAGGTCCATCGCGAGCAAGCTCGCCCCTACAAAGGTTTGTGACAGGCATGAAAAAGGCGACTGCCGTGAGGGAGTCGCCTTTTTTGTGGCCGAAAATCTTACGCCATATTGCGCGCGTAGAAGATTTCGAGCATTTCGTGCTTCACCCGCTCGGTCACCTGGGCGCGCTGCTCAGAGGACAGGTTGCTGGTGGCGTCGCCGAACAGGTAGTTATCCAGTTCGAAGTTCTTGAGCAGCATCTTGGTGTGGAACAGGTTTTCCTGGTACACGTTCACGTCGGTCATCTGGTACGCGTCGTAAGTGTCGTCGGAGAGGTAGTTCTGGATCGAATTGATCTCATGGTCGATGAAGTGCTTTTTGCCTTCAACGTCACGGGTGAAGCCGCGCACACGGTAGTCCACGGTCACGATGTCCGAATCGAACTGGTGAATCAGGAAGTTGAGCGCTTTAAGCGGTGAAATGACCCCGCAAGTCGACACGTCGATGTCCACACGGAAAGTTGCAATACCACTGACCGGATGGATTTCCGGGTAGGTGTGCACCGTGATGTGGCTCTTGTCGAGGTGGGCCAGAATGATTTCGGGCAGCGGGCCCGGGGATTCTTCGATCTGACTGTCGGTCGGGGTTACCGGCTCTTCGGAGATCAGGATCGTGACGCTGGCGCCCTGCGGCTCATAGTCCTGACTGGCAATGTTCAGGATGTTGGCACCAATGATATCGACAACTTCCGTGAGAATCTGCGTCAGGCGCTTCGCGTTGTACTCTTTATTGATGTACTCGACGTAAGCCTGCTGGTCTTGCGGGGTTTCCGCGTAGCAGATGTCATAGATGTTGAAGCTCAAGGTCTTTGTCAGGTTATTGAACCCGTGGAGCTTGAGTTTGCTTTTCACCGTTAAAAACTCTCTATGTGTTTGCGGCCAGGCCGCGTGATCAAGCATGCCCGTCAGATGCGAACAACGCAGCTGCGTAGGACGGTTAACACCTCTTCGCGATGGCGATTTTGGTTGTCTGTTCGGGTACGAGGCCTGTCGGCTGACGGGCCACTACCCTGAAAAAAGTGGCGCATTATGCAGACGTCAGCTTGTGTTCGCCAGAGTCTGCACTGCTTTTATGATAGTTGAATGTCGATTCAACCGAGCTCGATGATCTCGTAGTCGTGGGTGATTGCCACGCCTGCCGCGCCGAGCATGATCGAGGCCGAGCAATACTTCTCGGCAGACAATTCGATGGCGCGCTTGACCTGGGCTTCTTTCAGGCCGCGGCCCTTGACCACGAAGTGCATGTGGATCCTGGTGAACACCTTCGGATCTTCGGTCGCACGCTCGGCTTCAAGGAAGGCTTCACAGCTTTCGACCGCCTGGCGGGACTTCTTGAGGATGCTGACCACATCGAAATTGCTGCAACCGCCGACACCCAGCAGCAGCATCTCCATCGGCCGGACACCCAGATTTCGTCCGCCGGCATCGGGCGGACCGTCCATGACCACGACATGACCGCTACCGGATTCACCGAGGAACATGGCTTCGCCAGCCCATTGGATGCGTGCCTTCATCGCCAAGACTCCACTGTATAAAAAAGGGTCGCCAGCTTAGCACAGGCCCCGTGATTGACAGCGCCCGGCGTCCTGGGACATATCCCACCGGCGTGTAGGTAAATGCTCGAATATTCAATGAAGTGTCTGTTAAGCTGACGCCAATTCAATGGCGCATAGCCAGCTTAACTCCAGCGCTCGCTATTTATAAAAAGCCAAACACACCGTGCAGTTTTTTCGGGATACAACCATGGTTGCTATTGCCCCCACCCCCAAGATCAAGAACCTCGACAAGCTGTTGATGCATTGCCAGCGCCGCCGTTATCAGGCCAAGAGCAATATAATCTGTGCCGGCGACCGCTCGGAAACACTGTTCTTCATCCTCAAAGGCTCAGTCACCATCCTGATCGAGGATGACGACGGCCGGGAAATGATCATTTCCTACTTGAACGCCGGGGACTTTTTCGGCGAGTTGGGCCTGTTTGAACAAGCCGGACTGGAGCAGGAGCGCAGTGCCTGGGTGCGGGCCAAGGTCGAATGCGAAGTTGCGGAAATCAGCTACGCAAAATTCCGCGAGTTATCCCAGCAGGACCCGGACATTCTTTACGTCCTCAGCGGACAAATCGCACAGCGCCTGCGCAACACCACGCGCAAGGTCGGTGACCTGGCATTTTTTGACGTGACCGGCCGCGTTGCCCGCTGCCTGCTGGAACTGTGCAAACAGCCAGACGCCATGACTCACCCCGATGGCATGCAAATCAAGGTGACCCGTCAGGAAATCGGACGGATTGTCGGTTGTTCCCGGGAGATGGTCGGTCGCGTGCTCAAGGATCTGGAAGAACGCAACCTGGTGGACGTCAAAGGCAAGACCATGGTGGTCTTCGGTACGCGATAAGCTCGAAAACCTAGCCGCTGAACATCTGCGCCAGCATCAACCGGTAGAGTTCGTCGAGGCGCGCCAGCGCATGGGGCGCCTTGAACTTCTCATGCAGCGCAATGTGGCTTTCGGCGCGGACTCGTTGCTCCAGACCGCAGGCCTCGTTGAAACGATTGACCGCGGCGACCATCGACTCTCGTTCGTTATCCAGCAGCATCGCCCCATGCACCAGTCCCACCGGACGCTGACCGCCCTGACTCTGACGCCAGCGCTGGGCGGTGCCGACCATCTTGCGTCCATCGAGGTTGACGTTGAAGCGACCGTCACAGAAGGCGCCTTCGATTTCCCCCAGAGATGAAGTGCCACCCAACTCATCGAGCAACTGACAGATCGGATCGCACAAGCGCCGGTAACCGGTCTCGATACGGTTCAAATCCCCTTCGCTGCGCGGCGGCGCGTAAACCAGTGCGATGTTGATCGTTGAGTCCGATTGCGGCACCGGCTCGCCACCGGTTTCACGCAACAGCACCGGCCAACCTGCCGCCGCCGACACTTCGCACGCGGCATCGAAACCGGGCAAGCGATTCAAGCGGCGCGGCATGACCAGCGCCCGATCGCTGGGCTGCCAGAACAGCAGGCCGAACTCAGCGTCGCCAGCGCAGACCGAGGCCAGCAGATCCTGCTCGGCCTGCAGGCCGGCTTCGATGGTCAGGGAGACAGGTGAGGTCATAAGGTTTTCCGTAGGACTTGAAGTCTGTGGCGCATCTTATGCCGTCTTCGCGAGCAGGCTCGCTCCCACATTTGATCGCGACCCAATGTGGGAGCGAGCCTGCTCGCGAAGGGGTCGACTCGTTCTGCGAACAATCAGTCGAGGGTCGAACCGCTGACAGGCACACCGCGCTCAGGGAAGAACAGGCGCTGCAACTCGGTACCCGGGCTTTCGGCGCGCATGAAGGCTTCGCCCACCAGGAACGCATAGACGTCACTGATTTCCATCAGTTCGACATCGGCGCGGTTGAGGATGCCGCTTTCGGTAATGACCAGACGATCACGCGGAATACGCGGCAGCAGGTCGAGGGTGGTTTCCAGGCTGACGTCGAAGGTGTGCAGGTTACGGTTGTTGATCCCGACCAGCGGCGTATCGAGGGTTTTCAAGGCCCGCTCCAGCTCATCGCCATCGTGCACTTCAACCAGCACATCGAGCCCCACGCCTTTGGCCACCGAAGCCAGCTCGGCCATTTTCACGTCGTCCAGTGCGGAGACGATCAACAGCACGCAGTCGGCGCCCAACGCACGGGCTTCGACGATCTGGTACGGATCGATCATGAAGTCCTTGCGGATCACCGGCAGGTTGCACGCGGCACGAGCCTGTTGCAGGTACGCGTCGGCGCCCTGGAAATAATCGATGTCGGTCAGCACGGAAAGACAGGTCGCCCCGCCCTTCTCGTAACTCCTGGCAATGTCAGCAGGAACGAAGTTCTCGCGGATCACACCTTTGCTTGGCGAGGCTTTCTTGATTTCGGCAATGACTGCCGGCTGTTTCAACTTGGCCTGGGCCAGCAAGGCCTTGGCAAAACCACGGGGTGCATCGGCCGCCTTGGCCAGACTTTCCAGCTCGCTCAGGCTCACACGGGCGCTACGCTCGGCAACTTCCTGAACTTTGCGGGCCAGAATGTTTTCCAGAACCGTCGGTACACTCATCCCTCATTCTCCACTTTGAATACCGCGGTAAAGGCACCCAGCTCCTCGAGTTTTTCCCGAGCGAGGCCTGTGTGCAAAGCGTCGTGCGCAAGCTCCACGCCTTCTTTCAAGCTACTGGCCAAATCAGCGGCGTACAGCGCCGCACCGGCATTGAGCACAATCATTTCGGCGGCTTTCTGGCCGTTCTCGGTTTTGCGTTTGCCCAATGCATCGCGGATCAACGCCAGCGAAGCCTCCGGGCCATCGACCGACAGACCGTGCAGGCTCTGGCTCTTCATGCCCAGATCTTCCGGCTCGACCCAGTATTCGGTGATCTCGTTGTTTTTCAGTTCGGCAACAAAAGTCGGTGCGGCGAGACTGAACTCGTCCAGGCCATCTTTGGAATGCACTACCAGCACATGTTTGCTGCCCAGACGTTGCAACACTTCGGCCAATGGCCGGCACAGCGCCGGAGTGAACACGCCCACTACCTGATGTTTCACACCGGCCGGATTCGTAAGCGGGCCGAGCATGTTGAACAGCGTACGCAGGCCAAGATCGCGGCGCGGACCGGCGGCGTACTTCATGGCCTTGTGGTGGGTCTGGGCAAACATGAAACCGATGCCGACGTTGTCGATGCAGCGCGCCACTTGCACCGGGGTCAGGTTCAGATAGATACCGGCGGCTTCCAGCAGATCGGCACTGCCGCTCTTGCCCGATACCGCACGGTTGCCGTGCTTGGCCACGGTGCAACCGGCCGCCGCGACGACAAAGGAAGAAGCCGTGGACACGTTGAAGATGTTCGCACCGTCACCGCCGGTGCCGACCACATCGACCACACCGTCGAGGGTCTTGAGTTCGACCTTGTCCGCCAACTCGCGCATCACCGACACGGCGCCGACGATTTCGTCGATGCTTTCGCTCTTCATGCGCATGGCCATCATGAACGCGCCGATCTGCGCGTCGGAGCATTGCCCGGTCATGATTTCGCGCATGACATCGCGCATTTCATCGGTAGTGAGGTCGAGATGATCGACGATGCGGCTCAGGGCTGTCTTGATGTTCATGAAAAGTCCTTAGCGCGTGCCGCCGGTTTGTTTGAGGAAGTTGGCGAACAGTTCGTGGCCCTGCTCGGTGAGGATCGATTCCGGGTGAAACTGCACGCCCTCGATGTTCAGGGTCTTGTGACGCAGGCCCATGATCTCGTCGACCGAGCCGTCTTCGAGCTGGGTCCAGGCCGTCAGCTCCAGGCAATCGGGCAGGGTTTCGCGCTTGACGATCAATGAATGATAGCGGGTCACCGTCAGCGGACGATTCAGGCCTGCGAATACACCCTTGTCCTCGTGAAATACCGGGCTAGTCTTACCGTGCATCACTTGACGGGCGCGCACCACGTCACCGCCAAAGGCCTGGCCGATGGATTGGTGGCCAAGGCAGACGCCAAGAATCGGCAGTTTGCCGGCAAAGTGCTTGATCGCTTCAATCGAGATGCCGGCTTCGGTCGGGGTGCAAGGACCGGGGGACACAACGATACGCTCAGGATTGAGGGCTTCGATTTCAGCGATGGTCAGTTCATCGTTGCGCACGACTTTGACCTGGGAGCCGAGCTCGCCCAGGTACTGCACAACGTTGTAGGTAAAGGAGTCGTAGTTATCGATCATCAGCAACATGGCGTAAAGAACCTCTTGAATTCACTGACTTTAAAGATGGCCTTCGAATGATTGACCCGCAGAGCGCTGCACTTTGTCAGGTGCCGGAGTAGCGCCAGCAAAGCGGCATTTCAAACAGGTAAAGAAGGCAAAGCGGTACAGGTCCGGCCAGGCCGGCAAAAGAATTCAGGCGCGCCAACGCCAGCGGGCGTGTGCCTTGATGACTTGATCCAGGAGTTTACTGATGATCAACACGGGGAAGGTCTCGTTCGTACGTCCCGGCACAGTAACTTAGCTGGGCAAGGCGTGCAATATCGCCGGGGGTGCTGCCTGCGAAACTATTAAAGGCTTCGCGACAGATGGCAAAAGGCCGAAAGTTTTTGGTACTGTCGTTTCGTTCACTAAAACAATAAATAAACGGACTTGCTCATGATCAAACAGTCGTTGTTTGTACCGCTCGCTGGATGTTTGCTCGCGATGGCATGCGCCCAGGCGAACGCCGCACCCAATCCTTATACAAATTTCATAGTTTTCGGGGACAGCCTCAACGACGCCGGGACCTTTGCCGACACTGGCGGGCCTGCCGGGGCGACACAGCGCTTCACCAACCGCACGGGGCCGGTGTATCTGGATGGCAGCGGTGAAGTCCGCTCGCTCAACTCCACGCAGATACTGGGTGGGAAACTGGGGTTCTCGGCGGACCAGACCGCGTCCTCGTCTTCGGCGGTGCGCGCCAGCAACGGCCAGCCCGACGGTAACAACTGGGCCGTTGGCGGCTACCGTACGGATCAGATCCTGGATTCGATCACCAGCACTTCCGCCACCGGCGATCGCACCCGGGCCGGCTACCTGCCGTCGAACAACTTCCGCGCCGACCCGAATGCACTGTATTACCTGTCGGGTGGCGGCAACGACTTCCTCCAGGGGCGCGTCACCAGCCTGCCCCAGGCCGGCGCCGCAGCTGACAGACTGGCCGACAGCGTACAGGCGCTGCAATCGGCCGGTGCCAAATACGTCATGGTCTGGTTGCTGCCCGATATCGGCTTTACCCCGGCGTTCAACGGCTCGCCGCTGCAAGCGTTCACGTCCCAGCTCAGCACCCAGTTCAACACTGAACTGGTAAGCCGACTGCAAAACATCAATGCCTCAGTCATCCCGCTCAACATTCCGGTATTGCTCAAGGAAACGTTCGCCAACCCGGCACAGTTTGGCCTGGCCACCGACCAGAACCTCGTCGCCACTTGCTTCAGCGGCAGCGGTTGCACCGAGAATGCCCGGTACGGCATCAACAGCGCCACGCCGGACCCGACCAAGCTGATCTTCAACGACTCAGTGCATCCCACCGAAGCCGGGCAACGCCTGATTGCCGATTACGCGTATTCCTTGCTGGCAGCGCCGTGGGAGCTGACCTTGCTGCCGCAAATGGCCCAAGGCACCGTGCGCGCGCATCAGGATGAGTTGCGCAATCAGTGGCTGGCCGATTGGGAAAACTGGCAAGGCGTCGGCCAGTGGCGAGCCATTGTTGCCGGCGGCGGACAGCATCAGGACTTTGACGGCCAAGGCAGCGTGGCAAGCGCCGACGGCAACGGAGCCAACCTGAACATCGGTGGCAGCTACCGTCTCGACGATGCCTGGCGCATCGGTCTGGCGGCCGGTTTCTATAACCAGAAACTCGAAGCCGGCAGTAACGATTCCGATTACAAGCTCAACACTTACCTGGGCACCGTATTCGCCCAATACCAGCAAAACCGTGTGTGGGCCGACGCGGCGTTGACGGCCGGGCATCTGGATTACGACAGCCTCAAGCGTAAATTCCAGCTGGGCGTCAACGAACGCGGCGAAAAAGGCGATACCAGCGGCTACGTCGAAGCCTTCAGCGCTCGCCTGGGTTACGACATTGCGCAACAGGCCAGCAGCCCGTGGCACCTGTCGCCGTTTGTCAGCGCCGATTTCGCCAAGGTGCAAGTCGACGGTTACTCGGAAGACGGCAACGACTCCACGGCGCTGACCTTCGCCGATCAGGACAGTATTTCCCGCCGCCTCGGCGCTGGCCTGCAGGGCAAATACCAGTTCAGCCCGCAAACCCAGGTCTTCGGCGAAGTGGCCGTCGAGCGCGAGTACAACGATGACACCCAGAACGTGGGCATCAACCTCAACAGCCTGCCGAACAATCAGTTCACGCTGCAAGGCTACACCCCGCAAAGCCACCTGAGCCGCCTGAACCTGGGCGTGAGCCACAACCTCACCCGGGACCTGGCACTGCGCGCCAGTTATAACATTCGCAAGGACGACGACTTCACCCAACAAGGCATCAACGTAGGTGTTGCGCTGGACTTCTGATGTACAGGCAATAAAAAACGCGGCGCCCTTATCAGGCGCCGCGTTTTTTGTGTCCGCAAATCCCCTGTAGGAGCTAGCTTGCTAGCGAAGGTGTGTCAGTCGACACTGTGTTGCTGACACTCCCTCGCTAGCAAGCTAGCTCCTACAGCAGGTTTTGCGTGGATCAGGTATTCGGGGTCTGTTCGGCCAGGGCAACGGCACGGAACATCGCGCGGCGCTTGTTCAGGGTTTCTTCCCATTCCAGCGCCGGCACCGAGTCGGCGACGATGCCACCACCGGCCTGCACATGCAGTTCGCCGTTCTTGATCACCGCCGTGCGGATCGCAATGGCGGTGTCCATGTTGCCGTTCCAGGCGAAGTAACCCACCGCACCGCCGTAGACGCCACGCTTGACCGGCTCCAGCTCGTCGATGATTTCCATCGCGCGAATCTTCGGTGCGCCGGACAAGGTGCCCGCCGGCAGAATCGCTCGCAGCGCGTCCATTGCCGTCAGTCCGGCCTTGAGCTGCCCGGTGACGTTCGACACGATGTGCATCACGTTGGAGTAACGCTCGATCACCATTTTTTCGGTGAGCTTCACCGAACCGATTTCCGATACGCGACCGGTATCGTTGCGACCAAGGTCGATCAGCATCAGGTGCTCGGCGATTTCCTTGTCGTCCGACAGCAGGTCCTTTTCCAGCTCCAGGTCAGCTTCTTCGCTGGCCCCGCGCGGACGAGTACCGGCAATCGGGCGCACGGTGATCAGGTTGTCTTCGACCCGCACCAGCACTTCCGGCGAACTGCCGACGACGTGGAAGTCGCCGAAGTTGAAGAAGTACATGTAAGGCGTCGGGTTGAAACAACGCAGCGCGCGGTACAGATCGATGGGTGCAGCCTTGAAGTCGATCGACATGCGCTGGGACGGCACGACCTGCATGCAGTCACCGGCCAGGATGTATTCCTTGATGGTGTCGACGGCTCTTTCGTAATCGTCCTGGGTGAAGCTGGAGCGAAACACCGGGTCAGCCGCTTGCTGCTTGCTGAAGTCCAGGCCACGGCGCGGGGTGATCGGCTGGCGCAGTTTTTCCAGCAGCTCTTCCAGGCGGGCGCGACCTTGCTCGAAAGCATCTTCCTGAGCCGGGTCGGCCAGCACGATGGCGTGCATCTTGCCGGCGAGGTTGTCGAACACCACGACAGCGTCGGAGACCATCAGCAGAATGTCCGGCACGCCCAGCGGATCCGGGTTCGGGCACTTGCCCAGACGCTTTTCCACGTAACGCACGCAGTCATAACCGAAGTAACCCACCAGGCCGCCGTTGAAACGCGGCAGGCCGGCAATGGTCGGCACGTTGTAGCGCGCCTTGAAGGCTTCGACGAAGGCCAGCGGGTCTTCCACGTCATGGCTTTCGGTCTCGACACCATCGACGGTCACGCTGACGTGGTGGTCGTGAACCCGCAGCACGGTGCGGCACGGCAGGCCGATGATCGAGTAACGCCCCCACTTCTCGCCGCCCTGTACAGACTCGAGCAAGTAGGAATTGGGCTCATCGGCCAGTTTCAGGTAGATCGACAGCGGCGTGTCGAAGTCGGCCAGGGTTTCGCAGGCAAGCGGGATGCGGTTGTAGCCGGCAGCGGCCAAACGCAGGAATTCTTCGCGGATCATGAGGTGCCTCGTGGCTTGAGGATCGAACAGTCAGGTATGCAAACGCGCCGGAAACCGGCCAGGATCAAGTCAGGCGCGCCAACGCCAGCGGGCCAGGGCCTTGATGACTTTCATCCAGAGTTTGCGAGTGACCACCACGATGGCGTTTCCAGAAGGGGGTTTGACAGCGTCGGCCAACGTTATCTCAGCGGCCGGATCCAGGCAACCGGGAATTAGCTTGCGCAGATCGTCGATCACCAGCGCCGGCGCCTCTTCGGCAATCGGCCGGCCGTGGTTATAGCCGTAGCTCAGGGCCACACACTTGACCCCCGCCGCTTTCGCCGCCAGCACATCGCTGCGCGAATCGCCAACGAACAACGACTGCGAAGCTGGAATGTTGGCCATTTTCATCACGAAAAACAGCGCGGCCGGGTCGGGTTTCTTCTGTGGCAGGGTATCGCCACCGATGATCCAGCGGAAATAACGGCCGATCTTCATCTGATCCAGCAACGGCGCGACGAAACGCTCCGGCTTGTTGGTGATCAGCGCCATCTCGACACCCTGCTTTTGCAGCCATTTGAGGGTGTCGCGCACGCCGGGGTAAACCACGGTCAGCTCATGGCTCTCGCCATAAGCCTGCATGAAATACTCCAGCGCCCGTTCAGCCTCGGCGTTATCGACCGCAGAATGATCAATACCGCCAGCCAGCGCACGACGCACCAGCACCGGTGCGCCATTGCCGACCCATTCGCGCACCGCATCCAGACCGGCGGGCTGGCGGCCGAGCTTGAGCAGCATCTTGTCCACAGCCACTGCCAGGTCCGGGACCGAGTCGATCAATGTACCGTCCAGATCGAACATCACCAGCCGCGGCAGTTGCCCCGAAAACAGCTGCTCAAAGCCACTCATGGGCGAGCCAGCGCCAGTTCGGAACGCATCTTCTCGATGACTTCCTGATAGTTCGGCGCATTGAAGATGGCCGAGCCGGCGACGAAGGTGTCGGCACCAGCCGCAGCGATTTCGCGAATGTTGTTCACGTTCACGCCACCGTCGATTTCCAGGCGAATGTCACGGCCCGACGCATCGATCAGCGCCCGCGCCTCACGCAGTTTGTCGAGGGTGCCAGGGATGAACTTCTGCCCGCCAAAGCCCGGGTTGACGCTCATCAGCAGGATCATGTCGACCTTGTCCATCACGTACTTGAGCACGTCCAGCGGGGTCGCCGGGTTGAACACCAGGCCCGACTTGCAGCCGCCCTCGCGGATCAGTTGCAGGGAGCGGTCAACGTGCTGGGTGGCTTCCGGGTGGAAGGTAATGTAGGTCGCGCCGGCTTCGATGAAGTCGCCCACGATGCGGTCCACCGGGCTGACCATCAGGTGCGCGTCGATCGGCGCGGTCACGCCGTACTTGCGCAGTGCCGAGCAGACCATCGGGCCGATGGTCAGGTTCGGCACATAGTGGTTGTCCATGACATCGAAGTGCACGAAGTCGGCACCGGCGGCCAGGACATTGTCCACTTCCTCACCCAGGCGGGCGAAGTCGGCGGAGAGAATCGACGGAGCAATTACGAAGGGCTGCATGACGCACCTTTTCTGAGCAGAATCACGATGGCGCGCATTGTATACCTCATGCTTTGACGCGCGCACCGTGAGTGCGATGATTGGAACCTGCCATCATCCTTGAACGACAAAGGCTCTAGTACGCCGCGCGATAGATCTTTTCGATATCGACGGCACTCAACTTGCGCGGATTATTGCGCATCAGGCGCTCGATTCCCGCCGCTTCCACAGCCATGGACGGGATGGCGTCCTCGGGCACACCGAAACTGCGCAGGCCTTGGGGAATTTCCACGGCGGCACACAGTTCGGTCATGGCCTGCACGGCTTTGTCAGCCGCTTCATTGGCACTCAAATGCGCGGTCTTCACGCCCATGGCCTCGGCTATATCCTGCATGCGTTCGACGCACGCCATCTTGTTCCAGGTCATGACATGGGGCAGTAGCAGGGCATTACTGACACCATGGGCAATATTGAAACGACCGCCCAGCGGATACGCCAGCGCATGCACCGCGCCAACCCCGGCATTACCGAACGCCATGCCGGCCATCAGGCTGGCGGTGGCCATGTCCTCACGGGCCTGCAAGTTGGCAGGATTGGCATAGGCCTTGGGCAAAGCCCTGGCGATCAACTTGATCGCGCCAATAGCCAGCGCATCGGTAATAGGCGAGGCATTGACCGACAGATAGGACTCGATGGCATGCACCAGCGCATCGACGCCGCTGGCCGCCGTGACGCTGCGCGGACAGGTCAGGGTCATTTGCGGGCTGACCAGTGCGACGTCCGGCAGCAGGTAGTCACTGACAATGCCCTTCTTCAGTTGTGCCACCTTGTCGGAAAGGATGGCGACATTGGTCACCTCCGAGCCGGTGCCCGCCGTGGTCGGGATGGCGATCAGCGGCGGGCCTTTGCGCGGGACCTGATCGATACCGAACAGATCCTCCAGCGCGCCGTGGTAGCCGGCATAGGCCGCCACGCTCTTGGCGATGTCGATGGCGCTGCCGCCACCCAGGCCGATCAAGCCGTCATGCCCGCCCTCGCGATAAACCTGCATGCAGTCTTCGACGATGGCGATTTCCGGGTCCGGCAGTACCCGGTCGAAAATCTCGTAGCTGCGTTCGCCCAACTGCGCCAGTGCCAGTTCCACCGTGCCGGACTTGACCAGCGCGGCATCGGTGACGATCAGCGGGTTGTCGATGTCCAGGCGCGCCAGCTCGGCGGACAGTTGCTCGATGGCACCTGCACCAGTGATCAATTTGTGAGCGATTTTGAAAGAGGAAAGACTCATGTGCGCAGCCTCTTATAGGTAGGGGAGCTGGGCACAAGAGTAGCTGGGGATTGGGGTTTGTCTGCCATTCAGGTCGTGAATGACCAAGGTTTGCGGGAACACAAAAAAACACTGTAGAAGCGAGCTTGCTTGCGATGGTCGCCAACGATAACGCGGGCCTTCTGAATGCCCGCGTCGCTCTCAGGTTCATCGCGAGCAAGCTCGCTCCTACAGGTTACAGCCGATCGATGTGTGGCTTCAGACCTGCGCAGTACGCAGTTTCTCGCTACGCCCACGCAGCCATTCCAGGGTCAGCAGCAGGATCACCGAGAAGGCAATCAGCAGCGTCGCGGCGGCGGCGATGGTCGGGCTGAGGTTTTCGCGGATGCCGCTGAACATCTGCCGTGGCAGGGTCGCTTGCTCGGGACCTGCGAGGAACAACGTCACCACCACCTCATCGAACGAAGTCGCGAAGGCAAACAACGCCCCCGAGATCACACCCGGCGCGATCAGCGGCAAGGTCACCCGGCGGAACGTGGTCAGCGGTGAAGCGCCCAGGCTCGCAGCGGCCCGCACCAGGTTGTGGTTGAACCCCTGCAAGGTCGCCGACACCGTGATGATCACGAACGGCACGCCGAGCACGGCGTGCACCACGATCAGCGAGGTATAGCTGTTGCCGAATCCCAGTGGAGCGAAGGTCAGGTAACTGGCCACACCGATGATCACCACCGGCACCACCATCGGCGAAATCACCAGCGCCATCACCAGCGCCTTGCCCGGGAAGTCGCCCCGAGTCAGGCCGATCGCCGCCAGCGTGCCGAAGATCATCGCCAACACGGTCGCCGCCGGGGCCACGATCATGCTGTTCTTCAACGAACGCATCCATTCCGCCGAGGCGAAGAAATCCTGGTACCAGTGCAGCGAGAAGCCCTGCAGCGGATAAACCAGAAAACTCCCGGAATTGAACGACAGTGGAATGATCACCAGCACCGGCAGAATCAGGAACAACAGGATCAAGCCGCAGAGAATCCGCAAGCCGTAGAACCACGCCCGTTCGATGGGCGACATATAAGGACTCAACATTTCGTTCTCCCCTTAGCTCAGGCGCAGGCGACTGGCGCCTACCAGCCAGCTGTAAATCAGATAAAGCACCACGGTCGCCAGCAGCAGCAAACCACCGAGTGCGGTCGCCATGCCCCAGTTGATGCTGGTGTTGGTGTAGAAGGCGACGAAATAGCTGACCATCTGATCGTTCGGGCTGCCCAGCAATGCCGGGGTGATGTAGTAGCCGATGGCGAGGATGAACACCAACAGGCAACCGGCGCCGACACCGGCATAGGTCTGCGGGAAGTACACCCGCCAGAAACTGGCGAACGGATGGCAGCCGAGGGAAATCGCGGCACGCATGTAGGTTGGCGAGATGCCTTTCATCACGCTGTAGATCGGCAGGATCATGAACGGCAGCAGGATGTGCACCATGGAGATGTAGACACCGACACGGTTGAACACCAGCTCGATCGGCTTATCGATGATGCCCATCGCCATCAGGCCGCTGTTGATCAGGCCGCCCGATTGCAGCAACACGATCCACGCCGCGACCCGTACCAGGATCGAGGTCCAGAACGGCAACAGCACCAGAATCATCAGCAGGTTGCTCTGCCGCGACGGCAGGTTCGCCAACAGGTAGGCCAGGGGATACGCCAGCACCAGGCAGATCACCGTGATGATCAGGCCCATCCAGAAGGTGCGGGCGAAGATGTCGAGGTAGATCGCCTGATCCGGGGTGGCCGGGGCGATTTCGCCGAGGTCGTCGATGCGATGATCGACAGCGGCCAGCAGGTAATACGGGGTGATACTGCTGGTATTGCGGCGCACCGCTTGCCAGTAGGCCGGGTCGCCCCAACGCTCATCGAGGCCTTCCAGCGCTTCTTTATAGGAAGCCGGCTCAGTGGCGAGCGGCAAGGCGCGGGCGGTTTTGGTCAGCAGGCTGCGATAACCTGCCAGCTCCATGTTCAAGCGCTTGGACAGATCACCCAGGGTCTGATTCTTGCGAGCGTCGGCGAGGTCTTCGGCCGCCGCTTTGTAAACCGGTTCAGCGGGCAGGCCGCGGCCGTCCCAGCTGGCGATGGCCGTCACGGTGCGCGGCATGCCGCCGACCACTTCCGGGTTGCCAACGCTTTTGTAGAGCAGCGCCACGATCGGCACCAGAAACACCAGCAACAGAAACAGCACCAGCGGCGCAATCAACGCCTGGGCCTTCCAGCGGTTGACCCGCTCGGCGTGCTTGAGCCGCTGCTTCAAGGTGGGGTCAGTGCCCGCGTTCACGGGGATGGCGATAGCCATGGCGTACTCCGGAAATCTTTGATCATTGCAGAGGCGGGAAACCACCTCGATCGTTTAAAACACTCTGTTCAAATGTGGGAGCGGGCTTGCTCGCGAATACGAAGTGTCAGTCGACAACGATGTTGAATGTACTGACGTCTTCGCGAGCAAGCTCGCTCCTACAGCGTAAGCCCGCGGTGCGGTCTTACTTGGCAGCCCAGGCGTTGAAGCGCTGTTCCAGTTGCTCGCCGTTGTCAGCCCAGAAGCTGACGTCGATCTGCACCTGGTTGGCGATGTTTTCCGGGGTGGTCGGCATGTCTTTCAGGACATCCTTGGCCAGCAGCGGTACGGCTTGAGTGTTGGCCGGGCCGTAGGCGATGTTTTCCGAGTAGGTCTTCTGCTGCTGTGGCATCACCGAGTAGGCGATGAACTTCTTCGCAGCTTCGGCACGCGCCTTGTCCAGGCCTTTCGGGATGGCCCATGCGTCGAAGTCGTAGATGCCGCCGTTCCACACCACTTTCAGGTTGCTTTCTTTCTGCACGGCAGCGATCCGGCCGTTGTAGGCCGAGCTCATGACCACGTCACCGGAAGCGAGATATTGCGGCGGTTGTGCGCCGGCTTCCCACCACTGGATGTTCGGCTTGAGTTCATCGAGCTTCTTGAATGCGCGGTCCTGACCATCTTTGCCGGCCAGCACTTTGTAGACGTCTTTGGGCGCAACGCCGTCGGCCATCAGTGCGAATTCCAGAGTGTACTTGGCGCCTTTACGCAGGCCACGCTTGCCCGGGAACTGCTTGGTGTCCCAGAAGTCGGCCCAGCTGGTCGGTGCGGTTTTCAGCTTGTCGGCGTTGTAGGCCATTACGGTAGACCACACGAAGAAACCCACGCCGCAAGGCTGGATCGCGCCCTTGACGTAGTCTTCGCTCTTGCCGAACAGCTTCGGATCAAGCTGCTCGAACATGTCTTCGTCGCAACCACGGGACAGTTCCGGCGATTCAACCTCTACCAGATCCCAGGACACGCTCTTGGTGTCGACCATGGCCTTGACCTTGGCCATTTCGCCGTTGTACTCACCGGCCACGATCTTGCCGTTACCTGCCGCTTCCCACGGCGCGTAGAAGGCTTTGACCTGAGCCGCCTTGTTCGCCCCGCCAAAGGACACCACGGTCAGGTCCGGGCCAGCAGCCATTGCGCCTGCCGCCCCCATCATGCCCAGTGCCAGAGCGGTGAATTTCAGGGATCTCAACATTTATTGTTCTCTCCACGTGCGGGATTAGTGTTGGTATTACGGGGCGATCAGCTCGCCTCTAGAAGAGGGTCGAGCGCGCGAACGTGCTCGACCTGCCAGCCAAGCGGTACCACGTCGCCGACGGCGAGCGAGGGATCGAGCTCGGCAATCGGTTGCTTCACGAAGAAGTCGGTCTTGCCACAGACTTCCATGCGAACCCGGACGTGGTCGCCCAGATAGATGAATTCCTCGACTCGCCCGGAGAAGCGATTGACGCATTGGTCGCTGGAGCCATTGAGGCTCACGCGCTCCGGACGGATGGACAGGGTCACCGGCTCGCCGGTCTTGCCGACATTCACCGCCAGCGCTTCAACTTTTTCACCACGCCCCAGCTCGACGACGCAACGGTCGCCGGTCTGACTGTGCAGGCGACCATTGAGACGGTTGTTCTCGCCGATGAAGTTGGCGACGAAGGTGTTTTTCGGCTCTTCGTAGAGGGTACGCGGTGGCGCGATCTGCTGGATTTCGCCCTGATGGAACACCGCCACACGGTCGGACATGGTCAGGGCTTCGCCCTGGTCGTGGGTCACGTAGACCACGGTTACGCCCAGGCGCTGGTGCAGGTGCTTGATCTCCATCTGCATGTGTTCACGCAGTTGCTTGTCGAGTGCGCCGAGCGGTTCGTCCATCAGCACCAGTTGCGGCTCGAACACCAAAGCGCGAGCCAGTGCCACACGCTGTTGCTGACCGCCGGAAAGCTGCGCCGGGTAACGCTGGGCGAAGGTATCGAGCTGGACCATGCTCAGCACGCGCTTGACCCGGGCACTGACGTCGCTCTTGTTCATGCCGCGTACGGTCAGCGGGAACGCCAGGTTCTCGGCCACCGTCATGTGCGGGAACAACGCATAGTTCTGGAACACCATGCCGATGTCGCGCTTGTGCGGCGGCACGTTGTTGATGGCGCGCCCGGCCAACAGGATTTCGCCCGCGGTCGGCGTTTCGAAACCGGCGAGCATCATCAGGCTGGTGGTCTTGCCAGAGCCTGACGGCCCGAGCAAGGTGAGGAATTCGCCTTTGCGAATGTCCAGGTTGAGGTCCTTGACGATCAGGTTCTCGCCGTCGTAGCTCTTCTGCACTCCACGAAAGCTGACCAGAACATCGTTGGCCCCTGCGCTTGAATCGACCTGGCTCATACCCACACCTTTGTTATTGATGACTGCTGTGGGATTAAGCCTAGTGGACGCTGGGGACCACGCAAATCGGGGCGCAAGAGAGATTCGCCTCAGCCGGATGGAAGGCTTGGGGTAGGGATTGCCCTACAAGGATGGCGCGTTTTGGCAAGTGCAGTGGCGAGCGGCCAGCTACAAGCCACAAGCAAGGGCAAAAGCGGATTCGCAGGATGTCGTAAATGGATATGTCACCACAGAACCTGTGGGAGCGGGCTTGCTCGCGAAAGCGGTGTATCAGACCCTGATATGTCGACTGACATACTGCTTTCGCGAGCAAGCCCGCTCCCACACTGGATTTTGGTGTCGTCTAGAGCAGTTTGTGCTCCATCGCGTACTTCACCAGCTCCGCCAACGAGGTGATGTTGAGCTTCTGCATCAGCCGCGCCTTGTGAGTGCTGATGGTCTTGCTGCTCAGCGCCAGTTGCTGGGCAATGTCATTGACGTTGGCGCCCTGGGCCAGGCGTTCGAACACGGAAAACTCACGCTCGGAGAGCAACGAATGCAATGGACGCGAGTCGGTCAGGCCAACCTCGAAGACCATGCGATCAGCCAGTTCCGGGTCGATGTAACGCCCGCCTGACGCCACTTTGCGAATGGCCGTCAGCAACAGTGCCGGATCACTGTCCTTGGTTGCATAACCGGCGGCCCCGACCTTCAGCGCCCGGGCGGCCATCTGCGCTTCGTCGTGCATCGACAGCACCAGGATCGCCGGTGGATTGTTCAGGGCGCGAATCCGCGGAATGGCTTCCAGGCCATTGACGCCCGGCATGGAGATGTCCAGCAACACCACTTCGCAGGGCACATGACGCAAGGCCTCGAGCAACTGCTCGCCATTGCTCGCCTCCCCCACCACCAGCAAGTCCTTGGCCAGGCCAATCAGCTGCTTGATGCCTTCACGGACGATGGTGTGGTCTTCGGCTACCAGTACACGGATCACGTTTTTCTCCAGATTCAAGATCTATCGCGAGCAGGGGGTCTATGAACGACCCAAAGCCAATGTGGGAGCGAGCCTGCTCGCGATGGCGTCAGGGCACACAATAGATAAACATCAGGCTGCATCCAGCGGAACACGCACACTCAGGGTCGTGCCTTCACCCGGCTCACTCTCAAGGGATAACTCACCACCCATGATCAATACCCGCTCACGCATTCCGACAATCCCAAAGGACGTTGGCCTGCCAGGCGCAGCGACAAATCCTACGCCATCATCGCTGACCGTCAGGCACAACTCGTCGCCTTCCAGCGCCAGCGTCAGTTCAACAGTATGCGCCTGGGCATGGCGCATGACATTGGTCAGCGCTTCCTGGAGGATCCGGAACAGGCCGATGGCCTTGGCGTCACTGAGCACCGGCAGATTATCCGGCACCTGCACCAGGCACGGAATCTGCGTACGCGCCTCAAATCGGCGGGCCTGCCATTCGATGGCCGAGGCAATGCCGGCATCGAGAATCGGCGGGCGCAATGCGGTTGCCACGTCGCGAACCAACTGGAAGAGTTGAGCGATCAGGCGCTTCATGCTGCCCAGGCGCTCGTTAAGGCCCGGATCAAGCTGCGCGTAAGCCAGTTCGCACATGGAAGTCTCCAGCTTGAGCACCGTCAGCATCTGGCCCAGTTCATCGTGAACTTCCCGGGCGATGCGCGCTTTTTCTTCTTCGCGCACGCTTTCCAGGTGCGCGGACAACTCGCGCAATTGTTCCCGGGAGCTGGCCAGTTCGAGTTCGATGCGCTTGCTCTCGCTGATGTCCCAGACAATCCCGTCCCAGACATAGGCGCCGTCTTCCAGCTGACGCGTGATGGCCTTGATTTCCGCCCAGCGTTGCTCGCCCTGACGGGTGAGGATCCGTCCTTGCCACGACCAGTCGCTGTCGGTATCCAGCGCATGATCCTGGGTCTGGTGATAGCTCGCCTTGTCATCCGGATGCACCAGGCTGCGCAGGCCTTTATCGCGATGTGCCAGCGTGGCCGGCGAGTAACCCACCAGGCTTTCGCTGCCTTCGCTGATGTAGGCAAAGTCGATCTGACCGGTCACCGGCGCCCGCTCCAGCCGGAAAACCAGGCCCGGAACGTTCGCAGCAATGCCTTGCAACCGCGCCTCGCTTTCCTGCAAGGCGGCCAGGGCCCGGCGCCGCTCGGTGACGTCATTGAGGTAAACCACCAGGTATTCGCCCTCGCGAAAACGCAGAAAACTCAACGAGACATCCGTCGGCAGAATGCTGCCATCGGCGCGCACGCAATTGGTTTCGAAGCTTTGCGGGCCCTCTTCACTGGCCCGGGCGCGTTTCCACAGATTGAGCCAGCGGTCCATGTGCAGGCCCGGTTCGAAGTCGATCAAGGGCCGATCGATGATCCCGCCGGGTGGATAGCCGAGCATGTTTTCCGCCGCGCGGTTGGCGTAGCGCACGTGGCTGTCCCAGTTGACCCAGAGGATGCCGACGGTGCTTTGATCGATGGAAAACTGGGTGAGCCGCAACGCCTCTTCGCTGGCGGCACGCAAGGCAATGTCTTCCTGCGCGGCCAGCAGGCGGTGCTCCAGATTGTGCTGCTGGCGACGCTGCCACAACACGATAGTCATGCAACTCAACGCCAGCACGACCATTAACAGGCAGAGGTTTTGCCAGAAACCCGGGGACTCGGTGAGCCGCGGATACTTGGGTTGCAGCCACTGATTGTGCAGTTGTTCCAGATCCTTGGCCGGGATCGCCCGTAACGCACTTTCGACGATGCCCGCCAATTCCGGCTCGTCGCGACGCGTGGCCACCCGCAGCAGCTGCGGCAGGCCGACATCCCCGACCACCACCAACCCGGAGAACTCAGGCTCGACGGACAAGCGCCCCAATTGCGCCTCATCGACCACCGCATAAGCCGCCTGCTGCCCCGTCAGCAACTGCAATGCCTGGCGCTCCATCGGGACGCCTTGCAGGTTCAGGTGCGGATAGTTGCCGTGCAGGTAATCGGCGATGGCGCTGGGCATGCGCACAGCGACGCGGGTCTGGCTGTCGAGTTTTTCCAGCTCGACAGTACCGGCGCTTTTCTGGTCGCTGACCACCAGTTGCGGTACCCGCATGTAGGGGTCGGAAAATTGCCAGAGGCGCAATCCGCCAGGGGTTTGGGTCAGCCCCGGGGCGATGTCGATTTCGCCCTCGCGGGCTGCGGCTTCCAATTGTTCAAGGTCGGGAAAGTTGCGCCAGCTCAGTTCGACATCGAGGGTCTTGGCCACCCACTTCATCAAGTCGACATTCACCCCGGACAGGCGCTGCAAGCGGCGATCGTATTGCGCATAGGGCGCCTGCAACACCAGGCCGACCCGCAACTCGCTCTGCTGCGCCAGCCAGTGCTGTTGTTTCGGGGTCAACTGGGCGACATGCGCCGCTGGCACGGCCGCCGCCCACCCCATCAAGGGAAACCACAAACAGCCGATAACCCACAGGCAGCGAAAACGCATCATCGAACTCTCACACACTGACAAATACTGACCAACCCATTAGGCTGCCGGAATCACTTCTGGCCTGGAATATCCAATGCCCCCTGTCTACCGCCTGGCACTGCCAGCATTGTGCCTGTCGCTGATCCTGCCTTGCGCTTTTTCCGTCGAGGCGGCCGACCCGGCACCTGCTGCTGCAGAAAAAACCGCCGAAGAAAAACCGCTCGAACGTCAGCCGCTGCCTGAGCGTAGTCAGGAAGAAGCGACTGCACTTGAGCGAAAGATTCCAGCTCAGGAACAGCAACAACTGCAAGCGGGCACCGACACGTTTCTGGCCTTGTGGAAGCCGGCCAATACCGCCGAGCCCAAAGGCGCGGTGATTATCATCCCGGGCGCCGGCGAAACCGTTGACTGGCCGCAAGCGGTCGGTCCTTTGCGGCGCAAATTGCCGGACGCCCAATGGAGCAGCCTGAGTATCACCTTGCCGGACCTGCAAAGCGATGCCGTTGCGCCACGAATCGTGGAAGCAGCGCCTGCCCCCAAGGCTCCCGAAACCGCCGGTAAAGACTCGACCACCGCAGCCCCCATCGAACAGGCGGCCGGTGGCGAGGCCGATGTGGCCGACAAGGCCATCGCCGAAACCACTGAAGAACAATCCAGGGCAGATGCCGAGCGCATCTTTGCCCGGATCGATGCCGCACTCGCCTTCGCCGAACAGCAAAGTTCCCGCAGCATCGTGGTGTTGGGGCACGGCACCGGCGCTTACTGGGCCGCGCGCTACCTGAGCGAGAAGCAACCGTCGCAAGTCGAAAAACTGGTGATGGTTGCCGCGCGGACACCGGTGACAGCGAAGCCCGAGCTGGCGGAGCTGACCCCGACCCTGAAACTGCCGACCGCCGATATTTACTACAAAGACAAAGCGCCGGACCGCGACGCTGCGCTGGAACGGTTACAGGGCAGCAAGCGCTTGAAGTCATCGGCATTCAGCCAGGTCGCGCTCAAGGCATTGCCCGACAACAAGGCTGAGCAGGAGCAACTGTTCCGCCGGGTGCGGGGCTGGTTGAATCCGCAGCCTGCGACAGACTGACAGACCGCGTCGCCCTCTTCGCGAGCAGGCTCGCTCCCACATCAGATCTCCAGCGCTGGAAGATCCCATGTGGGAGCGAGCCTGCTCGCGAAGGGGACATCACAGACAACACAAATCCTTGCTGCTAGCGAAAATCGCGCCGCTCCCGAATCAGCGTATAGGCGTTATGCAGTTCACGCGTTCGCTCGGTGGCCTCGCGAACTTGCGCAGGCGTCGCGCCACTGCCGGCAATCTTGTCCGGGTGATGGCGACTGAGCAGGCGCCGGTAGGCACGCTTGATCTGTGCCGGTTCAGTGGTGGCCGACACCCCCAAAAGCCTTAACGCGTCCTGATAATTTGGTTTGTTGTTGGCCAATGGCCGCTTCTGCGGCTCGTAGTCGTGAGCCAGCGCCTGCACCTGATGCGGCGTCCAGCCCAACCACTTGCCCCATTGGCCGATCAATTCACGCTCACTGCGGCCGGCACGACCATCGGCCCACACCATTCGCCAACAGGCGCGCAACACACCTTCCGCCGCATGGGGCTGGGCACTCAGGCGACGCAGATAACCGCGTAGCCGGTCGCGGCCCGACTTGCCGCGATTGAACGCGGCAATCGCACGGCGCCGGGCCGGCTCGGACATGTCCAGCGCGCGCATTTCCGCTCGGGCCTGCTCGATGTGCCCGGCCATCACCTGGCCGTCGCACTTGGCCAGGCGCCCCAACAGCACAAACAGCAATTCGTCGTTTCGCAGCACCGGGCGACCACCCAGTTTTTCCCGCAAGTGCCCCCAACTCTGCAAGTGCAAACGCCGGTCAAGCGCCTGCCCCAACAATGCGCCAAGCATGGCCCCCGGAATGCTGGCTATGGCAAAACCCGCTCCGGCTCCAATCAGAGTCCCTGGCCACAGCATGTCAGCGGTTCGCTTCTATCAATGATTCAACTTCGGCCAGTCGCTCGTGAGTGCCGACGTCGACCCAGTGCCCTTTCAACTGTTCGCCAGTCACTTGACCGTCAGCCATGGCCTTGCGCAGCAGCGGTGCGAGCTTGAAGGCCCCCGCGGTGCAACCGTCGAACAGCTGCGGATGCAACACGGCGATGCCGCTGTAGGTCAGGGTAGCGGCCTCCGGCTGACCATCGCGCACCAGGGTTTCGACCAGGCAGAAGTCGCCAGCCGGGTGATGGGGCGGGTTGCTGGCCAGCACCAGGTGCGCCAGGCCGTTGATGGGCTGGTGCAGCACGCTGAAGTCGTAATCGGTCCAGATGTCACCGTTGACCACGACAAACGCTTCATCCCCCAACAACGGCAGCGCGCGGAAAATCCCGCCGCCGGTCTCCAGGGGCTCACCTTCCGCCGAGTACCGGATGCTCACGCCATAGCGCGATCCATCGCCCAGATAGTCTTCGATCTGCTGACCGAGCCAGGCGTGATTGATCACGATATCGGTGAACCCGGCGGCGGCCAGCGCACGCAGGTGATACTCGATCAGCGGCACCCCGCCGGCACGAACCAGCGGCTTGGGCGTGGTCAGGGTCAGCGGGCGCATGCGCTCGCCTTTGCCCGCGGCCAGAATCATTGCCTTCATGCTGTCACTCCGGCACGCAGACTCGCCAGCAGCACATCCAGCTCGGCCAGTTCAGGGCGGCGAGCGATCACGGCCTCTATATAGGCAAAGAAACGCGGCACATCGCCCAGATAACGCGGTTTACCGTCGCGATGACAGATGCGCGCAAAAATGCCGATGACTTTCAGGTGACGTTGCACGCCCATCAAGTCGCTGGCACGCAGGAAGTCCTCGAACTCGGGCTGAACCGGAATACCGAGTGCACCCGCCTGCTGCCAGTAGCTTTCGAGCCAGCCATGCACTCGCTCCTGAGGCCAGCTGAGGAAGGCGTCCTTGAACAGGCAGGTCACGTCGTAGGTCACCGGGCCATACACCGCATCCTGGAAGTCCAGCACACCGGGATTGGGCTCGCTGAGCATCAGGTTGCGCGGCATGTAGTCGCGATGCACCAGGACTTTGGGTTGTGCCAGGGCGCTGTCGATCAACAGTTCGCTGACTTGCTGCCAGAGTACTTGCTGGGCCGCATCGAACTCGATGCCCAATTCGCGCTTCACGTACCACTCGGGGAACAGTTCCAGCTCACGACGCAGCAATGCGACGTCATAACTCGGCAGCGGCGCAATCATCGGCAACTGCTGGAAAGCCAGCAGAGCCTGCAGGGCATCCTCGAACAAATCGTCGGCGTTTTCGCTGTCGATGACGTCCAGATAGGTCTTGTTGCCCAGGTCATTGAGCAAAAGAAAACCGCGTTCGAGGTCTTCGGCATAAATTTTCGGCACATTTATTCCGGATTTCGCCAGCAAAAAGGCGATATCCACGAAAGGTTTGCAGTTTTCCTGGGGGGGCGGCGCGTCCATGACGATGAAACTTTTACCACCGCCTTCCCAACGGAAATACCGCCGGAAACTCGCGTCGCTACTGGCCGCAGTCAACGTGGCCGGGGGGACGGAGCCCCAATTCTGCTCGGCAAAAAGGGTCGTCAATTGCTCATCGAGCCAAACTTTCAGGTGTTGCAAGCGTACATCTTGATCAGGCATTGCAAGGGTCTCCGACGGCGCTAGCCGTCAAGCGGGTCATGCTTTATTATCCAGCATCTTTTTCAGACCATCGAGAGGCGTGCGGCCCACACCGCGGGCAGATGGCACGCAGGAAGCCCGGACTAATAAGATGGCATTGAAATCCCCCGCGTTTCGTAAAAAATTTCCGTTGTTGGTAACCGGCAGTTTGCTGGCGCTGCAACCTCTTGCCACTTCCTACGTGGTCGCCGCGGAACAGTTTGACTGCTCAGTCTCTGCTTCGGGTTCCTGGGACTGTGCGCCAAAGACGCCGGCGGCGGCATTGCCACCGCGTCCCGTCCATGAGGGCAGCGCAGTTTCCGCTACCGGTGAAGCACCGGCCGAGAGCGGTTCCAGCGAAGACACCGGCGCCAAGCCGGTGCTGGTCACCGAATCCAAAGGCCGTGGCCTGAAGTCGCGTAGCGCAGACTACAGCCACCTCGACTGGGTTCCCCGCGAGCAACTCACCGCCGCACAATTGGCCGAAACCGGTCCTTATTGCTCTGGTTCCTATATCGAACCGATTCGTCCTGGCATGAATGACAAGACGAATAAAAGTGACGCGCCTACCTTTATCGGCGCAAAAGCCTCCCGCTATAAGCAGGATGAGCAGATTGCGACCCTGGCCGGCGACGTTGTCATGCGCCAGGGCAGCATGCAGGTCGAAGCCGACGAAGCCAACCTGTACCAGGCCGAGAGCCGTGGCGACCTGAATGGCAACGTGCGCATCCGCGACAACGGCGCCCTGATCGTCGGCGACCACGCCGACGTGCAGCTCGACACCGGTGAGGCCAAGGTCGACAACGCCGAATACGTGATGCACAAATCGCGCATCCGCGGTAATGCGCTGTACGCCAAGCGTGCCGAGAACGCGATCATCCGCCTCAAGGATGGTACGTACACCACGTGCGAACCGAACAGCAACGCCTGGCAGCTCAAGGGCAACAACATCACCTTGAACCCGGCCACCGGTTTCGGTACGGCGACCAACGTGACGCTGCGGGTCAGGGACATTCCGGTCCTGTACACGCCGTACATCTATTTCCCGATCGACGACCGTCGCCAGTCCGGCTTCCTGCCGCCGAGCATCGGCACCGGCAGCGATACCGGCTTCATGCTGGTCACCCCGTACTACTTCAACCTGGCACCGAACTACGATGCCACGTTGTACCCGCGCTACATGGAAAAGCACGGCTTGTTGATGGAAGGCGAATTCCGCTACCTGACCAAGTCCAGCGAAGGCCAGTTCGGTGCCGCGTACCTCAACGACGAAAGCGACGAACGCGACAAGCAGTCCGACGCCGAAAAAACCCGCTACATGTACAACTGGCAGCACAAGGGTGGCCTCGACTCACGTGTACTCACGCAAGTCGACTACACCAAGATCAGCGATCCGTATTACTTCCAGGATCTGCAGACCGACCAGATCGGCGTGAAAAGCAACGACTTCGTGAACCAGCAAGGCTCCGTCACCTATCGTGGCGACAGTTACAACGCACGTATCAACGCCCAGGCCTTCCAGCTGGCGACCGTCTCGAACATCACGCCGTACGATCGCCTGCCGCAGCTCACCCTTGATGGCGTGCTGCCGTACCATCCGGAAGGCTTGAATTTCACGTACAGCACAGAGCTCGTTCGATTTGACCGGGACCTGAAAAACGGAACGTACTTTGACGAGGACGGCGTTGGCAGTCCCCGCCTTGATAACAACGTTCAAGGTCTGGCACGCGCCACGGGTGACCGCCTGAACCTTGCGCCGGCCATGAGCCTGCCAATGAGCACGTCGTACGGTTTCCTGACACCAACGCTCAAGTACCAGTACACCCAGTACCAACTGGATCTGGATAGCACCGGCAAAAATCAGATCGTGGCTCAGAATAATGCCGCAGCGGCAACCGGGACTGAGAATCTCAACGGTCAATTTGACAGCAACCAGAACCGCGGCGTACCGATCGCCAGCATCGACAGCGGCCTGTACTTCGATCGCAATACCCAGTATTTCGGCAAGAACTACCGCCAGACCCTCGAACCGCGCCTGTTCTACCTGTACGTGCCTGAAGTCGACCAGGAAGATATCCCGGTATTCGACACCAGCGAATACACCTTCAACTATGCGTCGCTGTTCCGTGACAACCGTTTCTCCGGCTCCGACCGTGTCGGCGACGAGAACAAACTGTCGCTGGGCGTGACCAGCCGCTGGATCGAAGACAACGGTTTCGAGCGTCAACGCATCAGTGTCGGCCAGGCCTTGTACTTCAAGGACCGCGAAGTTCAGTTGCCAGGCATCGATCCGAAAACCCGCCAGGATACGCAGGCCAACGTTTCGCCTTACGCCCTGGAATACGAATACCGCTGGAACCGCGATTGGCGCACCACGGCCGACTACAACTGGGACCCGGACAGCCGCAGCCCACGCTCGGGCAGCGCGATGTTCCACTACCAGCCTGAAGACAACCCGAACAAGGTCATCAACGCCGGTTATCGCTATCGTAATGACCAGGTCCGTTACGACCAGAACACCGGTCAATGGACCGTGGGCGGCGGAAACCTGGGTGTTGAAGGCCAGCCTGGCTTCGTGAAGGACTACTACAAGATCGAACAGCACGACTTCTCGGTGATCTGGCCGATCGTGCCGCAATGGAGCGCCATCAGCCGCTGGCAGTATGACTACAACCGCGACCGCACCCTTGAAGCCTTCGGTGGCTTCGAGTACGACAGTTGCTGCTGGAAACTGCGCCTGATCAACCGTTACTGGGTCAACTATGACGAGTTCAGTCAAGACGTTGCGCAGAACGAAAAAGGCGACCATGGCGTCTTCCTCCAAATTGTTCTGAAGGGACTCGGCGGCCTCACCGGCTCCAAAGCAGAGAGTTTCCTCGACAAAGGCATTCAAGGTTACCGTGAACGTGAAGACCAAGCTTTCTGATTGTCTGCGCCCGCTGATGCTGGGCGCGCTGTTCCTGAGTACGGCGGCCAGTGCCGCCGTGCAGTCCATCGATAAAGTGGTGGCCATCGTCGACAACGACGTGGTCATGCAGAGCCAACTGGACCAACGCGTTCATGAAGTTCAGCAAACCATTGCCAAGCGTGGTTCTGCCGTGCCGCCAGCCAGCGTGCTGGAGCAGCAGGTACTTGAGCGCCTGATCGTCGAAAACCTGCAATTGCAGATCGGCGATCGCTCCGGCATCCGCATTACCGACGAAGAGTTGAACCAGGCGGTCGGCACCATTGCCCAGCGCAACAACATGTCGGTCGAGCAGTTCCGCGCCGCCCTGACTCGCGACGGCCTGTCTTATGACGACGCACGCGAGCAGATTCGCCGCGAAATGGTCATCAGCCGTGTACGCCAGCGCCGGGTTGCCGAGCGCATTCAGGTCTCCGAGCAGGAAGTGAAGAACTTCCTGGCCTCCGACCTGGGCAAAATGCAGCTGTCCGAAGAGTTCCACTTGGCCAACATCCTGATTCCTACGCCGGAAAGCGCCAACTCCGACGCGATTCAGAACGCAGCCAAACAGGCCGATGCGATCTACCAGCAGCTCAAGCAAGGCGCTGACTTCGGTCAGTTGGCAATCGCCAAGTCCGCCAGCGAAACCGCTCTGGAAGGTGGTGACATGGGCTGGCGTAAAGCCGCTCAATTGCCGCCACCGTTCGATCGCCTGCTGAGCACCCTGCCGGTGGGTGACGTCACCCAGCCAATGCGCACGCCGGGCGGCTTCATCATCCTGAAGATTCTCGGCAAGCGTGGCGGCGAAACCCAGATGCGCGATGAAGTGCATGTGCGTCACATCCTGGTCAAGCCAAGTCCGGTCCGCGACGAAGCCAAGACCAAGGAGCTGGCCCAGTCGCTGTATAGCCGCATTGAAGCCGGCGAAGACTTCGCTGAACTGGCGAAGAAGTATTCGGAAGACCCGGGTTCCGCCCTCAACGGCGGCGACCTGAACTGGATCGACCCGAACGCGCTGGTGCCCGAGTTCCGCGCAGTGATGGCCAAGACCCCGCAAGGTCAACTGTCCAGGCCGTTCCAGACTCAATACGGCTGGCACGTCCTGGAAGTTCTTGGTCGTCGCGCCACCGACAGCACCTCACAGGCTCGCGAGCAGCAAGCAATGACCGTACTGCGTAACCGCAAATACGACGAAGAGCTGCAAACCTGGCTGCGTCAGATCCGTGACGAAGCGTACGTGGAAATCAAACTCCCTGGCGCCGACCAGGCAGCGCAGTGAAACCGCAACGTTTCGCGCTGACACCCGGCGAACCAGCCGGCATAGGTCCCGACCTGTGCCTGCTGCTCGCCTCGCAAGCCCAGCCCCACCCCCTGATTGCCATTACCAGCCGCGACCTGCTCATTGAGCGGGCCGCGCAACTGGGCGTGGCCGTCAACCTGTTGCCGGTCACACCGGACAACTGGCCCGATGCTCCTGCGCCAGCCAACAGCCTGTATGTCTGGGATACACCGCTCAATGCCAAGGTCGTCGCCGGGCAACTGGACAAGGCCAATGCTGCCTTCGTTCTGGAAACCCTGACCCGGGCAGGCCAAGGCTGCCTGAACGGGGATTTTGCCGGCATGATCACCGCGCCGGTGCACAAAGGCGTGATCAACGAATCCGGTATCGCCTTTTCCGGGCATACGGAATTCCTTGCCGACCTGACCCACACCGCGCAAGTGGTGATGATGCTGGCCACACGCGGCTTGCGCGTAGCCCTGGTGACCACTCACCTGCCCCTTCGCGAGATTGCCGATGCAATCACGCCAGAGCGTCTGGAGCGCGTCACGCGTATCCTGCACGCCGACCTGCAAAACAAGTTCGGCATCGCCCGGCCACGCATCCTGGTCTGTGGGCTCAACCCCCACGCCGGCGAAGGCGGACACCTGGGCCATGAAGAAATCGATATCATCGAACCCACATTAGAGCGCTTGCGCGGCGAGGGCATGGACCTTCGAGGTCCCCTGCCCGCCGACACTCTGTTTACCCCCAAATATCTGGAGCACTGCGATGCAGTGCTGGCGATGTACCACGACCAGGGCCTGCCGGTGCTGAAATACAAAGGCTTCGGCGCGGCAGTCAACGTGACCCTCGGCTTGCCGATCATCCGCACTTCGGTCGACCACGGCACTGCCCTGGACCTGGCCGGCAGCGGCAAGATCGACACCGGCAGCCTGCAAGTCGCCCTGGAAACCGCCTACCAGATGGCCGAGACCCGTTTATGACCGAGCAATACCAACACAAGGCGCGCAAGCGTTTTGGCCAGAACTTCCTGCACGATGCCGGCGTTATCGACCGCATCCTGCGTTCCATTCATGCCAAGGCAGAAGACCGCCTGCTGGAAATCGGCCCGGGCCAGGGTGCACTGACCCAAGGCCTGCTCAGCAGCGGCGCGCAGCTCGACGTGGTGGAACTGGACAAGGACCTGATCCCGATCCTCAACCAGCAGTTTGCCGGCAAGAGCAACTTCAACCTGCATCAGGGCGACGCACTGAAGTTCGACTTCAACAGCCTGAATGCCGCGCCAGGCAGCCTGCGAGTGGTCGGCAACCTGCCGTACAACATCTCCACGCCGCTGATTTTTCACCTCCTGCACAACTCGCACCTGATCCGCGACATGCATTTCATGCTGCAAAAGGAAGTGGTCGAGCGCCTGGCTGCGGGCCCGGGTGGTGGTGACTGGGGCCGCCTGTCGATCATGGTTCAGTACCACTGCCGGGTCGAGCACCTGTTCAACGTCGGCCCGGGCGCGTTCAACCCGCCGCCGAAAGTCGACTCGGCCATCGTGCGCCTGGTGCCCCACGCGGTACTGCCGCACCCGGCCAAGGATCACCGCCTGCTGGAGCGCGTCGTGCGCGAAGCGTTCAACCAGCGCCGCAAAACCCTGCGCAACACCCTCAAGCTGCTGCTGAGCAATGCCGAAATCGAAGCCGCCGGCGTCGATGGCAGCCTGCGTCCCGAGCAACTCGACCTGGCCGCCTTCGTGCGCCTGGCCGACAAGCTCAGCGAGCAGGCAGCACAACAGCCCGCCGCCGACTGACAGGCGAAGAGCGCTATCGGGTAGGACGCCACTCTGGTCTACTACCCGATACTTGGCCTAGACTGAACTCCATCAGCTACGCCCCGCGTCCCGCTTCGTTTTTAAGGCCCCTTGCATGTCCGATCCTCGTTATCAGGTCGACGTCAGCGTCGTCACCCGCTATCTGGCAGAACAATCGCAACCCGAGCACGACCGCTTTGCCTTCGCCTACACCATCACCGTGCAAAACAATGGCCTGATACCGGCCAAACTGCTTTCACGGCACTGGGTCATCACCGACGGTGACGGGCATGTCGAAGAAGTGCGCGGCGCAGGCGTGGTAGGCCAGCAACCGCTGATCGACCCCGGCAAGAGCCACACCTACAGCAGCGGCACGGTCATGACCACCAAGGTCGGCACCATGCAAGGCACCTATCAGATGCTTTCCGACGACGGCAAACATTTCGATGCCATCATCGCGCCCTTCCGCCTGGCGGTGCCCGGAGCCCTGCACTGATGGCAACGTACGCGGTCGGTGACCTGCAAGGCTGCCTTGAGGCCCTGCAATGCCTGCTCAAACAAGTGGCGTTCGATCCGCAACAGGACCGCCTGTGGCTGGTGGGCGACCTGGTCAACCGCGGCCCGCAGTCTCTGGAAACCCTGCGTTTCCTCTATAGCATCCGCGAATCGCTGGTGTGCGTGCTCGGCAACCACGACCTGCACCTGCTGGCGGCCGGACGCAACATCGAACGCCTGAAGAAGGCCGATACCCTGCGCGAGATCATCGAAGCGCCGGATAGCGCCGAGCTGCTTGAATGGCTGCGCCAGCAAAAGCTCATGCATTACGACGAACAACGCAACGTTGCACTGGTCCATGCCGGCATTCCCCCCCAGTGGTCGCTGCGCAAGGCCTTGAAGTGCGCCGCCGAAGTCGAGACCGCCCTGCGCGACGACAACCTGTTGCCGCCCTACCTCGATGGCATGTACGGCAACGATCCGGCGAAATGGGACAACGACCTCAAAGGCGTCACGCGCCTGCGGGTAATCACCAACTACTTCACCCGCATGCGTTTTTGCACCGCCGAAGGCAAACTCGACCTCAAGAGCAAGGAAGGCCTCGGTACTGCACCACCTGGCTACAAGCCCTGGTTCCAGCACAAGGAACGCAAGACCAGGGATGTGAAAATCCTCTTCGGTCACTGGGCCGCACTGGAAGGCAAGTGCGACGAGCCGGGTATCTCGGCCCTCGACACCGGTTGCGTCTGGGGCGGCGCCCTGACCCTGATGAACGTCGACAGCCTTGAGCGTCTGTCCTGCAAATGCGACGAACACGGCCATGCCGTGCCGCCAGTCGCCTTATCCATTCCCCAATCATCGCCAGCCAGCGCCCCGCGCTAGACTGCCCATTCTGCCGAGCCACAGGAGCCCGCCATGAGCGAATTCAAACGTATCCCCCCGGAACAGGCCCAGGCCCTGCGCGAACAAGGCGCAGTGGTGGTCGACGTCCGCGACCCGGCCACTTTTGCCGCCCTGCACATCGCAGGCTCGAAGCATCTGGACAATCATTCCCTGCACGCTTTCATCCAGGGTGCCGACCTCGATGCACCGACCGTGGTGGTCTGCTACCACGGCAATTCCAGCCAGGGCGCGGCCGCCTACCTGATCAGCCAGGGCTTCTCCGACGTCTACAGCATGGATGGCGGATTCGAGTTGTGGCGCACGACCTACCCTGCGGAAACCGCGCAAGGCACCGCCGAATAATTTTTTTGTAACCTTGCAGGCCCCGGCTCCCGCGGGCTGGCGCGGTGGCAGACGAACGGTCTGCCACAACAAATTACGTATCTCGCCTTTACCTCCCGAATTCCCAACTATCCTTAAGCCCAGGCCATCCAAAACAGGGGAGAGCCGGTACACCGGCGCACGGGTCATCGGGAGTAGCTTTCGGAGTCGTCAGCTCCGGGAGAGTTCTGGGGGGTAAACAGCAATCGCCTGTTCGGTTGCTGCCAGCATCGACTGAGTGATCCGGCGTCGGCTCCACGTATCGAGCGAGGTGACGTCATGAGTATCTTTAGCCACTTCCAACAACGCTTCGAGTCCACACGCCAGGAAGAACTCTCTCTGCAAGAGTATCTTGAGCTGTGCAAAAAAGACCGCAGCGCCTACGTTTCCGCTGCCGAGCGTCTGCTGCTGGCCATCGGTGAACCGGAACTGCTCGACACCTCGACCAACTCGAGACTGTCGCGCATCTTCTCCAACAAGGTGATCCGCCGCTATCCGGCCTTTGAAGACTTCCACGGGATGGAAGAATGCATCGACCAGATCGTGTCGTATTTCCGCCATGCCGCTCAGGGCCTGGAAGAGAAGAAGCAGATCCTCTACCTGCTCGGCCCAGTCGGTGGCGGTAAATCGTCCCTGGCCGAAAAGCTCAAGCAACTGATGGAAAAAGTGCCCTTCTATGCGATCAAGGGCTCGCCGGTTTTCGAGTCGCCCCTGGGTCTGTTCAACTCCACTGAAGATGGAGCGATCCTCGAGGAAGACTTTGGCATTCCACGGCGCTACCTCAACACCATCATGTCGCCGTGGGCAACCAAGCGCCTGGCCGAGTTCGGCGGTGACATCAGTCAGTTCCGCGTGGTGAAACTCTACCCGTCGATCCTCAACCAGATCGCCGTGGCCAAGACCGAACCAGGTGACGAAAACAACCAGGACATCTCGGCGCTGGTGGGCAAGGTCGATATCCGCAAACTGGAGGAATTCCCGCAAAACGACGCCGACGCCTACAGCTATTCGGGCGCACTGTGCCGGTCCAACCAGGGCCTGATGGAATTCGTCGAAATGTTCAAGGCGCCGATCAAGGTGCTGCACCCACTGCTGACCGCTACTCAGGAAGGCAACTACAACAGTACCGAAGGTCTGGGGGCGATTCCGTTTACCGGGATCCTGCTGGCCCACTCCAACGAATCGGAATGGCATACCTTCCGTAACAACAAGAACAACGAAGCTTTCATCGACCGGATCTACATCGTCAAAGTGCCGTACTGCCTGCGGGTCAGCGACGAAGTGAAGATCTATGACAAGCTCTTGTTCAACAGCTCGCTGGCCAAGGCCCATTGCGCGCCCGACACCCTGAAGATGCTGGCCCAGTTCACCGTGCTCTCGCGCCTCAAGGAGCCGGAAAACTCCAATATCTACTCGAAGATGCGCGTGTACGACGGCGAGAACCTCAAGGATACCGATCCGAAAGCCAAGTCGATCCAGGAATACCGCGACAATGCCGGTGTCGACGAAGGCATGAACGGTCTATCGACCCGGTTCGCCTTCAAGATCCTGTCGAAGGTGTTCAACTTCGATCCACACGAAATCGCCGCCAACCCGGTACATCTGCTCTACGTACTGGAACAACAGATCGAACAGGAACAGTTCCAGGCGGAAACCCGCGAACGCTACCTGCGCTTCCTCAAGGAGTACCTGGCGCCGCGCTATATCGAATTCATCGGCAAGGAGATCCAGACCGCCTATCTCGAGTCCTACAGCGAGTACGGCCAGAACATCTTCGATCGTTATGTGCTGTACGCCGACTTCTGGATCCAGGACCAGGAATACCGCGATCCGGAAACCGGCGAGATCCTCAACCGCGTAGCCTTGAACGAAGAACTGGAGAAAATCGAAAAACCGGCCGGCATCAGCAATCCGAAGGATTTCCGTAACGAAATCGTCAACTTCGTCCTGCGTGCCCGGGCCAACAACAATGGCAAGAACCCGACCTGGCTCAGCTACGAAAAACTGCGCGTGGTCATCGAGAAAAAAATGTTCTCCAACACCGAGGACCTGCTCCCGGTCATCAGCTTCAACGCCAAGGCCAGCAAGGAGGATCAGCAAAAACACAACGACTTCGTCACAAGGATGGTCGAGCGGGGCTACACCGACAAACAGGTACGACTGCTGTCCGAGTGGTACTTGCGGGTCAGAAAATCACAATAACCCGCTGCCGGTCAGACCGGTTGTCGTCAGCCAGAGACCTGTGTGCGCTTTTTCTGATACACAGGCCTCTGGAAGGTGTTCGAAAGTCGGTAGCGAGTTCAGGCAGCATCCAAGGCGCTTGGGGGAGCGTTCAATTTTCCCTCGGCTTCTCGGTTCGATGCTGTATCACCGCTCGCCCCTTTCAGGACAGCTTCTAAGGAGCAGTCATGAGCTATGTGATCGACCGACGTCTCAATGGCAAGAACAAGAGCACGGTAAACCGCCAGCGGTTTCTGCGGCGCTACCGTGATCACATCAAAAAGGCTGTCGAAGAGGCGGTCAGCCGGCGCTCCATTACCGACATGGAACACGGCGAACAAATCAGCATTCCCGGCCGCGACATTGACGAACCGGTGCTTCACCACGGTCGCGGTGGCAAGCAGACGGTCGTGCACCCGGGCAACAAGGAGTTCACCAGCGGCGAACATATCGCCCGCCCACCGGGAGGCGGCGGTGGTCGGGGCCCTGGCAAGGCCGGCAACTCCGGTGAAGGGATGGACGAATTCGTCTTCCAGATCACCCAGGAAGAGTTCCTCGAGTTCATGTTCGAGGATCTCGAACTGCCAAACCTGGTCAAGCGCAACCTGACCGGCACCGATACCTTCAAGACCGTACGTGCCGGGATCAGCAACGAGGGCAACCCGTCGCGGATCAACATCATTCGCACCTTGCGTTCAGCCCACGCCCGGCGAATCGCCCTGTCCGGCAGCAGCCGGGCAAAACTGCGCGAAGCCAAGGAAGAACTTCTGCGACTCAAGCAGGAAGAACCAGACAACTTCGGCGATATTCAGGAAATAGAAGCCGAAATCGAAAAACTCAGCGCGCGCATTCACCGCGTGCCGTTTCTCGACACCTTCGACCTCAAGTACAACCTGCTCATCAAGCAACCGAACCCCAGCTCCAAGGCTGTGATGTTCTGCCTGATGGACGTGTCCGGCTCGATGACCCAGGCGACCAAGGACATCGCCAAGCGCTTTTTTATCCTGCTGTACCTGTTCCTCAAGCGTAACTACGAAAAAATCGATGTGGTGTTTATCCGCCATCACACCAGCGCCCGTGAAGTGGACGAAGAGGAGTTTTTCTACTCCCGGGAAACCGGCGGCACCATTGTCTCCAGCGCCTTGAAACTGATGCAGGAGATCATGGCCGAGCGTTATCCGAGCAACGAGTGGAACATCTACGCCGCCCAGGCCTCCGACGGCGACAACTGGAACGACGACTCTCCAATCTGCCGCGACATCCTGATCAACCAGATCATGCCATTCGTGCAGTACTACACTTACGTTGAGATCACCCCTCGCGAACACCAGGCCCTGTGGTTCGAATACGAGCGCATAGCCGAAGCCTTTTCCGACACGTTTGCCCAGCAGCAACTGGTCTCGGCCGGTGATATCTATCCGGTCTTCCGTGAACTCTTCCAGCGCAGGTTAGTGACATGACCGCCAAAGAGCAGAAGCGCCAACCCATTTCCACCGGCTCCGAATGGACGTTCGAGCTGATCCAGGCGTATGACCGAGAAATCAGTCGTATTGCGGCCGGCTACGCCCTCGATACATACCCTAACCAGATCGAAGTGATCACTGCCGAACAGATGATGGACGCCTACGCCTCCGTCGGTATGCCACTGGGTTATCACCATTGGTCCTATGGCAAACATTTCCTAAGCACAGAAAAATCCTACACCCGCGGCCAGATGGGCCTGGCCTACGAGATCGTGATCAACTCCGACCCGTGCATCGCCTACCTGATGGAAGAAAACACCATTTGCATGCAGGCGCTGGTGGTGGCCCACGCCTGCTACGGGCACAACAGCTTTTTCAAAGGCAACTACCTGTTCCGCACCTGGACCGACGCCAGCTCGATCATCGATTACCTGGTGTTTGCCAAGCAGTACATCATGCAATGCGAGGAGCGCCACGGTATCGACGCGGTCGAGGACTTGCTCGACTCCTGCCATGCGCTGATGAACTATGGTGTCGACCGCTACAAACGCCCCTATCCGATCTCCGCGGAAGAAGAGCGCCGCCGGCAAAAGGACCGGGAGGAGCATTTGCAGAAACAGATCAACGATCTGTGGCGAACCATTCCCAAGGGTGCGGACAAGTTCAGCGACAAGGACAACGCGCGCTTCCCTGCCGAACCTCAGGAAAACATCCTGTACTTCATCGAGAAACATGCGCCACTACTGGAACCATGGCAGCGGGAAATCGTGCGTATCGTGCGCAAGATCGCCCAGTATTTTTATCCACAGCGTCAAACCCAGGTGATGAACGAGGGCTGGGCCACATTCTGGCACTACACCCTGATGAACGACCTGTACGACGAAGGCCTGGTCACCGACGGCTTCATGATGGAGTTCCTGACGTCCCACACCAGCGTGGTGTTCCAGCCGGGCTTCGATAGCCCCTACTACAGCGGTATCAATCCGTACGCCCTGGGTTTTGCCATGTACCGCGACATCCGTCGCATGTGCGAACACCCGACAGAAGAAGATCGCCGCTGGTTCCCGGACATTGCCGGCACCGACTGGTTGGCGGCCATCAAGTTCGCCATGAGCAGCTTCAAGGATGAGAGCTTCATCCTGCAGTACCTGTCACCCAAGGTGATCCGCGACCTGAAGCTGTTCAGCATTCTCGATGACGACCAGAAGGACGACCTGCTGGTGCCCGCCATTCACGACGAAGGCGGCTACCGCATCATCCGTGAAACCCTGGCGGCGCAGTACAACCTGGGCAATCGCGAACCCAACGTGCAGATCTACAGCATCGACCGGCGTGGTGACCGCTCCCTGACCCTGCGCCACCAGCAACACGACCGCAAACCGCTGGGAGAGTCCACCGAGGAAGTGCTCAAGCATCTGCACCGCCTGTGGGGCTTCGACATTCACCTGGAGACCCTGCAAGGAGACCAGGTGATGAAAACCCATCACGTTCCGCCCAGAAGCGAGCACAGCGAAGGCGATTACGGCCGCCTGGACCTGGCTGTCATTCATCTTTGATACGGTTTCGGCCTCCGAAAGCCCGACGCAACGGTTATCCTGTCGAGCTAACGGAGGTTTTTTATGCGGATCTATAAAGTCGGCGGCGCGGTACGCGATCGCTTGCTGGGCAAACCGGTCACCGACATCGACTGGGTCGTGGTCGGCGCCACTACCGAAGAAATGCTCGCCAAGGGTTTCCGCCCGGTAGGTGCGGATTTCCCGGTGTTTCTTCATCCCAAAAGCGGCGAGGAATACGCCCTCGCCCGCACCGAGCGCAAAAGCGGACGCGGCTACGGCGGATTCACTTTTCACGCCAGCCCTGAAGTCACCCTCGAAGAAGACCTGATCCGTCGCGACCTGACCATTAACGCCATGGCCGAAGACGATCAGCAGAACCTGACCGACCCGTACCACGGCCAGCGCGATCTCGAAGCGCGCCTGCTGCGCCATGTTTCCCCGGCATTTGCCGAAGATCCGCTCCGGGTCTTGCGTGTTGCCCGCTTTGCGGCGCGTTATGCGGCGCTGGGCTTTACAGTCGCCCCGGAAACCCTGGAACTGATGCGCCAACTCAGCGCGTCAGGCGAGCTTGAGGCGCTGACCCCGGAGCGCAGCTGGAAGGAAATTTCCCGCGCCCTGATGGAAGATCAGCCACAGGTGTTTATTGAGGTTTTGCGCGCATGCGACGCCCTCAAGGTGCTGATGCCAGAGGTCGACGCGCTGTTTGGCGTACCGCAACCACCCGCCCACCACCCGGAAATCGATACAGGCGTACATACCCTGAGCGTTCTGCAGCAAGCCGCCATGCACAAGCAATCACTGACCGTGCGCTGGGCCTGCCTGCTGCACGACCTGGGCAAGGGCCTGACGCCGGAGGAAGAATGGCCGCAACACATCGCCCACGAGTTCAAGGGGCTGAAGCTGATCAAGGCGGTCAATGAACGCTTCAAGGCGCCCAGAGACTGCCAGGAACTGGCACTGCTGGTGGGGGAGTATCACACCCACGGGCATCGCGCCCTTGAGCTGAAGCCTTCGACATTGCTGGAATTGCTGCAAAGCTTCGACGTTTACCGCCGGCCACAGCGGTTCGAGGAGTTCATCGCAGCATGCGAGATGGATGCGCGTGGGCGCAAAGGGCTGGAAGAAAGAAGTTATCCACAGGCGGATTATTTGCGCGGCGCGGCGACCGCTGCTCGCAGCGTGGCAGTTCAGCCGTTGCTGGAGAAAGGCTTCAAGGGGCCGGAGCTGGGAGAGGCGATCAAGCGCGAGCGGCTAAAAGCGCTGAAGGCCTACAAGGAAGCGGCGTCAGCTTGAAAGAATCGTGAGCAGGTTCGCTCCCACAAGTGTTGCGCTGAACCCTGTGAGAGCGAGCCTGCTCGCGAAGACGCCAGTCAGGTCACAACAAATTCGGGGGTGTCAGTTGCTCACCGCGCCATTCGAAAGCCACTGGCGCCAGCACCTGATCGATCTGCGATTCTGCCCACAACGTGGCGAAACTCTTTCCTGCGCCCGGGTGCACACGATCCGGCGCCATCAACGACAATGGCCACAGAACAAAAGCATTTTTCAGAATTTCTGCCCGCGGCAACATCAAGCCATCGAAGTTGCCTACCAGATCACCGAACAACAACACGTCGATATCCAGTGGCAAACCTCGGCGATCCGGGGCATATCGGCCATTATCGGCCTCGATGAACTTCAACCGGCGATCCAGTTCCATGAGCGGCAGATCGGTATATGCCGACACCACGAAATTGAAGAACGGCCCGCTCTTGATACCCACCGGCTGGCTTTCGAACACCGCCGAACAGCGGATATCGACAAGGAACGCCGCCAATGCATCGAGTCCCGCCCGCAAATGGGTTTCACGCTCGATATTGCTACCGAGCCCGAGGTATACCTGAGTCAGCGACATCCGCGCTCGATCTCCACGCCCACACCGCCGGTGGCAGCCGGGATGGCGCCGGGCTTGGTCAGCTTCAAGCGCATCCAGGTGATCTTGAATTCGCTCATCAACACTTCAACAAGCCGCTCGGCAAAGGTCTCGACCAGCTGGAATTGCGCTTGCTCGGCAAATGCCTGGATGCGCGAGGAAACACTGGCATAGTCGAGCGCCAGGGTCAGGTCATCTCCGGCCGCGGCCGGGCGATTATCCCAGGCGAAGCTCAGATCAAGACGCAAGCACTGACGGATGCCTCGCTCCCAGTCGTAGGCACCAATTACCGTGTCGACTTCCAGGCCCTTGATAAACACTCTGTCCAAGCACTTCTCTCCGCTACACGACAAGGGCGCAATGCGCCGTTAGAATCAGGGCTTCCTCGCCCGGAATAGTTAGCATGTTTTGGTTATTGGCGATCCTCGCCTACCTGCTCGGCTCTCTGTCCTTCGCCATTTTGCTCAGCCGCCTGACCGGTAACCCCGATCCGCGAATGAGTGGCTCGGGCAATGCCGGCGCCACCAACATGTTGCGCCTGGCCGGCAAGAAACTCGCCATCCTGACCCTGCTCGGCGACCTTTGCAAAGGCCTGCTGCCAGTACTGATTGCGCGTCTTGCGGGCCTTTCGCAGCAGGAACAGGCCTGGATCGGCGTCTATGCCGTCATCGGCCACCTGTTTCCGCTGTACTTCCGCTTTCGCGGCGGCAAAGGTGTCGCCACCGCTGCCGGCATGCTGCTGGGACTGTACCCGCCCGCAGCCCTCCTGGCGGTCTGCGCCTGGCTCTTGACGTTCTACCTGACCCGCACCAGCTCCCTGGCCGCCCTGATCGCCACGCCGCTGACCCTGCCGTTGCTGGCCTGGCAGGAACCGGCCGCCCTGCTGCCCATGAGCGCGCTCACCGGACTGATCGTCTGGCGTCATCGCGGCAATCTACGCGACCTGTTTGCCGGGCGCGAACGGCATTTCTAGTTGCCGGGCATGAGCGCCGCTCATCCCAACGCCGACAGTTGCTCCATCGGCCAACGTGCCTGCACGCTGATCGCCAGGCTTTCCTGCTGACCGGCCTGCAAGCGCTGGCAGCCGGCAAAGGCGATCATTGCGCCGTTGTCGGTGCAGAACTGCGGGCGGGCATAGAACACATCGCCCTTCATATCGCCGAGCATTTTCTCCAGAGAAGTGCGCAACGCCTTGTTGGCACTGACGCCCCCTGCAATCACCAGGCGCTTCATGCCGGCGGCCTTAAGGGCGCGCTTGCACTTGATGGTCAAAGTCTCCACCACGGCCTGCTGGAACGCCAGCGCGATGTCGCAACGGGCTTGCTCGCCGTCGTCCCCGGCGCTGACGCACTGCTGCCAGGTGTTCAACGCAAAGGTTTTCAGGCCACTGAAGCTGAAATCCAGACCCGGGCGGTCGCACATCGGACGCGGGAAGACGAAACGCCCTGCAACGCCCTGCTCCGCAAGGCGAGCGATCTCCGGTCCGCCCGGATAATTGAGGCCCATCATCTTGGCCGTCTTGTCGAAGGCTTCGCCGGCAGCGTCGTCCAGGGTCTCGCCCAGGAGCGTGTACTGACCGATTCCGTCGACCTGAACCAGTTGCGTATGGCCACCCGACACCAACAAAGCGACGAACGGGAATTCCGGCGGTTGCGGCTCCAGCATCGGTGCCAGCAAGTGGCCTTCCATGTGATGCACGCCGAGGGCCGGAATACCCCAGGCAAAGGCCAGCGCCTGGGCACAGGAAGCCCCTACCAGCAACGCGCCCACCAGGCCAGGACCCGCCGTGTAGGCGATCGCATCGATCTCCGTCGGCACGCAGTCGGCCTCGGCCAACACCTGACGGATCAAGGGCAGCATGCGTTTGACGTGATCGCGCGAAGCCAGCTCCGGCACTACGCCGCCATAGGCGCGGTGCAGATCGATCTGACTGAACAACGCATCGGCCAGCAGGCCGCGTTCACTGTCATATAATGCGACACCAGTTTCGTCGCAGGAGGTTTCTAATCCCAGTACTAGCATGGGTTTGCGCCTTGTTTAGGCTGAATTCGAAGGCGCGCATAATAGTCGTCGCGTGATGCCCCGACCAGCGGTTTTCGATCAGAGGCTTTGCATTCCGAGCGTTGAGGGGTTAACATCCGCAACCCTTAAAAACCGACGTCTTCAAGTGCTCTTTTGCCGCGAGGATGTTGACCCCGGTAATGAATGAAGGTAGCTCTGGATGCCAGCCGTCAAAGTAAAAGAGAACGAACCCTTCGACGTAGCTCTGCGTCGTTTCAAGCGCTCCTGCGAAAAAGCCGGTGTACTGGCTGAAGTTCGTAGCCGCGAATTTTACGAGAAGCCAACTTCTGAGCGTAAGCGCAAAGCAGCAGCCGCTGTTAAGCGTCACGCCAAGAAAGTTCAGCGCGAACAGCGCCGCGCCGTTCGTCTGTACTAATACACAGACGATCGTAGCAAGCTTCTGCCAAGCCCGGCCCTCAGCCGGGCTTATGGCATTTGCGTAAAACGCTTGATGCTTCACTGTCAAAGCCGCAGACGCGACCGAGACAAACCTGCTTCACCGCGTCAGACCTGGCTCTTTTGCCAGCGGTGCACGTCTTTTCTGACGAGCCTTTCAAGGCTACTGACGAGCACACCCACTGATTCCTCTCACGACGATCAGCCCAAGGCACCTGCTTGCGTGCCAGATGATGAGCTATCCGAGGCCTGTGATTGGCCGCAGCGGATTCAGCGCAACACATTCAAACAGTCGAATACTGATTGGCATTAACGTCAGTGGATTTTCGGCAGATACACTTCCCGACAGCGATTACGCAGACGACACTGGTCGAGCCGCACACTTTGCGCGCCTCAAACAATGACCGCGTTCGATCGCCGCACGCTTCGGACTCCTTTCAGCGCAGATGACGAGAACGCCATGGCCGGGCTAATTCCCCAGAGCTTCATTGACGACCTTCTGAACCGCACCGACATCGTCGATGTGGTCAGCTCGCGCCTGCAACTGAAAAAAGCCGGCAAGAATCACACCGCCTGCTGCCCGTTCCACAAGGAAAAGACTCCGTCGTTCAGCGTCAGCCCCGACAAGCAGTTCTATTACTGCTTCGGCTGCGGCGCTGGCGGCAACGCCCTCGGCTTCATCATGGACCACGACAACCTGGATTTCGTCCAGGCCGTCGAAGAACTGGCCAAAGCCGCCGGCATGGAAATCCCCCGCGAAGAAAGCGGCCGGCCGCACAAACCGCGACAGCCGACCGATTCGCCGCTGTATCCGCTACTCAGCGCCGCTGCCGACTTTTATCGCCAGGCCCTGAAAAGCCATCCATCGCGCAAGGCCGCCGTGGATTACCTGAAAGGTCGCGGGCTGACCGGCGAAATCGCCCGGGACTTCGGCCTCGGCTTTGCCCCGCCTGGCTGGGATAACCTGTTCAAGCACTTGAGCAGCGATACCCTGCAACAAAAAGCCATGATCGATGCCGGCCTGCTGATCGAAAACGCCGAAAGCGGCAAACGCTACGACCGCTTCCGCGACCGCGTCATGTTCCCGATCCGCGACAGTCGCGGGCGCGTCATCGCCTTTGGCGGCCGGGTATTGGGCGACGACAAGCCGAAGTACCTGAACTCCCCGGAAACCCCGGTCTTCCATAAAGGCCAGGAACTCTACGGCCTGTACGAAGCGCGCAAGACCAACCGCAACCTCGACGAAATCATCGTCGTCGAGGGCTACATGGACGTCATTGCCCTGGCCCAGCAAGGCCTGCGCAATGCCGTCGCGACCCTGGGCACCGCCACCAGCGAGGAACACCTCAAGCGGCTGTTTCGCGTCGTGCCCAGCGTATTGTTCTGCTTCGACGGCGACCAGGCCGGTCGCAATGCCGCATGGCGGGCACTGGAGGCGACACTTTCGAGCTTGCAGGACGGTCGTCGTGCACGCTTTCTGTTCCTGCCCGAGGGCGAAGACCCGGATACCCTGGTCCGCTCCGAAGGCACCGACGCCTTTCGCGCACGCATCAACCAGCACGCGCAGCCGCTGGCCGATTACTTCTTCCAGCAACTGACAGAAGAAGCCGACCCGCGCTCGCTTGAGGGCAAGGCCCACATGGCCACCCTCGCCGCGCCGCTGATCGACAAGGTCCCGGGCGCCAACCTGCGCACCTTGATGCGTCAGCGCCTGAGCGAAATCACCGGCCTGAGCGGCGAAGCGGTGAGCCAACTGGCACAAAGCGCTCCGCAAGAAGCACCGCCGGCCTACGACCCGGGCATCGATTACGACGCAATGCCCGATTACAGCGACTATCATCAGCCGCAGGCACAGGAAATGTATGTGCCGCAGCAGGAATGGACGCCTAAGAAGCCCGGTGCAGGAGGCAAGAAATGGGACAAGAAACCGTGGGACAAGAATGGCAAACGGGGCGGTGATCGTGATCAGCCCCGCGCGCCACGGGTGCCCGCCGCCGTAGAACCGCCAACCCTCGCCGCCTTGCGCACGTTGCTGCATCACCCGCAACTGGCGGAAAAAGTCGAGGATGCCGGGCACTTCGCCGCCGAGGACCACACCAACACGCAATTGCTGGTGGCGCTACTCGAAGCCGTGCAGAAGAATCCCAAGCTAAACTCAATTCAGCTGATTGCGCGCTGGCACGGCACAGAACAAGGCCGCTTGCTCAAAGCCCTGGCGGAAAAGGAGTGGCTGATTGATGGAGACAACCTTGAACAACAGTTTTTCGACACCATTACTAGCTTGTCAGCCCGCCAACGCGAGCGAAATCTGGAACAACTTCTTCGAAAAGCACGTCAAAGTGAATTGACCAGCGAAGAGAAAAACCAACTGCGCGACCTCTTGAGTCGCAATGTTTCCGCATCAAACCCGACCTCAACTGGCGCGTGAGGTCATAGCTCAGGTATAATCCTCGGCTTGTTTTTTGCCCGCCAAGACCTTCAGTGGATAGGGTGTTATGTCCGGAAAAGCGCAACAGCAGTCTCGTATCAAAGAGTTGATCACACTTGGTCGTGAGCAGGGCTACCTGACTTACGCGGAGGTCAACGACCACCTGCCGGAGGATATTTCAGATCCGGAACAGGTGGAAGACATCATCCGCATGATCAATGACATGGGGATCAACGTATTCGAGGTTGCGCCAGATAAGGATTCCCTTATGCTGGCCGACGCCGATACCGACGAAGCCGCAGCCGAAGAGGCCGCTGCAGCGTTGGCTGCGGTCGAGACCGACATTGGTCGCACTACTGACCCGGTGCGCATGTACATGCGCGAAATGGGTACGGTGGAGCTCCTCACGCGTGAAGGCGAAATTGAAATCGCCAAGCGTATTGAAGAGGGCATCCGTGAAGTGATGAGCGCTATCGCGCACTTCCCTGGCACGGTTGATCATATTCTCTCCGAGTACACCCGCGTCACCACCGAAGGTGGTCGCCTGTCCGACGTCCTGAGCGGTTATATCGACCCGGACGACGGCATTGCGCCGCCTGCGGCAGAAGTGCCGCCGCCGATTGACGCGAAAGCCGTCAAGGCGGATGACGATTCCGACGACGAAGACGGTGAAGCCTCGGATGACGAGGAAGAAGCCGAAAGCGGTCCGGATCCGATCATCGCCGCCCAGCGTTTTGGCGCCGTGGCCGATCAGATGGAAATCACCCGCAAGGCGCTGAAAAAGCACGGTCGTCACAACAAGGCAGCGATTGCCGAGTTGCTGGCCCTGGCCGACCTGTTCATGCCGATCAAACTGGTGCCGAAGCAATTCGAAGCCCTGGTCGAGCGTGTTCGCAGCGCCCTGGATCGCCTGCGTCAGCAAGAGCGCGCAATCATGCAGCTCTGCGTTCGTGATGCGCGCATGCCGCGTGCAGACTTCCTGCGCCAGTTCCCGGGCAACGAAGTCGACGAAAGCTGGAGCGATGCCCTGGCCAAAGGCAAAGGCAAATACGCTGAAGCCATTGGCCGCCTGCAGCCGGACATCATCCGTTGCCAACAGAAGCTGACCGCGCTGGAAACCGAAACCGGTTTGACCATCGCCGAAATCAAGGACATCAACCGTCGCATGTCGATCGGTGAGGCCAAGGCCCGCCGCGCGAAGAAAGAGATGGTTGAAGCCAACTTGCGTCTGGTGATCTCGATCGCCAAGAAGTACACCAACCGTGGCCTGCAATTCCTCGATCTGATCCAGGAAGGCAACATTGGCTTGATGAAAGCGGTAGACAAGTTCGAATACCGTCGCGGCTACAAATTCTCGACTTATGCCACCTGGTGGATCCGTCAGGCGATCACTCGCTCGATCGCCGACCAGGCCCGCACCATCCGTATTCCGGTGCACATGATCGAGACGATCAACAAGCTCAACCGCATTTCCCGCCAGATGTTGCAGGAAATGGGTCGCGAACCAACCCCGGAAGAGCTGGGCGAACGCATGGAAATGCCTGAGGACAAGATCCGCAAGGTATTGAAGATCGCAAAAGAGCCGATCTCCATGGAAACCCCGATCGGTGATGACGAAGACTCCCATCTGGGTGACTTCATCGAAGACTCGACCATGCAGTCGCCAATCGATGTTGCAACCGTTGAGAGCCTCAAGGAAGCGACTCGCGAAGTGCTGTCCGGCCTCACTGCCCGTGAAGCCAAGGTACTGCGCATGCGTTTCGGTATCGACATGAATACCGACCACACCCTCGAAGAGGTTGGCAAGCAGTTCGACGTGACCCGTGAGCGGATCCGTCAGATTGAAGCCAAGGCGCTGCGCAAGCTGCGCCACCCGACGAGAAGCGAGCATCTGCGCTCCTTCCTCGACGAGTGATCACACAACCCCCGGCCCAGGCCGGGGGTTTTGTTTTGTGCAGATTAAATCCCCCCGCTTCTCCCCTTGCGCCCTGTAGCCCGTCTACACTCGAAGCATTCCCAGAGCCTAACGAGACCGTTATGCCCAGACTGCCGACCGTGCTTTTTTTGCTGTCGCTAATGACCTGGACCGCAACGGCTGGCGCGCTGACTCTTACTGACGATGAACGTAGCTGGCTGGCGGCTCACCCGGACTTGCGCCTGGGTGTCGATGCGTCGTGGCCACCCTTCGAGTTCCGCGACGATGAGGGCCGCTACCAGGGCCTTGCCGCGGATTACATCGAGGTCGTCCGCAAAAGGCTGGCAACCCGACTCACGCCCATCGAGCCGGTGAGCTGGACCGTCGTCCTGGAACAAGCCAAAAAGGGCAAGCTGGACCTGCTGCCCGGCATCATGTCGACCCCGGAACGCCAGAAATACCTGTCGTTCACCCGCCCCTATCTGGATTTTCCGATTGTCATCCTGGCCCATGTCGGGGGGCCCCAGCCACACAACCTGCAAGACCTGTACGGCCTGAAGATCGCCGTGGTGGAAAACTACGCCCCCCACGAGCTGCTGCGCACTCACCACCCCGACCTGAACCTGGTGGCGATGCCCAATGTCAGTTCGGCGTTGCAGGCGCTGGCCACCGACGCAGTGGACGCCGTGGTGGGCGATCTGGCATCCAGCGTCTGGAGCCTGCGCCAGCTCAAGCTCGATGGGCTGTATGTCAGCGGTGAAACCCCCTATCGCTATCAACTGGCCATGGCGGTTCCGCGCGGCAACACAATGCTCATCGGCATTCTCGACAAAGTCCTGGCGGACATGAGCCCCGCCGAAATCAGCGCCATTCAGGAGCACTGGGTCGGCAACGTCCTCGATCATCGAACGTTCTGGAATGACCTGCTGGTGTATGGCCTGCCCGGATTGCTGCTGCTGACCATCGTGCTGGCCTCGGTTATCCGCATCAACCGCCGCCTGAGTTCGGAAATCGCCCGCCGGGTCGATCTTGAACAGGAACTGCGCAGCAGCGAATACCACTACCGAGGCCTGGTGGAGAGCCTGTCGGCCATCGCCTGGGAAGCAAAGGTCACCGACTTCACCTACAGCTATGTATCGCCCCACGCCGAAGACCTGCTTGGTTATCCCCTGTCCCACTGGCTGATTCCAGGCTTCTGGCGCAACATCATTCACCCCGCTGACCTGACCCGCGCCCAGACCTTCTGCGACCACGAAGTGCTGGCCGGGCGCGATCATCGCCTCGACTACCGGGTGATCACCGCCGACGGTCGCTGTCTGTGGGTGCGCGATATCGTCAGCCTGATCGAACACGGGCATGAACCAGTGTTGCGCGGGTTGATGATCGACATCACCGACGCCAAGCGCACCGAAGAAGCGCTGCGCCTGTCGGAACAGAAATTCGCTTCGGTGTTCCAGCAATGCCCCGACATCCTGGTGATCGCGCGCCTGAGCGACGGCTGCCTGCTAGAAGTGAACGAAGCGTTCGAAGAGCAGATCGGCCTCAAAGCCGAAGACGTCATAGGCCTGACCGCTACCGACCTGAACATCTGGGGGATCCCCGGCGTCGGGCCAGGCCTGTTGCAACGCTTGCAGGCCGGCAGCATCCGCAACCTGGAAATGCCCTTTCGTCGCAGCAATGGCCACGTGTTTACCGGCCTGATCTCCGCCGAACCGTTCGACCTCGACATGACACCAGCGCTGGTGGTCGTGGTGCGCGACATCACCCAGCTCAAGGAAACCCAGCAACAACTGCAAACTTCCGAGGAGAAGTTCGCCAAAGCCTTCCATGCCTCCCCCGACGGCTTGCTGCTGTCGCGGCAAAGTGATGGCCTGCTGCTGGAGGTCAACGAAGGTTTCAGCCGCATTACCGGGTTCAACAGCGCAATGTCGGTGGATCGCTCAGCGCTGGACCTCGGTATCTGGGTCAACCTGAATGAACGCAAGCAGATGCTCGACCTGTTGCACCGGGACGGTTTCGTCCGCGACTTCAGCTGCCATATCCGTCGCAGTGACGGGCAGATCCGCCTGTGCGAGGTGTCCAGCCGCCCACTGCCGATTGGCGATGAAGACTGCATGCTGACCATCGCCCGGGACATCACCGAGCGACACCTGATGCAGGAAAAACTGCAACAAGCCGCCACCGTGTTCGAAAGCACCGCCGAAGGCGTATTGATCACCGATACCCAACAGCACATCAGCGCGGTCAACCGTGCGTTTACCGAAATCACCGGCTACAGCGAGAGCGAAGCCCTGGGCCATACGCCACGCCTGCTCGCCTCGGGCCTGCATGACAGCGCATTTTACGCGGCCATGTGGCATCAATTGACTGCCGAGGGTCACTGGCAAGGCGAGATTTCCAACCGACGCAAGAACGGCGAACTCTACCCAAGCTGGCTGACCATCAGTGCCGTACGCAACCGTGACAAATTCATCACCCACTTTGTTGCGGTGTTCGCCGATATTTCCAGCCTAAAACACGCCCAGGCCAAACTCGACTACCAAGCGCATCACGATCCGCTGACCGGCCTGCCCAACCGCACTTTGTTTGAAAGCCGCTTGCTGACAGCGCTCAACAATCAACAGGACAATGGCGGCCAGGGCGCAGTGCTGTTCCTCGACCTCGACCGCTTCAAGCACATCAACGACAGCCTCGGTCACCCGGTCGGCGACCTGTTGCTCAAGGGCATTGCCGTACGCCTCAAGGAGCAGTTGCGTGACATCGACACAGTGGCGCGACTGGGCGGTGACGAGTTCATTATCCTGCTGCCTGGCCTGCAACAACCCAGTGATGCCGAGCACATCGCCACCAAGTTGCTCAATTGTTTCGCCGCGCCGTTCCAGGCTGGCGAACACGAGTTCTTCATCAGCGCCAGCATCGGCACCAGCCTCTATCCGAAGGATGGCTGCGACGTCGCCACGCTGATCAAGAACGCCGACGCCGCGATGTACCGCTCCAAGGCCAAGGGCCGCAACCGTGTCGAAAGCTACACCCGCGACCTCACCGCCCAGGCCAGCGAACGCGTGGCGCTGGAGCACGAACTGCGCCGCGCCATCGAACGCAATGAGTTGCACCTGTGCTACCAGCCGAAAATCAGCCTCGTCGACTACAGCCTGGTCGGCGCCGAAGCCCTGATCCGCTGGCACCATCCAACCTTTGGCGACGTGCCGCGGGAACATTTCATCCCGCTGGCTGAAGAAAACGGCATGATCCTGCAAATCGGCGACTGGGTCCTGGAAACTGCCTGCCGGCAGATGGCCGAATGGCACCGGCTGTACGAAAGCCCCGGCCCGCTCTCGGTCAACCTCGCCGGCGCCCAGTTGCGCCAACCCAACCTGCTGGGCCGAATCGAACAGTTGCTCAAGGACAACCGCCTCAACCCGGGTTTCCTGCAACTGGAAATCACCGAAAACTTCATCATGAGCCAGGCCGAAGAAGCGCTGGCGGTGCTGCATCAACTCAAACATCTGGGGGTGCAACTGGCCATCGACGACTTCGGCACCGGTTACTCGTCCTTGAGTTACCTCAAGCGACTGCCGCTGGACATTCTAAAGATCGACCAATCCTTCGTCCGCGGCCTGCCGGACGACCCCCACGATGCGGCGATCGTACGCGCCATCATCGCGCTCGGACGCAGCATGCAATTCACCGTGATTGCCGAAGGCGTCGAGACCCAGGCGCAGCAGCAATTCCTGGCCTATGAGGGTTGCGAACAAATCCAGGGCTACATCGTCAGCGTGCCACTCCCCCCGGACGAATTTGCCGCGACGTTTCTTCGTACAACCGTAATGGCTTTTTCGGATGGCACAGCCGCGAAACCGTCGTTATAATCCGCGACCTACTGAGGGCCTATAGCTCAGTTGGTTAGAGCAGAGGACTCATAATCCTTTGGTCCACGGTTCAAGTCCGTGTGGGCCCACCAAACAAGAAAGCCGCGCAATGCGCGGCTTTTGCGTGTCTGAATGGCCCGAAACAGTAGAGCCATTTTTTAATCGTTCAGTTGGCAAAATTTTCGATCTTTACCTGACCCTCGGGGAAAGTGGCAATGATTTCCAACTCGCCCCCCATGGCGCGGATGTAGTTGCGCAAAGTACTGATGTACATGTCCGTTCGCCGCTCCATTTTGGAGATCGCAGCCTGGTTGACATGCAGTGTCCTGGCCAATGTGTCCTGACTCAACGCTTGCGCCTGGCGCAACTCGTGCAACGGCATTTGTGCTCGTAGCTTCTGATGCAAGGCCTCGACACGCGCCTGAGACTCTGGAGAGCGACGCGCCACCAGATCAGCAAATTTTTTAGCCATTGTCATAGCCCTCTTTCTTCAAAGTTTCCAAGTGCTCGTCGTAGAGGCGTTCGGCCAGTGGCACGTGTTCCGCATACCAACGCTCCTGACCGGTTTTATCACCGCCAATCAGCAGAATCGCACTGCGCCGTGGATCAAACGCGTACAGCACACGGTAAGGCCTGCCAGCGTGCTGCACCCTTTACTCACGAAGGTTGCCATGCCGTGAACCCTTGATATCGCTGGTATGTGGAAAACCCAAATGTGGACCATCCTCCCCCAGCAACATCACCGTAGCCTGAACCGAGTCCTGTTCGGCGTCGTTCAGACGATCCCACCAGGCCTCAAATTCATCCGTGTATTCGACGTCCCATTTCATACAAATATGCCACCAAAAGAATATAACCTCAAAGGAATAAATGTATGAGCTTCAGAGGTACCCAGCCACCCTGGTTCCTCTGTCAATTGTTAACGTTGGTTACTGGCAGAGGGTTTGCCGTCTCGCCAAATCCCTGACCGTCGATGCCGCTGCACTCAAGACTCCGACCGCCATGCCTGGGTTGCGCATTACCCGACGACGATGAGCAAAGCGGTGATTGATGATGTGGTGAAGGTGCTGACGAGGCGGCCAGCTGGAGCGAAAGAGGAAGCAGTCCAACCGAACAACACTTAATCACAGCAGCGTTGCCAATGAAGGAACCTGTAGGAGCGAGCTTGCTCGCGAATAATCCAGGAGCGCCGTTGAGCATCTGGCTTTACGCGTGATCGTTCACGACCTTCGCGAGCGAGCTCGCTCCTACAGGGGGTTCAATCGTTCAAGCATTTCACGCGTCAATACGATCTCATAGGTGTCCGCCGGTCGGCCCCACTGCTCCACGAGGACCATGCGGTCTACCAGCGTCTCTCCAAGCTCGGTAATCGTCTCGGCCAATGCCTCGACGATTTCTTGAGTCTGGGCCCACAGCCGATCGGTCATCTCCTTAAGCTGCGCCGCTATGCGCTCACCCGACGCTGGATCGGTATCGGGATACACAATATTGCGCAGCAGATGCTGAAGCTCCCTGATTTTTGCGTAGTCCTGCTCCGCCCCCTGTTCGCCTTTGAGGATGGCTGTGGCTTTCGGCTTATCGACGCGTTTGGCAGCCGAAGGTTTTGAAGGCAGTGTCTGCGCCATGGCGCCAGCCAGGAGCACCATCATCCGGGCTTCCAGATGCTCCTTCATGGCGTCGATCGACGAAATCGGGCGCACCAGCGTAATGCAGGCTCCACCTTGATGCCGCAAATCCATGGTCACCGTCAGGGTCACGCCGCCCGTGGCAAAGCCCAGGGCGTGGGCCACGACGTAGTGGCCCATTTCGTGATGGGCGATCTGCAGGGCGCGGTCCCGTACAGCGGCAGGTAGCTTCGTTGTCATGTCCTTCGCCTCGCACCTCGACTGCCTCAATCCTAGCCGATGCCTTACAAAAAGCCGCGCAACGGCGTAAGGCTGATCAGTCAAGGCATCAGGCAGCCTCTGTAGGAGCGAGCTCGCTCGCGATGAACTCAAGTACGACGCGTTTACTCAGCAAGTACGCATTATCGTTCACGTCCATCGCGAGCAAGCTCGCTCCTACAGCAGTCGCAGAGTCTTAATCAGGCAAAGCGTAGGCAATCACATAGTCCCCACGATCCGTCGACTGACGCGCACCGCCCACCGTCAGCAGGATGTACTGCTTGCCGGTTTTCGGCGAAACGTAAGTCATCGGCCCGGACTGACTGCCCACCGGCAAGCGCGACTTCCAGATTTCGTTGCCGTTGCCGGTATCGAAGGCGCGCAGGTAGAAGTCCTGGGTGCCGGCGAAGAACAGCAGGCCCGACTGGGTGGCGAGTGATGCGCCGAGGGTCGGCATGCCGATCGGGATCGGCAGGTGCATACGGATACCCAGCGGGCCGGTGTCCTGCACGGTGCCGACCGGGACTTGCCACATCAGTTTGTGGGTCTTGAGGTCGATGGCGGACATGGTGCCGAACGGTGGTTTCTGGCACGGAATGCCGACCGCCGAGAGGAAACGCTCGCGCATGGCGCCGAACGGTGTGCCTTCCTGCGGTACCACGCCCATTTCGATGCCGCTGGCCCCGGCGCCGATCTTCTCGCGCGGGATCATGTAGTTGGCCAGGCCCAGGCGCATGTCGTTGACGAACATGTAGTTCGTGTTCGGATCGACCGAGACGCTGCCCCAGTTCATGCCGCCCAGCGAGCCCGGGAATTGCAGGGCGCGGTCCATGCCCGGCGGGGTGTAGACACCCTCGTGGCGCATGCCCTTGAACTGGATGCGGCACATCAACTGGTCGAACGGCGTGGCGCCCCACATGTCGGATTCAGTCAGGGTCTTGTTGCCGATTGACGGCATCTCGACCGAAAACGGCTGGGTGGGCGAATAGCGTTCGCCGGGAACCTTGCCTTGGGGCACCGGGCGTTCCTCGACGCGGGCAATCGGCACGCCGGTCTCGCGGTTGAGCAGGAAGATCTCGCCCTGCTTGGTGACTTGCGCCAACGCTGGCTGGGTGCCGCCCTTGTCGTCCGGCACGTCGTACAGCAGCGGTTGCGCCGGCAGGTCGAAGTCCCACAGGTCGTGGTGGGTAGTCTGGAAGTGCCAGCGTACCTGGCCGGTTTTGACGTCGATGGCGACGATGGACGAGTTCCACTTGTCGTCGAATTCGGTACGTTGGCCGCCGAAGAAGTCTGGCGTCGCGTTGCCGGTCGGCAGGTAGACCAGACCGAGTCTGGCGTCGTAGGACATGGCCGACCAGACGTTCGGCGTGCCACGGGTGTAGGTCCCACCAGCCGGCGGACGCTTGGTGGTGTTCGGATTGCCCGGATCCCATGCCCATACCAGCTCACCGCTGCGCACGTCGTAGGCACGAACCACGCCCGGCGGCTCGCCAGTGGAGTAGTTGTCGGCCACGCGGCCACCGACGATCACCACGTCCCCTGCGACCAATGGGGTCGAGGTCTGCTGGTAGTAACCGGGCTTCACCTCGCCCATGTCGGTAGTCAGGTTGACGGTGCCTTTATTGCCGAACTCTTCGCAAGGCTTGCCGGTGTCGGCATTGATGGCGATCAGGCGCGCATCGCCGGTCGGCAGAAACAGACGTTTCGTACAGGCAGCTGGCTGATTGTCCGAAGAAGCCGGGGTTTCGGAGTAGCCCAGGCCACGGCAACGCTGCCAGTTGGGCGCGGTGCCTTGCGGGTCGAACTTCCAGCGCTGGGCGCCGGTGTCGGCATCCAGGGCGAAGACTTTGCCGTAGGCGGTGCAGGTGTAGACCGTGTCACCGATTTGCAGCGGGGTGTTCTGGTCTTCGGCACCGGCGCCGGTGCTTTGCGGGATGTCACCGGTACGGAAGGTCCAGGCGACCTGTAACTTGTCGATGTTGCCTTTGTTGATCTGGTCCAGCGCGGCAAAGCGATTGCCGGCGGTGGTGTTGCCCCAGTGAGCCCAGTCTTTCTGCTCGGTGCCCGGCGCGACCGGCGTTACCGCAGGCTCAACGGCGGCCTTGACCACGTGGGTCGGGACGAACATGTAGGCCATGGTCGCAACGACGCCCACGCCCAGAATGCTGGCCAGGCCGTAAGCACCACGCCCACCGGTCGCGCCCGAAGCGCGGACCAGGGTCGGATAGATCAGCGCCACAACCAGACCGATCACAGCGAACGTCAGTACCCGCGAGACCAGCGGCCAGTACTCGAGACCGGCATCCCATACCGCCCAGATCGCCGTGAGGATCAGCGCCCCACCATACAGCCATGCACCGAGCGGCTTGCGCCGGGCAATCATCAATCCGGACACCAGCATTGCCAGGCCCATCAGCAGGAAATACCAGCTGCCGCCGAGCGCGATCAGATAACCACCGCCACCGGCCAGGCCGAGCCCGATCAGTGCAATCAGCACACCCAGCCCAGCCAGCAACCATTTGCTGCCGGCGGCAGCCCCAGAATTGTTCATGTCGGAAATTTTCCCCATTTGTGACAAGGGCGGAATAATGTACTAACCAGTTACTTATGGCAATTTGTCGCAGGCAGAAATGGCATGAACGGTACTCAGACTAGATCCGGGATCCGTCGCGAGCGTCGTACAGAATCTGCCTGTAACATGCTTGCGCACTGATTCATGCCGCTGGAGATAAGCCTTTGCCTGACACTCGCCCACCTGTTCTCGATGAAATCGACCGCCAGTTGATTGCCGCCCTGCAGATCAACGCCCGCGAGAGCGTGGCCATGCTTGCCCGGCATCTGGGCATCGCTCGCACCACGGTCACTTCGCGCCTGGCTCGGCTGGAAAAGGCCAAAGTGATCACCGGTTACGGCGTGCGCCTCGGGCAGCGAGTGGTGGATGGCGGGTTGCAGGCGTATGTCGGGATCACTGTGCAACCGCGTTCCGGCAAGGAGGTGTTGCGACGCCTGAGCGCGATGGCGCAGGTGCAGCAGCTGTGTGCGGTAAGTGGCGAATTTGATTATGTGGCGTGGTTGCGCACTGATTCGCCGGAACAGCTGGATCAGTTGCTGGATCAGATTGGCAGTGTGGATGGGGTGGAGAAGACCACGACTTCGATCATCTTGAGCAGCAAGATTGATCGGGGGCAGCCGGTTTGAGTTTTTTCCGGTGGTTTTGGGTGTCTGACAGGCCTGCAAAGACCTGTAGGAGCTGGCTTGCCAGCGAAGGCGTCCGGACCATCAACACAAAATTCAACGGCCTCTTCGCTGGCAAGCCAGCTCCTACAGTGGGCAGTGTGCGCAATTTTATCGTCATAATGACCGTGAAAATGGCAAAACGACGACACTTTGCGTCTTATTAACGTGCTCTGTGCTCTCTAGAATGGCTGGCATCTTTTCCTATACTCAGATGCGCATTCCGCGTCGGGTCGCCAGTAAGGTCAGCCATGAACAAGAACAATCGCCATCCTGCAGACGGTAAAAAACCAGTCACCATTTTCGGCCCGGACTTTCCCTTCGCCTTCGACGACTGGATCGAGCACCCGGCGGGCCTGGGCAGCATTCCCGAGCACAATCACGGCGCCGAGGTGGCGATTGTCGGCGGCGGGATCGCCGGCCTGGTGGCGGCATATGAGCTGATGAAGCTGGGTTTGAAACCGGTCGTCTACGAAGCTTCGAAAATGGGTGGCCGTCTGCGCTCACAGGCGTTCAACGGTGCCGAAGGCATTGTTGCCGAACTGGGCGGGATGCGCTTCCCGGTGTCGTCCACCGCGTTCTATCACTATGTGGACAAGCTCGGCCTGGAAACCAAACCGTTTCCCAACCCGCTGACGCCCGCGTCGGGCAGCACAGTGATCGACCTTGAAGGCCAGACCCATTACGCACAGAAGCTGTCGGATCTTCCTGCGCTGTTCCAGGAAGTGGCTGACGCCTGGGCCGATGCCCTTGAGGCCGGCTCGCAGTTCTCGGATATCCAGCAAGCCATTCGCAACCGCGACGTGCCGCGCCTCAAAGAACTGTGGAACACCCTGGTGCCGCTGTGGGACGACCGCACCTTCTACGATTTCGTCGCCACCTCCAAGGCGTTCGCAAAGCTCTCGTTCCATCACCGCGAAGTGTTTGGCCAGGTCGGTTTCGGCACCGGCGGCTGGGACTCGGACTTCCCCAACTCGATGCTGGAAATCTTCCGCGTCGTGATGACCAACTGCGACGATCATCAGCACCTGGTGGTCGGCGGCGTGGAGCAGGTGCCGCAGGGCATCTGGCGTCATGTACCGGAGCGTTGCGTGCACTGGCCAGAGGGCACCAGCCTCAGCTCCCTGCACCACGGTGCACCGCGTACTGGCGTGAAGAAGATTGCCCACGCGCCAGGTGGCCGTTTCGCCGTCACCGACAACTGGGGCGACACTCGCGAATACGCCGCGGTGCTGACCACCTGCCAAAGCTGGCTGCTGACCACCCAGATCGAATGCGACGAAACCCTGTTCTCGCAAAAGATGTGGATGGCCCTGGACCGCACCCGCTACATGCAATCGTCGAAGACCTTCGTAATGGTCGACCGGCCGTTCTGGAAGGACAAGGATCCGGAAACCGGTCGCGACCTGATGAGCATGACCCTCACCGATCGCCTGACCCGTGGCACCTACCTGTTCGACAACGGCGACGACAAGCCGGGGGTGATCTGCCTGTCCTACTCGTGGATGAGCGACGCGCTGAAAATGCTCCCGCACCCGGTGGAAAAACGCGTGAAATTGGCGTTGGATGCACTGAAGAAGATCTACCCGAAAGTCGATATCGCCGCGCGGATCATCGGCGATCCGATTACCGTGTCCTGGGAAGCCGACCCGCATTTCCTCGGTGCATTCAAAGGCGCCCTGCCCGGCCATTACCGCTACAACCAGCGCATGTACGCGCACTTCATGCAGGACGACATGCCGCCCGAGCAGCGCGGGATCTTCATTGCCGGTGACGACGTTTCGTGGACGCCGGCCTGGGTAGAAGGCGCGGTGCAGACGTCGCTCAACGCGGTGTGGGGCATCATGAAACACTTCGGCGGTGCAACTCACGCCGAGAATCCGGGTCCAGGAGATGTATTCAACGAGATCGGTCCGATCGCCCTGCCCGAGTAAGAGGAATCTGAAATGCGCGTAGCCCTTTACCAATGTCCGCCGCTGCCCCTGGATGTCGCCGGCAACCTGCAACGCATGCAGCAGCTTGCGCAGGAAGCCAAAGGTGCGGATCTGCTGGTGCTGCCGGAGATGTTCCTGACCGGCTACAACATCGGCGTCGATGCCGTCAGCGTGTTGGCAGAGGTGTACAACGGTGAGTCGGCGCAGCAGATCGCGCGCATTGCCAAGTCGGCCGGGATCGCCATCTTGTATGGCTACCCGGAGCGCACCGCCGACGGGCAGATCTACAACGCCGTGCAACTGATCGACGCCCATGGCGAGCGCGTGTGCAACTACCGCAAGACACACTTGTTCGGCGATCTCGATCACTCGATGTTCAGCGCAGGTTCCGACGAGTTCCCCATCGTTGAACTCAACGGCTGGAAGCTCGGTTTCCTGATCTGCTACGACCTGGAGTTTCCGGAAAATGCCCGGCGCCTGGCCCTGGCCGGTGCCGAGCTGATCCTGGTGCCGACCGCGAACATGATTCCGTTCGATTTCGTTGCCGATGTCACCGTGCGCTCCCGCGCCTTCGAAAACCAATGCTATGTGGCTTACGCCAACTACTGCGGCCATGAAGGCGACATCCACTACTGCGGCCAGAGCAGCATCGCCGCGCCGGATGGCAGCCGAATCGCTCAGGCAGGCCTTGATGAAGCATTGATTGTCGGTGAACTGGATCGTCAGCTGATGCTCGACTCCCGTGCCGCCAATCGCTACCTGATCGATCGTCGTCCCGAGCTTTACGGCGACTTGAGCAAGCGCTGAGCCACTCTAATCCGCTAGCATTGGCACTTCACTGTTCTGGAAGTGCCCATGCCCGCGCTGAATCACCCTCGCCCCTCTACTGAAACCCTGGCCAACGGCCTGCGGGTGACGCTGCGTCATGCCCCGAACCTGAAGCGCTGCGCGGCAGCGTTGCGCGTCGCTGCGGGCAGCCATGATGTGCCGCTGGCGTGGCCCGGCCTTGCGCATTTTCTTGAGCATCTGCTGTTTCTGGGGACTGAGCGCTTTCCCGCGGGGCAAGGGTTGATGGCCTACGTCCAGCGTCATGGCGGGCAAGTGAATGCGCGGACCAGCGAACGCACCACGGATTACTTTTTCGAACTGCCACCCCAAGCGTTTGCCGGTGGGCTGGAGCGTCTGTCAGACATGCTCGCCCATCCGCGCATGAATCCGGACGACCAGCAGCGAGAACGGGAAGTGTTGCAGGCGGAATTTGTCGCCTGGTCGCAGGATGCCGCAGCACAGCAACAGTTTTCTTTGTTCAGCGGGCTTGGCCAGGCTCATCCATTGCGGGGTTTTCATGCCGGCAATCGTGACAGTCTGCCGCTGCAGCAACCCGAGTTTCAGCAGGCGTTGCAGGACTTTTATCAACGGTTTTACCAGACCGGACAAATGACCTTGAGCCTGGTCGGGCCGCAGAGCCTCGATGAGTTGAAGGCGATGGCCGAAGTCTTTGGCAGCATCATTGCCAAAGGCGAAACAGTCACTCAGCAGCCCCCGGTGCCACTGATGAACGCATCGGCCAACAGTTATCAACAGGCTGGCGAGCGACGCCTGGACCTGCTGTTTGCCCTTGAAGCACTACCCGAATTCTCTGCCCAAGCGCTGGCGTTCCTGTGCCACTGGCTGAACATGGCAAAACCCGGCGGCTTGCTGGCGGACCTGCGCGAACGCGGGCTGGCCGATCAGCTGAAGGCCCAGCCGCTGTACCAGTTCGCCGGTCAAGCCTTGCTGCATCTCGAATTCACCCTGCCCGCTGCGTCCCCGGCAACCGGTATCCGCGAACGCCTGATGGACTGGCTTGGCTTCTTTGCCGAACAAGACTGGCGCCCATTGCGCGAAGAGTACGCCACCCTGCTCCAGCGCCAGCAGCAAGTCAGCAGCGCCTTGCAACTGGCCCGACTGGACTGCGAACAACGTGAAGTCGGGCTGTCCGAGTCGGGGGTTAGCGCCCTCAAACGGATCCTCAAACAGCTCGGCGCTGTGGATAACTTCAGCGGCCCATGGCAATTGCCGACACCCAACCCGTTCTTACGCACCGAAACACCGGCACCCAATGCCGGATTGATTCGCGGCCAGACCAGCGCCCACCGCGGCCTGCGCACGTTTGCCCAGGACCGTTCGCGCAGCCGCCGTGAACGTTCGCCGATGCAATTCAGCCAGGCATGGCCGGACAACGCCGTTGAAGGCGCGATTTATCTGCGCTGGCGTCTGGGCTCGACTCCCGACAGCCACCTTCAATCACGGCTGGAAAACCTCCTGCAACCGTTGCGCGAAGACGCGCGTCAGGCCGGTGTGGATTTTGCCTTCAGCGCGTCGGGCAACGAATGGCTGCTGCAACTGAACGGGCTTCAGGAGCCGATGCCCAGCGTCCTCGAACATGCGCTGAAAGTACTGACACAACCTGATGCCGCTGTCCCACAGGTCGAATCGACGAGCGTGGCGCTCATACCGATTCGGCAGCTGCTCAAGGCATTGCCCGATCGCTGCGTTGAGCGCACCGCAAACTCGGATGACCTGCAGCAACTCTGGTCGAGTGCGCGATGGGATGGGCTCGCCATCGGCTTATCGGCTCAGACTCAAGCGGCCATGGGTCTGGCCCTGAGCCGCATACCTGGCACGCCGGACAATCAACTGACGCCACCCGCTTCGATCCATTCACAACGTCTGTGGAGCCAGATCGATACCGCCTCCAGCGAGCACGCGCTGCTGCTGTTCTGTCCGACAGCCACCCAGGCGATAGCCGACGAAGCCGCGTGGCGCTTGCTCGCTCACCTCTCCCAAACGCCGTTCTACCAGCGCCTGCGAGTGGAGTTGCAACTCGGTTATGCGGTGTTCAGCGCCCTGCGGCAGATTCACGGGCAAACCGGGCTGCTGTTCGGTGTGCAATCGCCAAGCGTTGTGCCGGTGGAGCTGCTGCAACACATCGAGCAATTCCTGAATCGATTGCCGGAGCTGATCCAGGCGCTCGACGACAGCACCTTCAGCGCTCAACGCCAGGCTCTGGCGGATCAATTTTCCAGCGCCGCACTCACCACCGCTCAAGCGGCCGAATTGCTCTGGCAGGGCAAGCTGGCCGGCCGCCCGTCGGAATATCTGACGCAATTACCCCAGGCCATTGTGCACGTTGACCGGGCCGCACTTCTGGCTGCAATTCGACGCCTGAATCAGGCCGAGGGCGGCTGGCGTTGCCTGGCCAGCGCCGCCAGCCCGGGTGATCCATGGCAAGCGGCAAAATGATCATTACCGGGGCTGCAAGGAGCTTTCTCAAAGTTTCACGGGCAATTTCTTTGAAATTTTGAGTAACATAGCAACCTAACTATCTGGAACATCTCTGAACTGAGGTGGACTATACCTATAGATAGCGCTGTCCCACCCTACCTGAAGGAGTTCGATTTATGGCCTGGACCAAACCTGCTTACACCGACCTGCGTATCGGCTTTGAAGTCACCATGTACTTCGCAAGCCGCTAATCTCTGCCTTGGCAGATGTGCAGCACAACGCCTCGCTTATCCGAGGCGTTTTATTTTCAGCGTTGAAATGATGGAGCGCTCATGTTTGTCCAGATTCTAGGTTCCGCCGCCGGCGGCGGCTTCCCCCAGTGGAACTGCAACTGCGTGAACTGCGCAGGCTTTCGCGACGGCAGCCTGCGGGCCAGCGCGCGGACGCAATCATCCATCGCGATTTCCGATGACGGCGTGAACTGGGTGCTGTGCAACACCTCGCCGGACATCCGCGCCCAACTCCAGGGCTTCGCCCCGATGCAGCCGGGCCGGGCCCTGCGCGATACCGGGATCGGCGCGATCATCCTGATGGACAGCCAGATCGACCACACCACCGGCCTGCTCATGTTGCGTGAAGGCTGCCCGCATCAGGTCTGGTGCACCGACATGGTCCACGAAGACCTGAGCAGCGGCTTTCCGCTGTTCACCATGCTGACGCACTGGAACGGCGGGCTGAACTGGAACCGCATCGAACTCGATCAAAGCTTCACCGTCCCCGCCTGCCCGAACCTGCGTTTCACCCCGCTGCCGTTGCGCAGCGCCGCGCCACCGTATTCGCCACACCGCTTCGACCCCCATCCGGGCGACAACATCGGCCTGATCGTCGAAGACCGGGGTACCGGCGGCAAGCTGTTCTATGCGCCGGGGCTGGGCAAGGTCGATGCGCCACTGCTGGAGATCATGGCCGGCAGCGATTGCCTGCTGGTCGATGGCACCTTGTGGGATGACGATGAAATGCAGCGGCGTGGCGTCGGCACCCGCACCGGGCGGGAGATGGGCCACCTGGCGCAAAACGGCCCCGGCGGCATGCTCGAAGTGCTGGAGCAACTGCCCGAACAGCGCAAGGTGCTTATCCACATCAACAACACCAACCCGATTCTCGATGAGGATTCGCCGCAGCGCGCGGAGCTGGAGCGGCGCCAGGTTGAAGTGGCGTATGACGGCATGAGTATCGTGCTGTAGCGGAGGGCCCCTTCGCGAGCAAGCCCGCTCCCACATTGGGTCTATGGCGTACACAAAACCCTGTGGGAGCGGGCTTGCTCGCGAAAGCGTCCGCCCAGACACCAAAGAACCCACCGGATGTTCCCCGGAGAAAAGCAATGACCGACACCCCGCTGTCCCCCGCCGAATTCGAAGCGGCCCTGCGCGCCAAGGGCGCCTATTACCACATCCATCACCCCTACCACGTGGCGATGTATGAAGGCCGGGCGAGCCGCGAGCAGATCCAGGGCTGGGTCGCCAACCGCTTCTACTACCAGGTGAACATTCCCCTGAAGGACGCAGCCATTCTGGCCAATTGCCCGGACCGCGAGATTCGCCGCGAGTGGATTCAGCGCCTGCTCGACCACGACGGTGCGCCCGGTGAAGACGGCGGCATCGAAGCCTGGCTGCGCCTGGGCCAGGCCGTGGGCCTCGACCCGGACCAGTTGCGCTCCCAGGAGCTGGTGCTGCCCGGCGTGCGCTTCGCCGTGGACGCCTACGTCAACTTCGCGCGCCGCGCCCGTTGGCAGGAAGCTGCCAGCAGCTCGCTGACCGAACTGTTCGCCCCGCAAATCCACCAGTCGCGCCTGGACAGCTGGCCACAGCATTACCCGTGGATCGATCCGGCCGGCTATGAATATTTCCGCACGCGCCTGGGCCAGGCACGGCGGGATGTCGAGCACGGCCTGGCGATCACCCTGCAGCACTACACCACCCGCGAAGGCCAGGAGCGCATGCTGGAGATTCTCCAGTTCAAACTGGACATTCTTTGGAGCATGCTCGATGCCATGAGCATGGCCTACGAACTGAAACGCCCGCCGTATCACAGCGTGACCGGGGAACGGGTCTGGCACAAAGGAATCACCTTATGAGTTTCGATCGCAGCAAGACCCCGACCTGGCGCCCCGGCTACCGGTTCCAGTACGAACCGGCGCAAAAAGGCCACGTGCTGCTGTACCCGGAAGGCATGATCAAGCTCAACGAAAGCGCCGCGCTGATCGGTGGCTTGATTGACGGCGAACGGGATGTCGCGGCGATCATCAATGAGCTCGACCAGCAGTTCCCCGGCGTGCCCGAGCTCGGCGACGACATCGAGCAATTCATGGAGGTGGCCCGTGCGCAGCACTGGATCGAACTTGCCTGAGGCATCGCTGCAAGTGCCGCCCACACCCGAAGTCGGCCTGCCGCTGTGGCTGCTGGCCGAGCTGACCTATCGCTGCCCGCTGCAATGCCCCTACTGCTCCAATCCGCTGGATTTCGCCGAGCAAGGCCAGGAGCTGAGCACCGAGCAATGGATCAAGGTGTTCCGCGAAGCGCGGGAAATGGGCGCCGCGCAACTGGGCTTTTCCGGCGGCGAACCGCTGGTGCGCCAGGACCTCGCCGAGCTGATTGCCGAAGCCCGCCAGCTGGGCTTCTACACCAACCTGATCACCTCCGGCATCGGCCTGACCGAGCAGAAAATCAGCGACTTCAAGCAGGCCGGCCTCGATCACATCCAGATCAGTTTCCAGGCCAGCGACGAGCAGGTGAACAATCTGCTGGCCGGGTCGAAAAAGGCCTTTGCACAGAAACTGGCAATGGCCCGGGCGGTGAAGGCCCACGGCTATCCGATGGTGCTGAATTTCGTCACCCATCGGCACAACATCGACCAGATCGACCGCATCATCGAGCTGTGCATCGCCCTCGAGGCAGACTTTGTCGAGCTCGCCACGTGCCAGTTCTACGGCTGGGCGCAGCTCAATCGCGTCGGGCTGTTGCCGACCCAGGAACAGCTGGTGCGTGCCGAACGCATCACCAATGAATACCGCGCCAGACTGGAAGCCGAAGGGCATCCGTGCAAGCTGATTTTCGTCACCCCGGACTATTACGAAGAACGCCCGAAAGCCTGCATGAATGGCTGGGGCAGTATTTTTCTGACGGTCACACCCGACGGCACCGCCCTGCCCTGTCACGGTGCCCGACAGCTGCCGGTGCAGTTTCCCAACGTGCGCGACCACAGCCTGCAGCACATCTGGTACGACTCGTTCGGTTTCAACCGCTTTCGCGGTTATGACTGGATGCCCGAGCCGTGCCGCTCCTGTGACGAGAAGGAAAAGGACTTCGGCGGCTGCCGCTGCCAGGCGTTCATGCTCACCGGTGACGCCAGCAACGCCGACCCGGTGTGCAGCAAGTCGCCACAACACGGCGTGATCCTCAAGGCTCGCGAAGAAGCCGAACACGCGACCCAGACCATCGACCAACTGGCCTTTCGCAATGAACGAAACTCACGCCTCATCGCCAAGGGCTGAACCCCTCAGCGCTGCCAAAGCCGTCGCGGCCGGTATCGACTTTGCCGAGCTGCAGGTCGGTCGACAGGGCCTGTTCTGGAACGAGTACCGCCCCGAAGACGCGGCGTGCCGGATATGGCATTGGCGTGACGGCGCAGCAAAATGCCTGACGCCACCTGGCTTCAGCGTGCGCAGTCGTGTGTACGAATATGGCGGTGGAGCGTTTTGTCTGACGGACGACGGCATCGTTTTCGTCAACGAGGCCGACCAGCAGTTGTATCGGCAAACACTGCAAGGCGAAGCGCCTGAGAGGCTGACGTCTGGCGTGTGCCGTTACGGCGATCTGCAATTTGCCCAAGGGCAGGTGCTGGCGGTCGAGGAGCACCGCGATCAACACCGGCTGGTGGCAATCGATCTGCACGATGGCGCACGTCACCTGCTGGCCGAAGGTGCTGATTTCTACGCGGCGCCGACGCTGAGCCCGGATGCCCGGCGCCTGGCCTGGATCGAATGGAGCCGCCCGGATCAGCCATGGACTGCGACTCGCTTGATGGTTGCCGAGCGCCACGCCAACGGCGGGTTTGCCGAGGCGCGTTGTGTGGCGGGCGACGGCGCTCAAGAATCTGTGCAACAACCACGGTTTGATGCCGGCGGTCGCCTGTATTGCCTGACGGATCGCGCCGGTTACTGGCAGCCATGGAGGGAGTCCGCAAAAGGCCTGAGCCCATTGCCAAGCGCTGCCGCCGACCATGGCCCCGCGCCTTGGCAACTCGGCTGCTGCACCTGGTTGCCGCTGAGCGAAGAAAGCTATCTGGCCAGTTGGACCGAAGGCGGGTTTGGTCGATTGGGCATAGGCGGCGACTCCAGCGTCGACTTCACCGGCAACTACAGCCGCTTCCGCCATCTCGCCGTGGATGAGCAGTTCATCTATTGCATCGCGGCGTCACCGATCAGCTCAACCGCTGTCATTGCCATCGACCGCCAGAGCCGGCAAGTGAACGTATTGGCCGGTGGCATCGCACCGCTTCCTCCCGAACAGATCAGCCGCCCGCAAACCTTGCGCTACCCAAGTGGCTCAGGCGAAGCACACGGCTTCTTCTACCCGGCGATGACCGGCGAGGCGAAACCACCATTGGTGGTGTTCATCCATGGCGGCCCGACGTCGGCGTGCTACCCGATGCTCGATCCGCGCATCCAGTTCTGGGCCCAGCGGGGTTTCGCCGTGGCCGACCTCAACTATCGCGGCAGCAGCGGTTATGGCCGGGCCTATCGCCAGGCTCTGCACCTGAGCTGGGGCGATGTGGATGTGCAAGACGCCTGCGCCGTGGTCGCTTACCTCAACGAGCGCGGCTTGATCGATGGCGACAAGGCCTTCATTCGCGGCGGCAGCGCCGGTGGCTACACCACCCTTTGCGCCTTGGCCTTTCACAACGTGTTTCGCGCCGGCGCCAGTCTGTATGGGGTCAGCGATCCGGTGGCGCTGGGGCGCGCGACCCACAAATTCGAAAGCGACTATCTGGACTGGCTGATCGGCGATCCGCAACTGGATGCCGAACGCTACGCGGCCCGCACGCCGCTGCTGCATGCCAGCAACATCCGCGTGCCGATGATCTTCTTTCAAGGAGAACTGGATGCCGTGGTCGTCCCGCAGCAGACCCGCGACATGGTCTCGGCCCTGCAGGACAACGGCATCCTGGTCGAAGCGCATTACTACGCCGACGAACGTCATGGCTTTCGCAAGGCCGGTAACCAGGCCCATGCGCTGGAACAGGAGTGGCTGTTTTATCGGCGGGTGATGGAGTTGGCGGACTGAAACCCGCGCTCATTGCCGAAACGGCGGCGCCCCCTTCGCGAGCAAGCCCGCTCCCACAGAGTTTTCCGTAGATCCTGTGGGAGCGAGCCTGCTCGCGAAGGCGATCCCTCTGAAGCCGCAAAAACTCAGCGCTTGGCGATGATGTAAACCGCATGCACGATCCCTGGAATGTAACCGCACAACGTCAGCAGAATATTCAGCCAGAACGCTCCGCCAAATCCTACTTGCAGAAATACACCCAGTGGCGGCAACAGGATGGCGATGATGATGCGAATAAAGTCCATGGGGGCAGCTCCTGATTGGGGTGGGCTCGTTCGAGCCCTACAGCTAATCGACCTGTACCGTTTGTCAGGGTTCAGTCCCACTACTCCCGAGCTGTACCCCTTCATTGAATGTCGCAGACAAAAAAACGCCCCACGCCAAAAGAGTCAGGCGTGAGGCGTGCGTTTTACCGCGAGACGGTTCTGGAAATTGATTGGGCGCGCCGGATCAGACGGCAATCCCATTGCGGCACTGCAATTGTGTAGTGCGTACGCGGGAGAAGGCGCGCGCCAGGCGCAGGAGCATTTCATCGATGTTGGCGTTGCTGACATTCAACGCCGGGGTAAAGCGCAGGCAGTCGGGTTGCGGGGCATTGAGCAGCAAACCTTCGTACAGTGCAGCCTTGACTACCGCGTCAGCGCAATCGTCCGACAGTGTCAGCCCCCACAGCAGCCCTTGTCCGCGCAGCTCGCCGTGGCCATAACGATGGGCCAGACGCCCCAACCCTTCGCGCAGGTGTTGACCGGTTTCTGCGACGTGCTTGAGGAAAGCCTTGTCCTGCACCGTTGCGAGCACCGACAGCCCCGCAGCGGTCATCAACGCATTACCGTGATGAGTACCGGTCACCTCGCCAATGTCGAAACAGCAAGCCTTGCCCCGCGCCAGCAGCGCGGCCAAGGGCACGCCACCGCCCAGTCCTTTGCCAAGCACGACGATATCCGCCGTTACACCGAACGACTGCTCCGCGAGCAAGGTGCCACAACGGCCGATGCCGGTTTGCACTTCGTCGAATATCAGCAAAATGCCGAGCTCACGGCACAGGCGTTCGACACCCTTGAGGTAATGGGCGGTGGCCGGGATCACGCCGGCTTCACTCTGGATCGGCTCGAGCATGATTGCTACGGTCCGTTCATCCACAGCCGCATGCAAGGCCGGAAGGTCATTGAACGGAACATGGCTGAAGCCCGGCAGTTGTGGCTCGAACCGGTTGACCAATGCCGAACTGTCCGACGCTGATATCATCGCCAGGCTCCGGCCATGACAAGCGTTGTTGGCCACAATGATTCGCGACGCACCGCCGCGATGCTGCTGGCCCCATTTGCGCGCCAGCTTGATCGCCGCCTCACAGGCTTCGCTGCCGGTATTGAGCAGATATGTCTGATCACTGCCGGTGCTGGCACACAGATGTTCAGCGAGGCTGAGCATGCCGCGGTTATGCAGGCCGAACCCCGGATTGATCAGCGATTGAGCCTGGGCCGTGATTGCATTGACCAGTACCGAAGGGCTGTGGCCAAGGCTGTTGGCCCCGCCGCCCTGGGAAAAATCCAGATACGCACGGTCATCGCTGTCCCACAACCATGAGCCCTGTCCACGTACAAATACCTGTTTGGGCCGCTCGACACTGGGCATCAAGTACTCGCTGGAAAGGTTTTCGCCTTGGGATGGCAGGGAGGCGCCCATGACCAGATCATCAAGACTGGGTGGACTGCGACGCAGACTGAACAGATTCATCTGAAAAAACCTCTTTTGAGGTTTTTTGCCCTACCTATGTAAACACCATCGAAGCAAACGCTATTCATCGCGCTCTGTGGCCCTGTAAGCCCTGTGAATGCGGTTAGACTAGGCTCAGGCGAGGTGTTCAGCCATTTCGATTTTTCAGCATTTTCAATAAGCAATACTTATGGATTTCAAGCAACTGCGTTATTTCGTCGCGGTCTATGAAGAAGGCCACGTGGGCCGGGCCGCCGAGCGCCTGTCCATCTCCCAGCCGGCGCTGTCCCAGCAAATCCGCCAGCTGGAACAAAACCTCGATGTGAGCCTGTTCGAGCGCAGCAGCAAACGCCTGTTGCCGACGCTCGCCGCCCACACGCTGTACAACCATGCCCTGCCATTGCTCGATGGATTACAACGGGCGCGGGAAGCACTCGGCAACTTCAAGGGGCAGGCGCTGCGTACCCTGGCCATCGGTGTATTGCAGACCGTGCACACCAGCCTCGTTCCGCAAATGCTCGAGCGAGTGCGCAAGGCGCAGCCGCATCTGGTGGTACAGATCTATGAACTGACCGGCCTGGAAATCGAGCGGCGCCTGCTCAACGGTTCCCTGGACATCGGCATCAGCTACCTGCCACCCCGCCAACCGGGATTGCATGGCGTGATGCTGTACGAAGATGAACTGACCCTGGTCATCCCGGCAGAGCATCCGCTGCGTGAATTCAAGAAAGTGTCCATGAGTCAGGCCGCAGAGCTGCCGATGTTGCTGCTGGGTGAGGAATTTCAGATAAGGCAGATCTGGCAGGCACAACTGGCAAGCCTCGGACGTCGCCCACAAGTGCAAGCCGAACTGAACAACATGGCCGGCATCCTCGACAGCCTGCCGCACACGCGCCTGGCAACGGTCCTGCCCGGGCGCTCGCAAAAGACCCATGGCAACCATGAACTGCTGTGGAAACCCCTGAGCGAACCGCGAGTACCGCTGAAAGTCGGTCTGGTGTGTCGGGATGTGCAACGGCAGCAGACCTCGCTGGCATTGCTGCGGACATTGCTGGAAGAGGTGATAAATGGCCCGGATGTGCGCTTGAACAGCGCGCAGGCCCTGGATGGGCTGGGCTAGAACTTTTCTTTGGGCAAAAGAAAACCCCGCCGAAGCGGGGCTTTGCAGACTGTTTCCCTGACATCCATTTCACTCCGCCGTCCTGGCAGAATCCTACGTGTCCCTGTTGTTGCTTTGCGCTTCCTGCGCTACGTCCATGTGAAGTAGATTAGCTGTGGATCCAATCTGCTTCTATGGGAAAACAGCAGCACGTTATGTAAGAGAATGCTTACATAACGTTTCTTCATCAGAATTGTCCTGCATCCAGCAGGAACAACGATTCGCTACCGGCCTTCACCGACGCGTTCAACGAGTGAATGCGCGGCAACAGGCGGGCAAAATAGAACCGCGCCGTGCCCAGTTTGCTGGCGTAGAAATCGTCTTGCGCTTCCTTGCCGAAAGCCGCCTTGGCCATCAGGGCCCACATGTACGCATAGGCCACGTAGCCGAACACCTGCAGATACTCGACCGACGCCGCGCCAATTTCGTTCGGATCGGTTTTGACCCGGTCCAGCAACCATGCGGTCAGTTCGTCGAGGGTGGTTACGGCGTCGTTCAACGGCTTGGTGAACTCGGCGAGGTCCGCGCTGGCGGTCGCCGTGAAGTGACGAATCTCGTCGGCGAACAGGTTGTAGAACGCCCCGCCGCTGCCGACGATCTTGCGCCCGACCAGGTCCAGTGCCTGGATGCCGTTGGTGCCTTCGTAGATCTGGGTAATGCGCACGTCACGCACCAGCTGCTCCTGGCCCCACTCACGGATGTAACCGTGGCCGCCGAAGACCTGTTGGCCGTGTACGGTGGTTTCCAGGCCGAGGTCGGTCAGGAACGCCTTGGCCACCGGGGTCAGCAATGCCACCAGGTCTTCCGCACGCTTGCGGGTGACGGCATCTTCGCTGAACTTGGCGGTGTCCAGTTGCATCGCCACGTAGGTGGAGAACGCACGACCACCTTCGTTCGAGGCTTTCATGGTCAGCAGCATGCGACGCACATCCGGGTGGACGATGATCGGGTCAGCCACTTTGTCCTTGTTCTGAGCGCCGGTTGGCGCACGGCTTTGCAGGCGATCACGCGCGTATTCCACGGCGTTCTGGTACGAGCGCTCGCCCGTGGCCAGGCCCTGGATGCCCACGCCCAGTCGCTCGTAGTTCATCATGGTGAACATCGCCGCCAGGCCTTTGTTCGGCTCGCCGACCAGGTAACCCACGGCCTCATCGAAGTTCATCACGCAGGTGGCGGACGCCTGGATACCCATCTTGTGTTCGATCGAACCGCAGTTCGCCGGGTTGCGCGCGCCCAGGCTGCCATCGGCATTGACCATGAACTTGGGCACCAGGAACAGCGAAATGCCTTTCGGACCCGCCGGTGCATCCGGCAGCTTGGCCAGCACCAGGTGGATGATGTTTTCGGTCAGGTCGTGCTCGCCGCCGGTGATGAAGATCTTGGTGCCGCTGACTTTGTAGGAACCGTCGGCCTGAGGTTCGGCCTTGGTGCGAATGATCCCCAGGTCGGTACCGGCGTGCGGCTCGGTCAGGCACATGGAACCGGCCCAGATGCCGGCATACATGTTCGGCAGGTACGCGGCTTTCAGCTCTTCGCTGGCGTGGGCGTTGATCGACAGGCAAGCGCCGGCGGTCAGCATCGGGTACAGACCGAACGACAGGCTGGCGGAGTTGACCATTTCTTCGACCTGGGCCGAAACGGCTTTGGGCATGCCCATGCCGCCGTAGGACGGATCGCCACCGACACCGACCCAGCCACCTTCTGCGTAGGTCTGATAGGCCTGCGGGAAACCTGCCGGCGTGGTGACGGCACCGTCCGCCCAATGGCAACCTTCTTCGTCAGCGGCACGGCTCAGCGGTGCGATGCTTTTGCTGGTGACTTTGCCGGCTTCTTCCAGGATGGCTTCAACCGTTTCCGCATCGACGGTCTCGGCCAAGGCAGGCAGCTCGGCCCAGAGTTTGGCGACCTCGAAAACTTCATTGAGGACGAAGCGCATATCGCGCAGGGGCGCTTTGTAGTCAGCCATGGCAAACCTCGCAAGATCTAATACAGGTGATTCACAGGAATGGTGCTTTGGATGTGTCCGAGTGTAACTCATCAACTTTTGCGACACATAGGGTCAGCACATGACCAATTTGTAATTTTTAGTCATTGCCGTAGGCGGGAGTGAACGGATGAAACTGTAGGAGCGAGCTCGCTCGCGAAAAACCCCAAGGCGCCACTGGGCATCTGGCTTTAAGCGTTATCGTTCACGACCATCGCGAGCAGAGCTCGCTCCTACAGGGGGCGATGTCAGAGCGCAAATAGCTCCGCCGGCAGCTGCATCAGGCAATCGCTGCCCGCTTCGATGGCCGCCCGATGAGCGGCTGTGCGTGGCAACAAACGCTTGAAGTAAAACTCGCTGGTCGCCAGTTTACCCCGGCAGAAATCGCCGTCGCCGCTGCCAGCATCGAGTTGCGCCTGAGCCACCAGCGCCATGCGCAACCACAGATAGCCGAGGATGATGTAACCGCTGTACATCAGGTAATCCACCGACGCGGCACCGACTTCGTCGGGTTTTTTCATCGCCGCCATGCCAACCTTGGTCGTCAACTCACCCCACTGCTGGTTCAGTTGATCGAGCTGCGCCACATACCCGGCCAGTTGTGGATGCCCGGCATTCGCCACACAGAACTTGTGGACGATCTTGGTGAAGCCGCGCAGCAGCTTGCCCTGGCTGCCGAGCACCTTGCGCCCTAGCAGGTCCAGCGCCTGAATGCCGTTGGTACCCTCATAGATCGGCGCGATCCGGCAGTCGCGGACCAACTGCTCCATACCCCATTCGCGAATGAAGCCGTGGCCGCCAAACACCTGCATGCCGTGGTTGGTCACCTCCAGCCCGGTGTCGGTCATGAAGGCTTTGCAGATCGGCGTGAGGAACGCCAGCAGGTCTTCGGCATCCTGGCGCGCCGTTTCATCCGGGCTCAGGTGCGCGATATCGAGCAACTGCGCCGTGAAGTAGGTCAGCGCGCGATTGCCTTCGTTGAAGGCTTTCATCGTCAGCAACATCCGCCGCACATCCGGGTGCACGATGATCGGGTCGGCGGCTTTTTCCGGCGCTTTCGGGCCGGTCAGCGCGCGCATCTGCAGACGCTCGTTGGCGTACTTGATCGCACCCTGGAAGCTTGCCTCACCCAGACACAGCCCTTGCATGCCAGTGCCCAGCCGCGCGTGGTTCATCATGGTGAACATGCAGTTCAAGCCCTTGTTCGCTTCACCGATCAGGAAACCCTTGGCCCCGTCAAAATTCAGCACACAGGTAGCCGAGGCCTTGATGCCCATCTTGTGCTCGATCGAGCCGCAGGACACGTCGTTGCGCTCGCCCGCTCCGCCCGTCGAATCGGGCAGGAACTTGGGCACGATGAACAGCGAGATACCCTTGGTCCCGGCCGGTGCATCCGGCAACTTGGCCAAGACCAGGTGAATGATGTTGTCGCTCATGTCGTGCTCACCGGCGGAGATGAAAATCTTGCTGCCGGAGATCGCATAGCTGCCATCGGTCTGAGGTATGGCGCGGGTCTTGATGATGCCCAGGTCGGTGCCGCAATGGGCTTCGGTCAGGCACATGGTGCCGGTCCATTGGCCAGCGGTGAGCTTCTTCAAATAGGTCTGCTTCTGCTCTTCGGTGCCATGGGCGTGGATCGCCGACATCGCACCGTGGGTCAGGCCGGGGTACATCCCCCACGAAGTGTTGCTGGAAGCCACCATTTCGCTGATGACCAGGCCCAGAGAGCTGGGCAAACCCTGGCCGCCGTATGCTGGATCGGCCGCCAGGCCGTGCCATCCGCCCTCGACATATTGTGCGAAAGCCTGCTTGAAGCCTGCAGGCGTGGTGACCACGCCATTGTCGAAATGGCAGCCTTCTTCATCGCCGCTGCGGTTAAGCGGCGACAGCACGTTTTCGCAGAATTTCGCACCTTCTTCGAGGATCGCATTGACCATGTCCGGGCTGGCATCGGTGGCCCCCAGCGCAGCGTAGTTACCGTGAAAGTCGAAGACGTGGTCGATCAGAAAGCGCATGTCGCGCAAGGGAGCTTTGTACTCGGGCATGGTCATTCTCCGTCGGCAGATTTCTTCAACCTACTGCCGCCGACCACGCCTCACAATCACAGTCCAGACGCTGAATGCGTCATCATCACTCAACCGTAGCCGCGTCCATGCGCACCGCACCACGGCGGTTCTGCCCGAATGCCATCACGCAGTTGCGCCCGGCGCCCTTGGCGCTGTAGAGCGCCTGGTCAGCGGACTTGAGTACCTCTTCGGGGCTGCGTTGATCGATCCGTTCGGCAACGCCGATACTGACCGTCACCGATACACTCGACGCACCGGAACCGGCACGCCGCTGGCGCCCCTGATTATCGTCCTGTGGGCGATTTTCCTGATTACGCAGTTGAATGTTGTAAGTGGCGATGGACTCGCGGATGACCTCCAGGTGCGGCATGCACTCTTCGAGGGTCTTGCCTGCAAACACCAGGGCGAATTCCTCGCCGCCATAGCGATATGCCTTACCGCCACCGCCGATTTTCGCCAGTTTGCTGGCAACCAGCCGCAGCACCTGGTCGCCGACGTCGTGGCCGTGGGTGTCGTTGAATTTCTTGAAGTGGTCGACGTCGCTCATCGCCAACACGTAGTTGCGCCCCAACCGTTGCATGCGTTCATTCAGCGCGCGACGGCCCGGCAGCCCGGTCAGTTCGTCGCGGAAGGCCATTTGATAGGCTTCGTGGGCAACGGCAGCGGCGATCATCAGCATCACCTGGCTGCACATGATGTTCAGCGTGAACGGCAGGATGAAGGTTTTCGGCAACATCCAGAACAACCCGAGCAGCCCCACCAATTGCGCGGCATGCAGCGGTCGCGGGCTACGCCAGTATTGCCAGGCCAGCAGCACAAACGCAGCGATGAACACCGGATAGGACAACTGGATCAGGCTCATCCAGGCACCATGCAAGGCGGGCCAGCGAATCTCCGACAGCCAGATCAGCAGCGCATGCGGATAGCTTTGCTCAAGCCCCAGCGCCACGCTGCCGACCGCCAGCAATACGGCGAAACGCGCCACCATGTCCTGGAACAGGTGGGTGCGCTCCTGCCATGCCGCGAAGATGCCAAACAGCAGCGGCAGCAGCAGGCAACACAAATGAAAGACCACGGCAGCATCGTCGCGTACCTTGCCGTTGTCGCGGTAATAGTCAGTCTGGGTGTCGAGCAGGAAGTAGGCGATGTACACCGTGACCATCAGAAACAGCTCACGCTGGCGTCGGTACACCGCGCAATAGGCACCACCGAGCAACAACACCAGGGTGGGCAGCACATTGAACAGCGAGGTGAAGAAAACGTTCAGATCCTTGATGTATGCAGCCGCAAGCCCCGCCAGTAGCAGCAGCAATGACGGCAGGAAATGACTGAAACGCACAGCGGAAGAACGCAGCAAGGGTAAAGCTCCGACCCGTCAGATCAAAAGATGGCATTGTGCCCACCACTTTAACGGCAGAAACCCCGATTTGCTGAGTGAATTACTGAGGTATTTATAAAAGGGCGTCACTGGCGTCCATCAGCCACCAGTGACGCAAGGGGAAAACCTGTTACAGATCGCTGTGGAATGATTGCAGCGGCCCTTCCAGACGTGTGCGACCTTCGGCACCGACCGGTCTGAGCTGGAAGTCTGCGTCCTGCGCCTGCCGGGTAGTGATCTTCGGACTGGCCGGTTTTTGCCCGACCGAGTTTTCATCACCCTTTTCGCCCTGAGGCAATACCAGCGACGGATGGTCAAACGGCGCCCGTTCCCACGCTACCCGAGGGTCGGTCAGGCCCACTTCCATGAACTTGACCAATGCATCCACTTCATCCGGGGTCAGGTTCAGCCGGGTCATGTCCGGATCGAGGTTCGAGCCGTTGTGCTGATTGACGGCCGGATGGTCGAAGCCACTGGTGTTGCTGGCGTCCTCGCCACGCCGGTCGCCACCGCGGTTGTAGAACTCCATGACCTGTTGCAGCGTTGCACGACTGCCGTTGTGGAAATACGGCCCGGTCAACGCGATGTTGCGCAAGGTCGGCGTCTTGAAGGCGCCATCGACCGAATCGCGGAAACCGACATTGGGCTTGAGCGTCGCATCACAAGGGATGGCCGGGCTCAAAGGCGCTTCGAAGGTGCACACGTCAACTTCCAGCGGGTCGGGAATCTGGCCGCCCTGGAGTACGGTGTTGTACTGGCGGGTGAAGGACAACGGATTGCCCCAGGCATCCGAGCCACCGACTGCCAGGTCTTCCGAGGTCGGGCGCACCCCGGTGTTGTAGAAGCCGTTGTCATAGAGCGTGGTCAGGCCGTCGGCCATGACCATGCGTTCGATCCGTTCCCGAGGATGGAACAGCAAGCGACTGCCGGCGTTGGTCAATTCCGCACCGCCGTGGCAACTGATGCATTTGCCCTTGCCCAGGAACAGGTTCATGCCCTGGACCTGCTGGTCGTTCATGGCCGTATGATCGCCCTGCAGATAGGCATCCAGCGGCGCCTGGTCCGAGATCAGCGTGGACTCATACATCTGGATCGCCAGCCCGAAGAACAGCGGGAAGTTCGCCTCCATCTGGGTGTACGGCGCACCGCCCAGCGAGACCTGCTGCGTGGCATTCCACAGGCGCGGCTGGAACGCGTTCTTGATCAACTCACGGTAGGTCGGCCGGCGGGCGCCGGAGACTGGCCCCAGTACCGAATCGGTAGACGAAATCCGTTGCTGCTTGAGCATCAAGGTGTCGAGCATGCGTCGGCCGATGTCGGCGAAGGTACGCCCACCGCAAGACATCTCCACCGGACTGCCGGGCGGCCCCACCGCTTGCGAGGCGGCGGAGGCATCCTTGAGCGCCAGCCGGACTTTGGTTGCCACGCCACTGCCATCGCTGGTCACGAAAATCCCCGCGTCAGGGTCGCGATTGCCGAACGGCGAGAAGCCATTGAAGATGTTGTTGGCCCGGCCATCCCAGAAGTTACGCACGTTGAACGCGGCGTTGATCACCGTGGGTGCATTACGCCCGGTGCTGCGGCGAACATTGATGCCACCCACCTGGAAGATGCCGTCCGGTTGCTGAATGCATTTGTCGAAGCGCGCCTGATGGGGCTTGACGAAGTTGGCGTCGAACACGCCTTGCGAGCCGATCACATCGTCGGTCGAGTAGAGAATTGGCGAATTGCGATCCATCGGGTCAGCCAGTACGTGGGTCGGGAAATCGCCTTTCTTCAGCTGGTAGTTCGGACCGCCCTTGCCACCGGACCTGGTGGTGTAGATCGGCACGTCGCCCGGGATGTCGGAGGCTGTGAACGGCTTGTTGAAGATCGACGAGACGTTCGCATTGGTGTTGGCCTGGCCAGGATTGATCTGGTTGGTGGTGCGGTGATCGGCACCCGCGTGGAAATGGCAGGATGCGCAAGCGGTGGAACCGTCACTGCCGATCTCCATGTCCCAGAACAGGGCCTTGCCCAGGAGCACTGCCGCCGAGCGATTGAGCACGTAGTCGGTCATGAGGTCGACTTTGCGCCCGCCTTCGGTTCCCGAAGGGTCGGGTGGCGTCAGACCGCGCAGCGATTGCAGGCTGGGTACGTCCGGCACGACCGGAACGACACCGGCCGGGTCTGCGGCCCAGGCACTCGCGGCCGGCAGACCGATAACCAGTAGAGCGCCAGACATCCCACAGGCGAAACGGGTAATTCGAAAGAGGCTCGAGTACTTGACCATCATGACTTTCTCGATTCAGTGCGGAGTAGCCAGGCTCCGCGATTATCCTGTTGCGAGATGAACTCATCGCCGAAAAACTTGTTGCCTGCACGAGTAGTTGCACCCACTCGAAATGGCTCGGGCAAAGCAAGGCTTAACTGGCAAAGTACTCTCTTGGCTCAGGCTTGATTAAGACATTGTTTTGTCGCACCGACGGGTGCGCTTTACCCAACTGTAGCTGTAACAAAAGATTTCAACAAAAAAAATCAATATTTTTTTCTCATGCAACGCAACTAAAAACACTTTGCAAAAACACCAAATGAAATACACTTCAACTAATACTAAAGTCCGACCTCATATTTGGTGAGTTTCCCCCACTATTGGGTAAAAGCCCCCAATTGCAGACATGAATCAAATTGAATAACAATTACAAATATATGATTTTAAATATAAATATTATTTAGATCGATTATCTTTGATTTTGGCAAAGCAATTGCTACCTCATGCTTCGGATAGGGTTACACGGGTTTTACAAGCCCAGAAAACCGGAAAGCACCCTTTATAAAAAACAAATAGTCCGCGCGTGCACAAGTTGCACTGCGCTAGCTATGGTTTTTATATATTTCCAATAAAAAAACATCGCAACCAATATTTCCATACATTTCCTTTGCAATGTTTTCCCGGCCAGAGTACATATAGAAAACTTTCTCATTCAGCACTGTTGGCGGAGACCATCCGGCAAGCATCTGAACTTCACTTTGCACACTCCCGAACCTGGGCATACACACCCCCCTATGTTGGTGAATATTAATTCGAAAGTATTAGGCGCAACACCGCCCTTGGCCACGCAGCCCGCATTCCGTGGGCCCTGGCGAATTTTTGTGTCCATTTATTTCAAAACAGGCACGACAACTGCTACGTCCCCCTCAGGCTCAAGGAAATGTTTCTCACGATCGCGTCCGTAACCGGCCGACGCACCGCAGATGAAAGCATCCCGACGGCAAGTGCCGAGTGTATCCAGGCACCTGTCCCGCAGGGTCGAGCCCCACTTCGAAACTCACAGCTTGGCGCTTTTCTTGCGCAGGATTGAGCGCATCAGCAGATCTGCGATTTCGATTGGCCGGCAACTGGTCCTGCAAGATTATGGAGAGAGCCATGAGCTTATCTTTGTACGCAAAAACGCTTGCCATACCGCTACTGCCTCGCAAGCGACTCGCCGGCATCTTCGGTCGCCATGCCCTGCTCGCCAGTGCCGTCGCCGTCGCACTGGCTCTGGGTGGTGGCGCAGATGCTTTTGCAAAAAACGGAGCTGGTGGCGGCGGCGGTGGTGGCGGCGGGACTGCCAAGCCCCCAGGATTGCCCTCGCCATTCACGACACCCACACTGCCCGACCCGATTTTTACAAACCCGACTGCGATTCATGGGTTTGACGTTACCGGTTTTATCCAGGACATGACCCTGGACCCTACCAATGCGAACTGCCCCAATACCAGCGACCCGAGCCGCTTTGGGGGGACCGTCCAGTTGAACGGCGTCACGATTGTTGTCCCTTGCAACACCGTTATCCAAATGCCGGCCAACACCCTGACCTGGGCCGACTTCGTCAGGGGTGGAACCCTGGCGCTTGGAAAATCACCGGCGGCCTACCCCTCGTTCGAGATCCATGTAGTAGGCAATACCGTCTCCAACAAACAGATTGCCGGGCTGATCTTTGTCTCCCAGCAATCCGTCAACGCGGGTAGCGGCGTCATCACCCGGATCGACTACACCAACGGCAACATCGAAGTTGACAGTGGCAACCCGACGCAACCGACGATCATTCAGATCAACGATCCGAATGGCCGTTTTGGCCGCGCCCAAAGCCCCGACCCACGCTTCTCCGTCGATGATGCCAACCCGACCATCCATGCCGCCACCGGCTACCCGATGTGCGTGCCACGTACGATTTCCGGCGACGATGCACTCTGCCCGCAAAAAAACCGGCCAAAAGTGGTCACCCCGACCACGACCAACAACTGCCGCAATTTCAGCCAGGCCGGTGTCGCGCTTCCGGCCAGTGGGGAGCTCTCGGCTCCAGCGGTGGGGCAGCTCTATTGCAGCCAGTACGTCATGAAGAGGTTCAGCGATGCTACACGCACGGCGACGGACCCCGACCCGACACAACAGGCACCCTTCGAAGTCGGCGACTTCATCAGCTGGTCCGGTACTCTGTTCAAGTCAGCCACAACGGGCCTTCCGGACTTCGTCTCTGCACACACGATCGAGGCGAATGTCGGGATCTACACCCAGCCCGGTTCGCAGCCCAGCTACATGGCTATCGGAGAGTTTGGCATCGGTACGGCCGACCCGGCCGCAACGGCCATCAACGGAGTAGCCCAGGAGACGCAGGACCGGATTTTCCTTGAAGCCTCGACCACCGACATCAAGACCCCGGTCGACATTTATCTGATAGATGTCAACCCAGCGACGGGCGTACAAACCAATCGCTGGATCACCCCCTATGAGATGACGGGTGAATGCAACCCAGGGGTGGGCCTTGCGGCCAGTTGCCTGGGAGCCTCGGGCGGCATCACGACCCAGAACACGGGTGCTCAGCCACAACGCGCCAGATTGCGTGCGACCAAAGCGCCCACTGGGCTGCTTAGCCAGCCGACACGTACCTTGCGCGTCGTTGCCCGGTCACTTTGCGTTCCACAGCAAAGCCTGACCCAGGCCGGCGTGGACGGTTGCATCCAGAATGCGGGCAGGTTGACCGTTGCCAATGGACTGACTGCCGGACAATATGTGGCGCCGGTGTTCGAGTTCATCTTTCCGGAAGGCGTCAAGCCTGGCGATCCGGTGGTGCCGAACGACTTCTGGCACCTGCCGTTCATACGTAACGGAGAGGGCGCGGGCACTCCGACTGGCGTCGGCCCTCTGGATCCTACTCCATGGTGATCAACGCCTGAGCACAGCGCAAAAAAAAACCGCCGTTCCCGAGGGAGCGGCGGTATTTTTTCAAGACACTGTGTTAAGGCTTAGTAGCCCAGGTCGAAGTTCTCTTCTTTCATGTCCATCAGGTTGTTGGCGCCCGACAGCATGGTTGCGACGTGAGTACGGGTACGCGGCAGGATGCGCTGGAAGTAGAAGCGCGCAGTCTGCAGCTTGGCGGTGTAGAACGCCTCTTCGGTAGTGCCGGCAGCCAGTTTCTCGGCAGCCAGGCGCGCCATGTCGGCCCAGAAGTAGGCCAGGCAGGCGTAACCGGAGTACATCAGGTAGTCCACGGAAGCCGCGCCGACTTCTTCGCGATCTTTCATGGCAGCCATACCGACCTTCATGGTCAGTTCGCCCCATTCCTTGTTCAGTGCAGCCAGCGGCGCGACGAACTCTTGAACCGCTTCGTTGCCTTCGTTGGTCTGGCAGAACTTGTGGACGATCTTGGTGAAGCCTTTCAGAGCCTCGCCCTGGGTCATCAGCACTTTACGGCCCAGCAGGTCGAGAGCCTGGATGCCGGTGGTGCCTTCGTACAGCATCGAGATGCGGCTGTCGCGAACGTTCTGCTCCATGCCCCACTCGGCGATGAAGCCGTGGCCGCCGTAGATCTGCACGCCGTGGTTGGCCGATTCGAAACCGACTTCGGTCATGAACGCCTTGGCGATCGGCGTCATGAACGCCAGCAAAGCGTCGGCTTTCTTCTTCTCTTCTTCGTCCACGCCGTATTTGACGATGTCGACCTGTTTGGCGGTGAAGTACACCATCGCACGGTTGCCTTCGGCGAATGCCTTCATGGTCAACAGCATGCGGCGTACATCTGGGTGCACGATGATCGGGTCAGCGGCTTTGTCCGGCGCTTTCGGGCCAGTCAGCGAGCGCATTTGCAGACGGTCGCGAGCGTATTTCAGGCCGCCCTGGAAACCGACTTCGGCGTGGGCCAGGCCTTGCAGCGCGGTACCCAGACGTGCGGTGTTCATGAAGGTGAACATGCAGTTCAGGCCTTTGTTCGCCGGGCCGATCAGGTAACCGGTGGCGCCGTCGAAGTTCATCACGCAGGTGGCGTTGCCGTGGATGCCCATCTTGTGTTCCAGGGAACCGCAAGACACGGCGTTACGTGTGCCAACCGAGCCATCGGCGTTCGGCAGGAACTTCGGCACGATGAACAGGGAGATGCCTTTGGTGCCAGCCGGTGCATCCGGCAGGCGGGCCAGTACGATGTGGACGATGTTGTCGGCCATGTCGTGTTCACCGGCCGAGATGAAGATCTTGGTGCCGGAAACCTTGTAGGAACCGTCGGCCTGAGGCTCGGCCTTGGTGCGCAGCATGCCCAGGTCGGTGCCGCAGTGCGGCTCGGTCAGGCACATGGTGCCGGTCCATTCGCCGGAAACCAGCTTGGTCAGGTACGCCTCTTGCTGCTCGGGGGTGCCGTGCTCGGAGATGGTGTTCATCGCACCGTGCGACAGGCCCGGGTACATGCCCCACGACCAGTTGGACTCGCCAACCATTTCGCTGATGGCCAGACCCAAAGACTCCGGCAGGCCCTGGCCGCCGTGCTCTACGTCGTGGGCCAGGCTTGGCCAGCCGCCTTCAACGAATTGCTTGTAGGCTTCCTTGAAGCCAGTCGGGGTCTTAACGCCGGACTCGCTCCAGGTGCAGCCTTCGAGGTCGCCTACGCGGTTCAGCGGAGCCAGTACCTGCTCACAAAACTTGGCGCCCTCTTCGAGAATGGCGTCAACCATGTCCGGAGTTGCGTCCGCACAAGCCGGCAGGCTCTGATAGTGCGCTTCGTAGCCGAGCAGTTCGTCACGTACGAAGCGAATATCACGCAAGGGGGCCTTGTAGTCAGGCATAGCGATAAACCTCTGCTGATGTAACCGGGAATGAACGACCGCATTGACTTGCTGTTGCGATCAAACAGTTGTTTGAAACATACGTTTACGCCGAAATCTTGTCAAGCGTCGATCTTTTGCCATTCGTCATCGCAGGTTTGGACACACAGGCGCACGACAACGCAGCCGCGCTTTCGAAGCGGCCCGCCACACAGGAAAGATTAGTTGAGCAAGAAAGACTTACGCAGAAAAACGCCGCGAACAGGCGCGGCGCTGGAAGGTGCGGACTCGGTAAAGAATCAGGCGTAGGTATCGATCAGGGTTCCGAGCACTTCATCGGCTGCCTTGGCGACTTTCACACCCAGCTCCGCCTGAATCTTGCCCTGGGACATTTCGACCACGTTGCTGGCCAGGTCCGATTGCTGGCTGCGATCGACTGAACGCAGGCGATCGACCTGAGCCTCGGAAGACTGGCTGGTGACTGAACGTTCAATGGTGGTGTTGGCAATCTGCCCGGCGGCTTGATCGACGCGGTTCTGCCCTGTCTGAATAGTGCTCAGACCGGCATAAAAAGCGGTGCTTCCTGAGATTTCCATGGGAGAACTCGTCCTTGCAAAGGATCAACAGCGCTCATTGAAGCAGAGTGGCTGGCAAAACACCCGACAAAAACACTAATGGCACAGTGCCTTGTCATAGGTAAAGCCCGCACTGCAAAAACGTCAGTCCAGCAGGTCCAGTTGCAAGTGCTCGGCCACGGCTTCAGCCATAACGGCCTTGAGTTTAGGCACACGCCCCAGGCACGGCGCCGGTATGCGCTCGGCAAGGGTGGCCAGGTTTTCTTCCAGCCGCGAGGTCTTCGGGTCGATGATGTTGGCCACCCACCCTGCCAGTTGCAAGCCGTCCCGGGCAATCGCTTCGGCCGTCAGCAAGGCATGGCTGATACAACCCAGGCGCACGCCGACGACAAGAATGACCGGAAGCTTCAGAGCGATGGCCAGGTCCGATAGATTGTCCTGATCGGCCAGCGGCACGCGCCAGCCGCCAGCGCCTTCGATCAAGGTGAAATCGGCCTGCATGGCCAGAATCTGCCGCATCGGCGTCAGTAACGACTGCACCGTCAGCGCCACGCCCGCCTCTCGCGCCGCCAGGTGCGGGGCGATGGCCGGTTCGAAGGCCACCGGATTGACCTGTGCATAGGTCAGTGTCAGCGAACACTCCGCCAACAAGGCCAGCGCATCGGCATTGCGCAAGCCTTTGGGTGTCACGTCGCAACCGGAGGCGACCGGCTTGCCCGCCGCCGTGCTCAAGCCTGCCGAACGTGCCGCATGCAGCAGCCCCGCAGCGATCGTGGTCTTACCGACATCCGTATCCGTGCCGGTGATGAAATAGGCAGCACTCATAAGGGTTTCTCCAAAACGGCGTACACCACTTGATAAGTCGCCGGCAGGCCTTGGGCCTGACGAAACTGCTCGTAGGCTTCAATCAGACCCAGAATCCGCGCCCGGCCGGTCAAGCCACCCGGTCGACCAGGATTGAGGTTGTGCGCACCCAGCGCCTTGAGTTCATGGGTCAGGCTGCGCACATCCGGGTAATTCAGCACATGCGCAACGTTCTGCAGACTGACCGTCCTCAAACCGCTGGCTGCACACAATTGCTGATAAACAGCAAACTCCCGGAAACGGTTGACGTGCACCATGCCATCGACCTGCCGCCAGCTGTCGCGCAGTTCAAACAACGTCCCTGCACAAAGACTAGCAAACGCGAAAACGCCACCCGGTTTCAGCACCCGAAAAGCTTCACTGAGCACCGACTCGAAGTCCGCGCACCACTGCACTGCCAGGCTGGAAAAAATCAGGTCGCAGGTCGAATCCTGCATTGGCAGACGCTCGGCATCGCCGGCGATGAAATGCGTCGCGCCACCCAGTGGCCGGGCGTGATTGAGCATGCCTTCGGCGATGTCCAACGCCACTCCGTGACCGGCGGGGAATCGCTCACCCAGTGCACGGCTGAAGTGTCCAGTGCCGCAGCCAAGGTCGAGCCACCGCGCTGGCACCCAGGCGTCCGGCAAGCGGCTCAACAACTGGCTGCCGACATCACGCTGCAATTCGGCCACGCTATCGTAGCTCGCCGCCGCACGAGAAAAAGAAGCCGCTACCTGGCGCTTGTCGGGCAAACCGTCAGGCGCCTTGGGAAGAGATAAATCAGTCATCACCGGACTCATGCAAAAAGGCATTGATTGCCCCCGCCACACCGTGAGGGTCTTCCAGAAGAAACGCGTGGCCGGCCTGTTCAATCAGGCCGATTTCAATGTCGGGCAGCAATGCCAGAAGTTCGCCGGCAGCTTCGGCCGGAACCAGACCGTCATGGCCGGCAAACAGATGCAACTGTGGCCCCTGAAAACCCAGCAAGGCCTCGCGCGTGCTCAACCCGCCCAACAGCTCCAGGCCACTGAGCAGCACTGAGTCCGAAGTTTTAGGGGCACCCGCCAACAAGAGCCGCGCCAGGGACCGTGGGTCGGCAGAGCCTTGTGAGCAAAGCAGGCTGAAGCGTTTCAAGGTCGCGCCTGAATCAAGACGGCAGCCGTTGAGGAAGGCATTGAACGTTTCTTCGTGCATGGCATTGGTCCAACCTGCCCATGCCACGAAACTGGGATTGCTTGCCAGCGTCAGCAACCCGCAGCAACGGTCCCCGCGCCGCGCCGCCAACTCAGACGCGAGCATGCCGCCCAAAGACCAACCGCCAAGCCAGGCGTCCTGAGGCAGTGTCGAATCCAGCTCATCGAGCCACTCTTGAAGATCGCTCGACTCCAGTTCCGGCAACGGCTCGATTTCGACGCGCAGGTGTTCATCCAACCCTCGCAACGCAGCAGCCAACGGCTCCAGCGGCGAAACGCCGAGGCCCCAGCCGGGTAGCAGAATCAGACGATCACGCATGGCTGGGCTCCGGTCCAAGTTGTTGAAAACAATCGGCCAGTCCCTCTAACAATAGCTGTACCTGCGCCTCGCTGTGGGCTGCCGTCAGCGTGACCCGCAGTCGGGCGCTACCGGCGGGAACGGTCGGTGGGCGGATCGCGGTCACCATCAATCCGCGTTCACGCAGCATTTGCGAAAGGCGCACCGCGCGCCCTGCGTCACCGATCATGATCGGCTGGATCGGCGTGAAGCTGTCCATCAGCTCCAGACCGATCTGCTCGGCACCACGGCGGAACTGACTGATCAGGGCTTTCAGGTGCGCGCGGCGCCAATGCTCACTACGCAGCAGTTCCAGGCTTTTCAGCGTGGCGCAGGCCAGCGCAGGTGGCTGGCTGGTGGTGTAGATGTAGGGACGGGCGAACTGGACAAGACTTTCGATCAGCTCTTCGCTGCCAGCCACAAAGGCACCCGCCGTACCGAACGCTTTGCCGAGGGTGCCGACCAATACCGGAACGTCATCCTGGCTCAAACCGAAATGCTCGACGATGCCGCCACCGTTGGCGCCCAGCGGTCCAAAACCATGGGCATCGTCGACCATCAACCAGGCACCTTTGGCCTTGGCCTCTCGGGCAAGCGCCGGCAAGTCGGCGATATCACCGTCCATGCTGAACACGCCGTCGGTGACCACCAGCGTATTGCCGGTGGCTTTTTCCAGGCGCTTGGCCAGGCTCACCGGGTCGTTGTGCAGATAACGATTGAACCGCGCGCCGGACAACAGCCCCGCGTCGAGCAGCGATGCATGGTTGAGGCGGTCTTCGAGCACCGTATCGCCCTGCCCGACCAGCGCCGTGACCGCGCCGAGGTTGGCCATGTAGCCGGTGGTGAACAGCAACGCGCGCGGGCGACCGGTCAGCTCGGCCAGCGCTTCTTCCAGGGCATGATGCGGGGCGCTATGGCCGATGACCAAATGTGACGCCCCACCGCCCACACCCCACTTCGAAGCACCTGCGCGCCAGGCTTCGATCACTTGCGGATGATTGGCCAGGCCCAGGTAGTCGTTGTTGCAGAACGCCAGCAACGGCTGGCCGTCGACCACCACTTGCGGCCCCTGCGGGCTTTCGAGCAGCGGACGCTGACGGTAGAGGTTTTCGGCACGACGGGCAGCAAGGCGTGCGGCGAGATCGAAAGACATGCAGGCCTCGACTTTCAAATGACATAGAGCTTTTTGTGGGAGCGGGCTTGCTCGCGAAGGCGGTGTATCAGTCAACATCTCTGTTGAATGTCAGACCGCCTTCGCGAGCAAGCCCGCTCCCACAGGGTTTTGCATTCATTCAGTGGAAGCAGAGATTGCTCAAACAGCCGCGTTATAGAACTGCTCGCTGCTCTTCTGCTCCACCAGCGCCTGCTCGATAGCCGCCTGATGCACTTCATCGGCGTGCTCTTCGCGGGCTTCCGGCAGGATGCCCAGGCGCGAGAACAGTTGCATGTCCTTGTCGGCCTGCGGGTTGGCGGTGGTCAGCAGTTTTTCACCGTAGAAAATCGAGTTGGCGCCGGCGAAGAACGCCAGGGCCTGCATCTGTTCGTTCATGGCTTCGCGGCCGGCGGACAGGCGCACGTGGGATTGCGGCATCAGGATGCGGGCAACCGCGAGCATGCGGATGAAGTCGAACGGGTCGACGTCGTCGGCATTTTCCAGCGGCGTACCGGCGACTTTCACCAGCATGTTGATCGGCACCGACTCCGGGTGCTCCGGCAGGTTGGCCAGCTGGATCAGCAGGTTGGCGCGGTCGTCCAGCGACTCGCCCATGCCGAGGATGCCGCCGGAGCAGATCTTCATCCCCGAGTCACGCACATACGCCAGGGTTTGCAGGCGCTCGCTGTAGGTACGGGTGGTGATGATGCTGCCGTAGAACTCCGGCGAGGTATCGAGGTTGTGGTTGTAGTAGTCGAGGCCGGCCTTGGCCAGCGCTTCGGTCTGCTCCTGATCCAGGCGACCGAGGGTCATGCAGGTTTCCAGGCCCAGGGCTTTCACGCCTTCGACCATCTTCAGCACATAAGGCATGTCCTTGGCCGACGGGTGCTTCCACGCCGCGCCCATGCAGAAACGGGTCGAACCGATGGCCTTGGCGCGAGCGGCCTCTTCGAGGACCTTCTGCACTTCCATCAGTTTTTCTTTTTCCAGGCCGGTGTTGTAGTGACCGGACTGCGGACAATATTTGCAATCTTCCGGGCAGGCCCCGGTCTTGATCGACAACAGGGTCGAGACCTGGACTCGGTTGGCGTCGAAATGCGCGCGGTGCACCGTCTGCGCCTGGAACAGCAGGTCATTGAATGGCTGAACGAAGAGTGCTTTGACTTCGGCCAAAGACCAGTCATGACGCAGGGTTGCAGTAGTGCTGGCGCTCATGGGCGTTACCTTTGTTTTATGCTGGGCAGGCGACCGGGGGAATGGAATACCCACAGGCGCGACACGGATGTTCGGCATATTTAAGGAAGAGCGATGCGCTGTCAACCACGATACAAAGGACTGGTTTACATCTGGTTAAAAAACAAACAGAACTGTTTGCTCTGCGATGAAATCGCCGACGGCACCCTCCCCGTCTGCATGGCCTGTGAAACCGAGCTGCCCTGGCTCGGCGATCACTGCCAGACCTGCGCGCTGCCCCTGCCCGCAGCCGGGCTGACTTGCGGCCATTGCTTGCAGCAACCACCGGCCTTCGAACAAGTGATCACCCCCTGGACCTACAGCTTCCCGGTAGACAGCCTGATCACCCGTTTCAAACACAATGCCAAGTGGCCGTTTGGCCGCCTGCTCGCCGAACTTCTCGTTCAATACCTGCAACATCGCTTCGAAGACGATTTGCCGCGACCCGATGTGCTGGTCCCGGTGCCGCTGGCCAGCCGCCGCCTGCGCCAACGCGGATTCAATCAGGCAGCGATGCTGGCTCAGTGGCTGGGTACGGGCCTCGGTATCCCTTGCGACGAACGGTTGCTGCTGCGACCCCAGGACACCGACGCCCAACAGGCCTTGAACGCCGAAGCCCGCCGAAAGAACCTGCGCAACGCTTTCGCCCTGGCACCCGGCGCCGTCGTCAAAGGCCGGCACCTGGCCCTGATCGACGACGTACTGACCACCGGTGCCACGGCCCAGGCCCTGGCTCGCCTGCTGATGGACGCCGGTGCGGCGAGGATCGACGTCTATTGCCTGGCCCGCACGCCAAAACCCGGCGAGACACCCTGACTTGACTCGCGCAGCGCAAGCGGCCAACGTCCCCACCATTGTCACCACCCAAAGCGACTTGCCATGTCTTTGCCAACCTTGTTGTCCCAGCACATTGTCCGCCGTCCGCAGCGCATCGCCCTGCTGCAGCACATCGCCGAACAAGGCTCGATCACCCGCGCCGCAAAGAGCGCGGGGCTGAGCTACAAGGCGGCCTGGGATGCGATCGATGAACTGAACAATCTGGCGCAGAAGCCGCTGGTGGAACGGATTGTCGGCGGCAAGGGTGGTGGCGGAGCCCGCCTGTCCAACGAAGGCGAGCGCGTGTTGCGCCTGTACCAGAAGCTGCAAGCCTTACAGGCTCAAGTGCTGGAAGCCGCTGAAGACGCGAGCGACCTCGACCTGCTCGGGCGCTTGATGCTGCGCACCAGCGCGCGCAATCAATTGCACGGCAAGGTGGTGGCGATCGAACCCCAGGGACGCAACGACCTGATCCGCCTCGAGGTCGCCGAAGGCGTGATCGTCGATGCGCAAATCACCCACGACAGCACCGAGCGCCTGGAACTGCAAATCGGTACTGAAGTCGTGGCGTTGATCAAGGCCGGCTGGCTCGATGTGCTGGAAGTCGATTCCGCTGAAACTCATGGAAACAATTGCCTGAAAGGCACCATCGAAAAGATTCTCGACGCCGACGATGGCCCCAGCGAAGTGCGCATTACCCTGCCCAACGGCCTGACACTGTGCGCCCTGGACGAACCGGAGCATTTGCAGGCATTGGGGCTGACATGCGGCAAGCCGGTGCGCGTGGAATTTTCGCCGTCCAGGGTGCTGCTGGGCACACCGTTGTAAACAGAATTGCAACAAAAGGTTCATTACTCATCATTAAGGTGTCTGCAAAACCGCAGGGAGCCTGAAATGAGCCTATTAGAAGAAAACCAGTCCACCGACCTCGAAACCATGGTCGGCCTCAGTCGTCGCGGCTTCATCAGTGCAGGTGCCCTGTGCGGCGCTGCGATGTTCCTCGGCGGCAACCTGCTGAGCCGCAGTGTGATGGCTGCCAGCGTCAGCGCCGGTAACAGCCAGTTGCTGGGCTTTGACAGCATTCCCGCCGCCACCAGCGACGCCATCACCCTGCCACCGGGCTACAAGTCCTCGGTGCTGATCAGCTGGGGCCAGCCTCTGCACAAGGATGGCCCGGCGTTCGACCCGAGCGGCAACGGCAGTGCCGAACATCAGGAAGCCCAGTTCGGCGACAACAACGACGGCATGAGCCTGTTCGAATTCCCGGGCGAAAAAGACCGGGCGCTGATGGCGATCAACAACGAATACACCAACTACCGCTACCTCTACGCCCACGGCGGCATGCCGCAATCGGCGGAAGACGTGCGCAAGGCGCTGGCCTGCGAAGGTGTGTCGGTGATTGAAGTGCAGCGCAAGAACGGCCAATGGCAATTCGTCCAGGGCTCGCGCTACAACCGCCGCATTCACGGCAACGCCCCGATCAGCATGAGCGGCCCGGCCGCCGGCCATGCCCTGTTGAAAACCAGTGCCGACCCCCACGGCAAGAACGTGCTCGGCACCTTCCAGAATTGCGCCAATGGCAAGACGCCTTGGGGCACCTACCTGACCTGTGAAGAGAACTTCACCGACTGTTTCGGCAGCAGCAACGCCGAGCAGAAATTCGACCCGGCGCAAAAGCGCTACGGCGCGGTGGCGACCAGCAAGGAGATCAACTGGCACCCGCACGACGAGCGCTTCGACCTGGCCAAGAACCCCAACGAGCTCAACCGTCACGGCTGGGTGGTAGAGATCGATCCGTTCGATCCGAAGTCGACGCCGGTCAAACGCACGGCCCTGGGGCGCTTCAAGCACGAAAACGCCGCCCTGGCCGAAACCGCCGACGGTCATGCCGTGGTGTACATGGGCGATGATGAGCGCGGCGAGTTCATCTACAAATTCGTCAGCCGCGACAAGATCGACCACAAGAACCACAAGGCCAACCGCGACATTCTCGATCACGGCACCCTGTACGTGGCGCGTTTCGATGCGGGGGACGGCAACGCCGATCACCCCAAAGGCCAGGGTGAATGGATCGAGCTGACCCACGGCAAGAACGGTATCGACGCCAGCAGCGGTTTTGCCGATCAGGCCGAAGTGCTGATCCACGCCCGTCTCGCCGCCAGTGTGGTGAAAGCCACGCGCATGGACCGCCCGGAATGGATCGTGGTCAGCCCCAAGGATGGCCAGGTCTACTGCACGCTGACCAACAACGCCAAACGTGGCGAAGACGGGCAACCGGTGGGCGGACCGAACCCGCGCGAGAAGAACGTCTACGGCCAGATCCTGCGCTGGCGCACCGAGCGCGACGATCACGCCTCGCACACCTTTGCCTGGGACCTGTTTGTAGTGGCCGGCAACCCGGGCGCGCATGCCGGTACACCAAAGGCCGGCTCGTCGAACATCACGCCGCAGAACATGTTCAACAGCCCGGACGGCCTGGGCTTCGACAAGGCCGGACGCTTGTGGATCCTGACTGACGGTGACGTGAGCAACACCGGTGACTTTGCCGGAATGGGCAATAACCAGATGCTCTGCGCTGACCCGGCGACCGGCGAGATTCGCCGCTTCATGGTCGGCCCGGTGGGCTGCGAGGTGACCGGGATCAGCTTCTCGCCGGACCAGAAAACCCTGTTTGTCGGGATCCAGCACCCGGGCGAAAACGGCGGTTCGACCTTCCCCGAGCACCTGCCCAACGGCAAGCCGCGCTCGTCGGTGATGGCGATTACCCGGGAAGACGGCGGGATCGTCGGCGCCTGATCCGGCCTCTTCGCGGGCAAGCCCGCTCCCACAAGGACTACATGAATCCCTGTGGGAGCGGGCTCGCCCGCGAAGGCGTCAGCCCAAACACCGCACATCTCAAGCCCACCCCCTAAAGCCGCGCCTTCTGCGCTACCATGCCTGGCCGGACGCAGCAGCCTGCTGCGCGCAGGAGTCAGCATGGCCCACCCGTTTGAAACCCTTACGCCAGACCTCGTGCTCGATGCCGTCGAAAGCATCGGCTTTCTCAGCGACGCACGCATCCTGGCGCTCAACAGCTACGAGAACCGCGTCTATCAGGTCGGTATCGAAGACGCCGAGCCACTGATCGCCAAGTTCTACCGGCCGCAACGCTGGAGCAACGAAGCGATTCTGGAAGAGCACCAGTTCACCGCCGAACTCGCCGACTGCGAGGTGCCGGTCGTGGCGCCGTTGATCCACAACGGTGAAACCCTGCACGAACACAACGGTTTCCGTTTCACCCTGTTCCCCCGCCGTGGCGGCCGTGCGCCAGAGCCAGGCAACCTCGACCAACTGTATCGCCTTGGCCAGTTGCTCGGTCGCCTGCATGCGGTCGGCTCGACCAGGCCGTTCGAACACCGTGAAGCGCTGGCGGTGAAAAATTTCGGCCATGACTCACTCAATACCTTGCTCGACGGCAACTTCATCCCCCGTAGCCTGCTGCCGGCCTACGAGTCGGTGGCCCGCGATCTGCTCAAGCGTGTGGAAGATGCCTACAGCAACACGCCGCACCAGAACATCCGCATGCACGGTGACTGTCACCCCGGCAACATGATGTGTCGCGACGAGATGTTCCATATCGTCGACCTCGACGACTGCCGCATGGGCCCGGCGGTGCAGGACATCTGGATGATGCTCGCCGGCGATCGCCAGGATTGCCTGAGCCAGTTGTCGGAACTGATGGATGGCTACAACGAATTCCACGACTTCGACCCGCGTGAACTGGCCTTGATCGAACCTTTGCGTGCCTTGCGCCTGATGCATTACAGCGCCTGGCTCGCCCGCCGCTGGGACGACCCTGCATTTCCCCGCAGCTTTCCGTGGTTCGGCACCGAGCGTTATTGGGGGGACCAGGTGCTGGCGTTGCGCGAACAACTGGCGGCGCTCAATGAAGAACCACTGAAACTGTTCTGACCAACCTGAAACCCTGTGGGAGCGGGCTTGCTCGCGAAGGCGGCGTATCAGTCGACATCAATGTTGAATGACTCACCGCTTTCGCGAGCAAGCCCGCTCCCACAGGTTGTCCGCGTTCACAAATGACCTACCTATTCAGTCAGGACATTTGCAAACAAATCTCCTTACAATCCCCTCTTTGTTAGCTGCCTAAGCAAGGATTCTGCATGCAAGCCGCCAACCCGCGTCGCGGGTACATTCTAGGCCTGAGTGCCTACATCATCTGGGGGCTTTTTCCCCTCTATTTCAAAGCCATCGCCAGCGTGCCCGCCGTGGAAATCATCATCCACCGGGTGCTCTGGTCCGCGCTGTTCGGCGCCCTGTTGCTGGTGGTCTGGAAACATCCCGGCTGGTGGCGCGAGTTGCGGGAAAACCCGCGACGGCTGGCGATCCTGGCCCTGAGCGGTGCGCTGATCGCAGCCAACTGGCTGACCTACGTGTGGTCGGTGAACAACGGCCGCATGCTGGAGGCCAGCCTCGGTTACTACATCAACCCGTTGGTGAACGTGTTGCTGGGCATGCTGATCCTCGGCGAACGGCTGCGGCGCATGCAATGGATTGCCGTGGGTCTGGCGGCTGTGGGTGTGGCGCAACAGGTCTGGCAAGTCGGCAGCCTGCCGTGGGTGTCGCTGGTGCTGGCCCTGACCTTCGGTTTCTATGGCCTGATTCGCAAGCAGGCACCCGTCAAGGCGCTGCCGGGGCTGGTGGTGGAAACCTGGATGCTGGTGCCGATTGCCCTCGGCTGGTTGTTGCTCAACCCGACGGCCAGCAGCGCCCAGGCCGAATTCTGGACCACGTCCCAAGCCTGGTGGCTGGTGGCCGCCGGGCCGATCACGCTGGTGCCGCTGGTCTGCTTCAACGCCGCTGCACGGCATTTGCCCTACACGACACTGGGCTTTCTCCAGTATCTGGCACCGACACTGGTACTGCTGCAAGCGGTGCTGCTGTTTGGCGAGCACCTGTCGTCCAGCACCTTGGTAGCGTTCATGTTTATCTGGGCCGGTCTGGCGGTTTACAGCGTTGATGCATGGCTCAGCTTGCGTCGCCGCAGCTGATCAAAAAACACACAAAGCTCTACAGGCCACGTCTCCCGTGGCCTGCGTTGATCCTTCCCAAGGTTATCCACAGCGTGATCCCCGCCGATTGTGCGCAAGTGGCTGAAACTGCTGGTTTTTTGATCAAGTCTTGAAGAACCCCGGTCGGCGTGGCCTGGCGGGGTGTCTCTACAGGTTATCCACAGGCCGGTGCACGTTTAACTTGGATAACCTGATCAGGGATCACTGCGCAGCACCAACTCGACCATCAGATCGTCCGCCAGGGTTTCCAGGCGCGATTGCAGTACGTCCAGCGACAGCGTCAACGGGACCGCAAGAATCGCTTCGGCATGGAACAACGGCTCGCTGCTCATCGGTGCCGGGCGCACTTCGGTGACCAGCCGTTCCAGGTTCACCCCCTGTTCGCTCAACAAGCGCGTGATGTCACGCACGATCCCCGGGCGATCATTGCCCACCAGTTCCATGGCGATCGGCTTCCAGGTGCAGGATTGTTCGATGCTGCTTTCGGCGACCAACACGCGAATGCCCTGGGCAGACAAGCCCTGCAGGGCAGCGACCAATTCGTCGTAGGCCTCGGCGGGCACCCCCACCCGCAAAATGCCGGCGAATTGCCCGGCCATGCGCGACATGCGGCTTTCCAGCCAGTTACCGCCGTGCTCGGCAATGCATTGGGCAATGCGCTCGACTTGCCCTGGCTTGTCCGGAGCAAAAACGGTGAGTACGAGATGGTCCATGGCGCAGCCCTCTGGTCATGTTTTTTGTTTTGGAAAAACAAGTATAGGCAAGGGTTGGACCTGCGCCGACAGGTCAGGCGCCTTCGCGAGCAGGCTCGCTCCCACAAGGGTTGCGCGGGCCTTTGTGGGAGCGAGCCTGCTCGCGAATGAAAACGCCGCCGATCAAAATGGAAAACAAATCGTGTACAACTTTTGATATTTAACTGGAACAATCCAATAGTTTTTTGAGAACATCACCATCCCCGACGTGACCGCAATGCGTCATGGGGTCGCAGAACGACGTAATTAGTCTAATTTTCACAACCGCAATTCATCATGTAGTATGCCGCAGCGCGCACTACATAACGTTGGATCGATGTCTGCCGCAGGCACGTTCGCAACCCTGAAAGCCCTGTCAGCAAGGCCCCAAGCCGTTGATTGGTCCCAACCCAGCCGCCCGTCGCGGGCATGTACTGGTAGAGGGGTTTGTGGTTTAAATGGCCAAAGGCTTCATTGTTAAATTGAAGAGCTGAAAAGCGAAATAGCTGAGCAGAGTGAGGCAAGCAATGACTGAACACGTTCAAGTCGGTGGCCTGCAGGTCGCCAAAGTCCTGTTCGACTTCGTGAACAACGAAGCCATTCCCGGTACCGGCCTCACCGCCGATAAGTTCTGGGCCGGTGCCGACAAGGTCATCCATGACCTGGCGCCGAAGAACAAAGCCCTACTCGCCAAACGCGATGATTTCCAGGCTCGTATCGATGACTGGCACCAATCCCGTGCCGGTCAGGCCCACGACGCCGTGGCCTATAAAGCCTTCCTGCAAGACATCGGTTATCTGCTGCCAGAAGCGGCCGATTTCCAGGCGACGACGCAAAACGTCGATGACGAAATCGCCCGCATGGCCGGCCCGCAACTGGTGGTGCCGGTAATGAACGCCCGCTTTGCGCTCAACGCCTCGAACGCCCGCTGGGGTTCGCTGTATGACGCACTCTACGGCACCGACGCCATCAGCGAAGCTGGCGGCGCGGAAAAAGGCAAAGGCTACAACAAGGTGCGCGGTGACAAGGTCATCGCCTTCGCCCGTGCCTTCCTCGACGAATCGGCGCCATTGGCGGCCGGCTCCCACGTCGACTCCACCGGCTACAAGATCGTCGATGGCAAACTGGTGGTCGCCCTCAAAGGCGGCAGCAACACCGGCCTGCGCAACGATGCTCAACTGATCGGTTTCCAGGGCGATGCCGCTGCACCGACTGCGATCCTGCTGAAAAACAATGGCCTGCATTTCGAAATCCAGGTCGACGCCAGCACCCCGGTCGGCCAGACCGACGCAGCCGGCGTCAAAGACATCCTGATGGAAGCCGCGCTGACCACCATCATGGACTGCGAAGACTCGGTCGCCGCCGTCGACGCTGATGACAAAGTGGTGATCTATCGCAACTGGCTCGGCCTGATGAAGGGCGATCTGTCGGAAAGCGTTGCCAAGGGCGGTCAGACTTTTACCCGCACCATGAACGCCGACCGCACCTACACCGCTGTCGATGGCAGTGAACTGAGCCTGCACGGCCGTTCGTTGCTGTTCGTGCGTAACGTCGGTCACCTGATGACCATCGACGCGATCCTCGACAAAGATGGCAATGAAGTGCCGGAAGGCATTCTCGACGGCCTGGTGACCTGCCTGTCGGCGATCCACAACCTCAACGGCAACAGCTCGCGCAAGAACAGCCGCACCGGCTCGGTCTATATCGTGAAGCCGAAGATGCACGGCCCTGAAGAAGCCGCGTTCACCAACGAGCTGTTCGGTCGCATCGAAGACGTGCTGGGCCTGCCACGCAACACCCTCAAAGTCGGGATCATGGACGAGGAGCGTCGTACCACGATCAACCTCAAGGCCTGCATCAAGGCAGCGAGCGAGCGCGTGGTGTTCATCAACACCGGTTTCCTCGACCGCACGGGCGATGAAATCCACACCTCCATGGAAGCCGGCCCGATGGTACGCAAGGCGGACATGAAGGCGGAAAAATGGATCGGCGCCTACGAGAACTCCAACGTCGATATCGGTCTGAGCACCGGCCTGCAAGGTCGTGCACAAATCGGTAAAGGCATGTGGGCCATGCCGGACCTGATGGCGGCGATGCTCGAACAGAAAATCGCTCACCCACTGGCCGGCGCCAACACCGCCTGGGTACCCTCGCCGACCGCTGCTGCGCTGCACGCGCTGCATTACCACAAGGTTGACGTGTTCGCCCGTCAGGCCGAACTGGCCAAGCGTGAGCATGCTTCGGTGGACGACATCCTGACCATCCCGCTGGCGGTGAACCCTCAGTGGACCGCCGAACAGATCAAGAACGAACTGGACAACAACAGCCAGGGCATTCTCGGTTATGTGGTGCGCTGGATCGACCAGGGCGTCGGCTGTTCGAAGGTGCCGGACATCAACGACGTCGGCCTGATGGAAGACCGTGCAACGCTGCGTATTTCCAGCCAGCACATCGCCAACTGGCTGCGCCATGGCATCGTCACCGAAGACCAGGTCATGGAAAGCCTCAAGCGCATGGCGCCGGTGGTTGACCGTCAGAACGCCGGTGACGCGCTGTACCGTCCGCTGGCCCCGAACTTCGACAGCAACATCGCCTTCCAGGCGGCGGTCGAACTGGTGGTCGAAGGCACCAAACAGCCGAACGGCTACACCGAGCCGGTCCTGCACCGTCGTCGTCGCGAGTTCAAGGCTGCCAATGGCCTGTAACTGAGCGTTTACACCTGACATGAAAAAGCCCTGATCGAAAGATCAGGGCTTTTTTATTTACCGATGCGCTCCCACAGGGGATGTGCGGGGCTGCTAAGGCTTCATCCCAAGCTCACGCTTGACCAACTCAAGCAACTCCCCGGCATCAATCGGCTTGAGCAAAAAGTCCACCACACTCAAATGCATCGCGGCGATCGCATCCTCCACGTCGGCGTCACCCGAAACAATAATGATCGGTAACGCTGCCCGAACCGACTCACGTATCTGGCGGATCAGATCCAGCCCGTCTACATGGCCCATCCGCAGGTCGGTGATCAGCAAACCGATCGAGGGCTTTTTGATCTCTGCCTCAGCCACCAGGATATTGAGTGCCGCTTCGCCACTGGCTGCTGTCTTGCAGCGAATCCCTTCCAACGCGAGGATCTCTGACAACAGCTCCCGGGCGTCTTTGTCGTCGTCGACGATCAGCACCCGTTGCGGCGGCAAGTCAGGTTCCAGCATGACAGCACTGAGCAATTCCCGCTCGGCGTCACTCAAAATATCGTGGTCGGACATGGCGTTCTCTACATGTTCAGTTCTATTCCCTAGCACAGTGGTGAGACATCGCTAAGCAGACCTTCAATGTGCACTTCGTCGAATACTTTTCCAATAGCAAGATAGAGCGATTTTTCTCTCAAGTGCGTAAGGCTTTTCCGACATTCCGTCTCGTTGATTGCCTACCTAGACTTACGTCCAATGGGCACCCTGACCATAGGGGCCGACCATGGGTGAGTCATCCGACAACAACAAATCCAAAAAAGACTGCGGTAATGGTTATGAGTAAAGCGGACGCCTTCACACAGGCAGGGAAAACCGCGGTGTTGCAGAACATCCAGGGCACGTTGCAATTCCTTCAGCGCTTCCCGCCCTTCAACCAGATGGAACACGCTCACCTGGCGTATCTGGTCGAGCAATGTCAGCTGCGTTTCTACGCCCCTGGCGAGAGCATCATCAAACCCGCCGACGGCCCGGTCGAGCACTTCTATATCGTCAAGCAAGGCCGGGTCGTGGGCGAGCGTGCGCATACGGCAAAGGGTGGTACCGAAACGGTCTTCGAGATCAGCACCGGCGAGTGCTTCCCCCTCGCGGCATTACTGGGTGAACGGGCGACCCGCACGGAGCACCTGGCCGGCGAGGACACCTTCTGCCTGCAACTGAACAAGCCGGCGTTCATCCGCCTGTTTTCGCTATCGGATACTTTCCGTAACTTCGCCCTGCGTTGCGTCAGCAGCCTGCTGGATCAGGTCAACCAGCAAGTGCAGCAAAAGGCCGTGGAAACCCTTGGCACCCAATATTCGCTCAATACCCGACTGGGCGAACTGGCCATGCGTCACCCGGTGACCTGCGCCCCGCAGACGCCGTTGCGCGAAGCCGTGACGCTGATGCACGAACAACAGGTCGGCAGCATCGTGGTGGTCGATGATTTGAAGGCCCCACTGGGGATTTTCACCCTGCGCGACCTGCGTCAGGCCGTGGCCGACGGCAGCAGTGATTTCAACGAAGCCATCGACGGGCACATGACCCGGGCGCCGTTTTTCCTGTCGCCGGATCACAGTGCATTCGACGCGGCGATTGCCATGACCGAGCGGCACATCGCCCATGTCTGCCTGGTCAAGGACCAGCGCTTGTGCGGCGTGGTCTCCGAGCGTGATCTGTTTTCCCTGCAACGGGTCGACCTTGTGCACCTGGCCCGCACTATCCGCAACGCACAAAAGGTGGAAAACCTGGTGGCGCTGCGGGGCGAAATCGGTCAGCTGGTCGAACGAATGCTGGCCCACGGCGCGTCGTCGACGCAGATCACCCACATCATCACCTTGCTCAACGACCACACCGTGTGCCGGGTGATCGAATTGACCCTCGCCGAAAAAGGCGACCCCGGCGTGCCGTTCAGCTGGCTGTGTTTCGGCAGTGAAGGCCGCCGCGAGCAGACGCTGCACACCGACCAGGACAACGGCATTCTGTTCGAAGCCAGGGATGCGGCCCATGCCGCCGAGATTCGCGGCAAGCTGTTGCCCATTGCCCAGCAGATCAACCAGAGCCTGGCGCTGTGCGGCTTCACGTTGTGCAAGGGCAATATCATGGCCGGCAACCCTGAGCTGTGCCTGTCCCGGGCCGAATGGGCGCGACGCTTTGCGGCGTTTATCCGCGAGGCAACCCCGGAGAACCTGCTGGGCTCGAGCATCTATTTCGATTTGCGCGTGGTCTGGGGTAGCGAGCAAGGCTGCGAGCAGTTGCGTCGGAGCATTCTCGATCAGGTCGCTGACAACCGTTTGTTCCAGCGCATGATGGCCGAGAATGCGCTGCGCAATCGCCCGCCTGTGGGGCGCTTCCGCGAGTTCGTGCTGACGCGCAAAAATGGCGAGAAGGCCACCCTGGACCTTAAGATCCAAGGCCTGGCACCCTTTGTCGAAGGTGCCCGGTTGCTGGCCCTGGCCCACGGTATCGAAGCGAACAACACCCTGGAACGTTTTCGCCAACTGGTCGTCAGGGAGGTCATCGACCCTCTGGACGGCGCCGCGTACGAAGAGGCTTATCACTTCATCCAGCAAACCCGCATGCAGCAACATCAACTACAGACCCGGGAGAATTTTCCTTACTCGAACCGGGTCGATCCTGACAGCCTCAACCATCTGGACCGGCGCATCCTGCGTGAGTCCCTGCGCCAGGCACAACGCCTGCAAAGCAGCCTGTCCTTGCGGTATCAGTTATGAGCCTGTTTTCCTGGTTGCGCCCGACGCCCCCCACCTTGCCTGCCCATCTGCAACATCGGCTGGAACGCCTGCCAACTGCTGCCGACCTGGCGCAGTGCAGCCTGCGCGAGCAGCGCTGGGTGGTGCTCGATCTGGAAACCACCGGGTTGAACCTGAACAAGGACCGCGTATTGTCCATCGGCGCCGTGGTGATCGAGGACGGGGCCATCGACTTTCGCCAGCAATTCGAGCGCACCCTGCAATATCCGCAAGTAAACCTGGGCCCCAGCGTGCTGATCCACGGTATTGGCCCCAGCGCCATTGCGGCGGGCTGCGACCCGGCTGAAGCGCTGCTCGACCTGATGGAGTACCTCGGTGACAGTCCGGTACTGGCCTTCCACGCGCCGTTTGACCAGCACATGCTCGGCCGTGCGCTGAAAGATCATCTGGGATTCAAGTTGCAGCATCCGTTTCTGGACGTGGCGGACATTGCACCGCTGCTGTGCCCCCAGGCGCACATTCGCGAGGCCGGGCTGGACGACTGGATCGACTGGTTCAAGCTCGAAGTCTTCGAACGCCATCACGCCAGCGCCGACGCCCTGGCCACCGCCGAACTGATGCTGATCCTGTTCAGCCGTGCGCGGCAGCAGCAGATTCATAGCCCGTTGAATTTGCAGCAGCGCCTGAGCCAGTGGAAGCGCCGGCAGCAGGCGCCTTCCTTCTGACCTTCAGGCCCCTTCTTGTAGGAGCGAGCTTGCTCGCGATGGACGCGAACGGTGACGCGTGCTGTCTGGAAAAATGCGTCGCCTTCAAATTCATCGCGAGCAAGCTCGCTCCTACAAGGGCCTTCGCCAAGTTCCGACCCGACCAACGCCAATTGCTTACCTCCCCCGCCTCTGCCACAATCGCGAACAATTCTCGTTAGTTAACATTTCCCAATCGGTGATGCGGCGTGTCGTCAGTCCCAAGCCCCCAAAGTGAGCTCGTCGGTGCGTTATATCGTGACCATCGCGGTTGGCTATTGGCCTGGCTTCGGCGCAACGTCGCCTGCCCGCAGCGTGCCGAAGACCTGAGCCAGGACACTTTCGTGCGCTTGCTGGGCCGCGAGGAACTGAAAGCCCCACACGAGCCACGGGCATTCCTGGTGGCGATCGCCAAGGGCCTGCTGTTCGATTATTTCCGCCGCGCCGCGCTGGAGCAGGCTTACCTCACCGAGTTGATGCTGGTTCCCGAAGCCGAACAACCGTCGGCGGAAGAACAGCAGATGATCCTCGAAGACCTGAAAAACATCGACCGTTTGCTTGGCACGCTTTCCAGCAAAGCCCGGGCAGCGTTCCTCTACAACCGTCTCGACGGCCTCGGCCATGCGCAAATCGCCGAGCGCCTGGGCGTGTCGGTGCCGCGGGTGCGCCAGTACCTGGCGCAGGGCATTCGCCAGTGCTACATCGCGCTGTACGGTGAACCGACATGAACCCGCTCAGTTCCAAGCCGGTGTCGGCCAAGGTGCTGGACGCGGCGATTGCCTGGCAGTTGTCCCTGGATTGCGCCAACCCGGTAGAGCGCGAAGAGTTCGCCAAGTGGCACGCGGCCCACGAAGAGCACGCCCGCGCCTGGCGCCAGCTGGGCATGCTCGACCAGCGATTCAGCGTGGCCAGCGGCCCGGCCCGCACGGCCCTGCTGCAATCGCGCGAAGGTATTCGTCGACGGGTGCGCAAGCTCGGCAGCGGTGTAGCCAGTTTCGTTGCCGTGATCGGCCTGGCGCTGTTTGCCGGGGAGCGTTATCTGCCTATCGACTATTGGCTGGCCGACCAGCGCACCGCCGTTGGCGAGCAGCGCACCCTGCGCCTGGCGGATGGCACGCTGGTCAATCTCAACACCCACAGTGCCCTGGATGTGCGCTTCGATGAAAAGCAGCGACGCATCGTGCTTCAGGACGGCGAAATCCTGGTGGAAACCGCTCATGGCGATCCCCGGCCGTTCATCGTCGAAACCCGCGAAGGCAGCATGCGCGCGCTGGGTACCCGGTTTCTGGTCAAGCGCGAAGAAGAAGGCACGCGCCTGAGCGTGTTGCAGTCGGCGGTGGCGGTTCATCCGCAGTCCAGTGCAGACGAACAGATCCTGCACGAAGGCCAGCAGGTGCTGATCCGCAACAACAGCCTGGGCCCGGTTCTGGCCATCCATTTCGGTGCGGATGCCTGGACCCGCGGCATGCTGGTGGTGGACAACACGCGACTGGAAGATCTGGTGCATGAAATCGGCCGCTATCGAACCGGTTACGTTGGCGTCGCGCCGGAAGTCGCCGACCTGCGCATCACCGGCAGTTTCCCGCTGCGCGACACTGACCTCGCGCTCAATGCCCTGTTGCCGACCCTGCCGGTGCAGATCGAACAGCACACGCAATGGTGGGTGAAGGTCGTGGCCAAGGCCGATACCAAGCCCTGAACCCGCACACAGAACCCTGTGGCGAGGGGGCTTGCCCCCGTTGGGTCGCGAAGCGACCCCTGCATTTTCCAGTTAAACCGCATTGGCTGATTTTGCGACTGCTACGCAGCCGGACGGGGCGGTGCGGCGATCCGACAAGCCCCCTCGCCACAACTGCGCACGACTGAAGCTTTTTGATAGCGACTCAGTATCTGAATCGAAATTATTTTCATCCAGCCCTATCACTTTTCAATTCTCGTTCGGCACACAGGCAATTGAGAAATATTTCCATTCAGGAGCCGCTGTATGTCCCGTTCGCTAGACACCTTGTTGCGCCCCGGTTTACTGGCGCTTGCCATTGCCCTTTGCACCCCTTTGGCCAGCAGCCCACTGTATGCCGCTGAACAGGCTTCCAGCGTTCGCGCCTACAACCTGCCGGCCGCTCCGTTGGCCAGCACCCTGAACCAGATCGCCAGCCAGGCCGGTTTGGCCTTGTCGCTGAATCCGTCGCTGGCGGCGGGCAAGACCTCGGCACCCGTCAATGGCCAGTTCGACGCAGCCGGCGCCCTGCGTGAAGCCCTGCGTGGAACCGGCCTGCAACTGGAACAGAGCAGTACAGGCACCTACAGCCTGGTTGCCGTGCCCGAGGGCGTGATGGCCCTGCCGGCAACCAGTGTGATCGGTGTGGAAGACTCTGAAAGCGCCTGGGGTTCGGCGCAGGGCTATACAGCCAAGCGCACCGCCGCCGGCACCAAGACCGACACCGCGCTGGTCGAAGCGCCGCGCTCGATTTCGGTCGTCACTCGCCAGCAGATGGACGACCGCAACGTGCACACCCTCGATGATGCCGTACGCTACTTGCCGGGCATCACCGCCAGCAGCTTCGGCAGCGACACCCGCTCCGACTGGTTGCGCGTGCGTGGTTTCGAACCGACTCAATTCCTCGACGGCCTGCCGCTGCCAAAAGGTGTGTACGCCAACCCGAAACAGGAAACCTGGAACCTCGACCGCCTGGCGTTGCTGCGTGGCCCGGCCTCGTCCGTATACGGCCAGACTCCGCCGGGCGGCTTGCTGGACATGGTCAGCCGTCGCCCAAGCGCTGAAGCCAGCAGCGAGATCCAGCTGCAGTACGGCAGTGACAACCATCGCCAGATCAACTTCGCCAGCACCGGCAAGATCGACGACGAAGGACAGTTCCTGTACAGCCTCAGCGGCGTACTGCGCGACGGTGGCACACCAATCGACCACATCGATGACAAGCGCTACAACATTGCGCCAAGCCTGACCTGGAATATCGACGACGACACCCGGTTCACCCTGCTCACGCAGTTCACCCGCGACGATACCGGTATCACCAGTCAGTTCTATCCGATCCAGGGCACCAAGATCGACATGCCGTTCGGCGAAATCTCCCATCACAAGAACCTGGGTGATCCGAACTACGACTTCTACGACCGCACCTACTACGCGCTGGGTTACGCCTTCGAACATCGCCTGAACGATGTCTGGCAGTTCCGGCAGAACCTGCGCTACACCAAGTCGGAGCTGTCGTTCCAGGCCGTGACCGTCAACAGCTACAACCCTGATTTTGCCCAGTTCGGGTTTGTCGTCGACGATCAAGGCAACACCGGTCGTGGCACCACCAACGTCGACGAAGACATCGCCCAGTTCGCCGTGGACAACAACTTCCAGGGCGATTTCGTCACCGGCGACGTCAGCCACACCTTGCTGATTGGCCTGGACCACCAGCGCAATACCACCAACTACCTGTCGATCTTCGGTACCGCGCCGGGCATCAACGTCAACAATCCGATCTATGGCTTGCCGATCGAGCGTCCGGCACGCTCCACGGCCTTCTATGACTACGAACAGAAAACCCAGCAGACCGGCCTGTACATCCAGGACCAGATGGCCCTCGACCAATGGCGCCTGACCCTCGGCGGTCGTGAAGACTGGGTCCACACCGGTACCACGTTCTTCAACAAGGGCGATGCCACCAACACCGAGCGCGACAAGAACTTCAGCGGCAACGCGGCGATCAGCTACGTGTTCGACTCGGGCTTCGTGCCTTACCTGTCCTACGCCGAATCGTTCCAGCCGACCAGCAATGCCGCCGCCTCGCCGACCGACTCGTTCAAGCCGACCGAAGGCAAACAGTGGGAACTGGGCATCAAATACCAGCCACCGGGCAGCAACACCCTGCTGACGGCGGCGGTGTATGACCTGACCCAGAAAAACGTTTCAGTCACCAACAACGTGGGCAACATCACGGTCACCAGCCAGACCGGCGAAGTGAAAGTCAAAGGCCTGGAGCTGGAAGCCGTCTCCGACGTGACCGAAAACCTCAAGGTTACCGCTGCCTACACCCTGGCCAAATCCGAAGTGCAAGACGGCATCTACAAGGGCAATCGCCTGCAACTGATGCCTAACCAGCAAGCGTCGGTGTGGGGCGACTACACCTGGCACAACGGCGTGCTGGACGGCTTCGGCATCGGCGCCGGCGCACGCTACACCGGCAACACCTACGGCGACCAGGCCAACACCTGGCTGGGCAAGGCCGGCGCCTACACGGTGTTCGACGCGGCGGTTCACTACGACCTCGGTCGCCTGGACAACAGCCTCAAAGGCGCTTCGCTGGCCGTTAACGCGACCAACCTGTTCGACAAGGACTACATCTCCACTTGCGACAGCTTCTACTGCTACTACGGCGACCAGCGCAGTGTCGTCGCGAGCGCCACGTACAAGTGGTAACGCCTTGAGCTGACACGCCCAATGACCAGGCCGTCCTTCGTGGACGGCTTTGGTTTATCTGAAGGCCATGAAATGAAAAGTAAAACAATACGCCGCTGGTCCGCTGTCCATACCTGGACCAGCCTGGTTTGCACGATGTTCCTGTTGCTGCTGGCGCTGACCGGCCTGCCGTTGATCTTTCACCACGAGATCGACCATTTGCTGGGCGATGCGCCTGAAGTGAAGGCAATGGCGGCGGACACCCCGCACCTGAATTTACAGCAACTGGCAGAGGCGGCCGAGCGACATCGTCCCGGTGAAGTCATGCAGTATTTCGGCTTCGAGGACGACGAGCCCAACGCGGTGCTGACCATCATGGCCGCGACCGCCGGCACCGAGCCGAACTCGTCCCACACCTTCATGCTCGATGCCCGCACCGGCGAAGCATTGGAAACGCCTTCGGCCAACGGCGGCTTCATGCTGACCATGTTGCGCCTGCACGTGGACATGTTCGCCGGGCTGCCGGGCAAGTTGCTGCTGGCGTTCATGGGGATACTGTTCGTGGTGGCGATCGTTTCCGGCACGGTGTTGTACCTGCCGTTCATGCGCCGCCTGAAGTTCGCCACCGTGCGCCAGGACAAATCCACGCGCCTGCGCTGGCTCGACCTGCATAACCTGATCGGCGTAGTGACGTTGACCTGGGCCTTGGTGGTCGGCGTGACGGGTGTGATCAGTGCCTGCTCCGACCTGATCATTGCCGCCTGGCGCAACGACAGCCTGAGCGCAATGGTCGCGCCGTACCGCGATGCGCCGCCGCTGACGCAGCGGGCACCGGCCACCCGTCTGCTCGAGATCGCCAAGGAGGTCGCGCCGGGCATGCAGCCGGACTTCATTGCCTTCCCCGGCACGCGGTTTTCCAGCGAACACCATTACGCGGTGTTCATGAAAGGCAGCACGCACCTGACCTCTCACCTGCTGACACCCGTACTGATCGACGCCAGCACCCTGCAAGTCACCGCCGTGGCCGAACGACCGTGGTACATGGACGCCATGGGCATGTCGCAGCCGCTGCATTTCGGAGACTACGGCGGCATGCCGATGAAAATCCTCTGGGCGACCCTGGATGTGCTGACCATCATCGTGCTCGGCAGCGGGGTGTACCTGTGGGTGGTGCGGCGCAAGGCTGCCAGGCCGGTGCTGGAAAAAACGGAGAGCGTGGCATGAAACCCCGGCAGTCGAACTTCTGGAAAGTGTTCAGCACCCCAATCGTCATCGCCCTGTTCAGCGCGGCAGGGCTGTTTGCCGCCTTGCTTGGCGATGGTGTGTGGGATGCCTTGAGCTGGTTGGGCCTGGGCATTCCCGCTGTCCTCGCCCTGCGCGGCCTCCTTCAACGCCACTAAACCCTGTAGGAGCGAGCCTGCTCGCGATGCACCTGAGAACGCCTCGGGGTGTCAGGACGCCAGCGTCATCGTTGGCGACCATCGCGAGCAGGCTCGCTCCCACAGAGTCCAACACGCTATGCTGCCCGACACTGCCACCGACCGAGACGCTGCCATGTCCGCCCCGAGCATGACCCTGTACCACAACCCGCTCTCTCCCTTCGTTCGCAAAGTCATGGTGCTGCTGCACGAAACAGGTCAACAGGACCGAGTAGCGCTGCAAAACTGCGTACTCACCCCGGTCAGCCCGGACCCGGCCCTGATCGACGACAACCCCCTGAGCAAGATCCCGGCCCTGCGCCTGGCCGATGGCAATGTCATCCATGACAGCCGGGTCATCTTCGACTACCTCGATCAGCAGCACGTCGGCAACCCGCTGATCCCCCGCGAAGGCTCGGCCCGCTGGCGGCGCCTGACCCTCGCTTCGCTGGCCGACGGGATCATGGATGCAGCCGTGCTTGTGCGCTACGAAGTCGCCCTGCGCGCCCCGGAGAAACACTGGGACGAATGGCTCGACGGCCAGCGCGACAAGATCCGCCGTGCCCTGGCACTGCTGGAGAAAGATGCGATTGCCGAGCTGACCTGTCATTTCGACGTGGCAGCGATCAGTGTGGCTTGTGCATTGGGGTATCTGGATCTGCGCCATCCGGATCTGGAATGGCGCGAGGCTAACCCGCAGTTGGCGGCGTGGTATTTCGAGGTCAGTCAGCGGCCTTCGATGATTGCGACGATGCCGAAGGTTTAACCTTTCAAAAGATCAGCAATCCGGCTTGTCCGCCGTAAAGCGCCGAGCCGGGTTCACCGCCGCCCCAAACTCACGCAAAGCCTTCGCTCCAATCAACAATGGATAGTTGAAGCTGCTGCGGTCGGTCAGGTTCACCTCAACCGTGCGCTTGACGTTGCCCAGGCACATTTCCAGATCAACCACCGGCCGCTTGGTGGGGGCTGCCGTTTCGTCATCCTCCTCTTCGGAACGGGTCTTGATCTTGCTGATCCGCGCAATCTTGTGCTCGTAGACCTTATTGCTCGCATCCTTGGTAGCGAGGCGGAAACGCACCCAGTCTTCGCCATCACGCTTGAAGGTTTCGATGTCCTTGGCCGACAGCGACGCGGTCAGGGCGCCGGTGTCCATTTTCGCCTTGAGGACCTGCCCGCCGATTTCCGGCAGGGCGATGTATTCGTAACGCCCATAGAGGGTGGGTTCGGCGGCCATGACCGGCAGGGCGATGAGGGAGAGCACTGCAAGGAGGGATTTCACGTGATGGGCTTCCATGAGAGTAAACAGCGGGAATTTAGACCGTCGTTCGCTTGATCGTTCCCACAAGGTTACCGGCGCAAAGGTGAAACATTTGTCAGCCCCGATTTGGCCTGGCAACCGAAGCTGCTTATCATGGCGCGCCCAACCGCTTCCATGAGTGACTTATGCGCCGCCTGCTCACCGGCTGTTTCGTGACCCTGCTGCTTCTGCTCAATACCCTGGTCCTGATCGGGCCGTTGATGGTGTTTGCCCTGCTCAAACTGGTCCTGCCCGGTCGCTTTCGCGATTACGCCTCATGGTCGGTGATGTGGATCGCCGAGACCTGGTCCGAGATCGACAAGCTGATCTTCCGCCTGTGCATCCCCACCCAATGGGACATCCGCGGCGGTGACGATCTGCGTCGCGACACCTCGTACCTGGTGATCAGCAACCATCAATCCTGGGTCGACATCCCGGCGCTGATCCAGACGCTGAACCGGCGTACGCCGTTCTTCAAATTCTTCCTCAAGAAAGAACTGATCTGGGTGCCCTTCCTGGGCCTGGCGTGGTGGGCGCTGGATTACCCGTTCATGAAGCGCTACAGCAAGGCGTTCCTGGCCAGGCATCCGGAGCTGGCGGGCAAGGATCTGGAGATCACCAGACAGGCCTGCGAGTTGTTCAAGCGCCAACCGGTGACGGTGGTCAATTATCTGGAAGGCACGCGCTTCACAACGGCTAAACGTGCCCAGCAACAGTCACCGTTCGATCACCTGCTCAAGCCCAAGGCCGGCGGAGTGGCCTTTGTGCTGGCGGCGATGGGTGAACAGCTGGACGCGATTCTCGATGTGACAGTGGTCTACCCGCAGCAGAAGATTCCGGGGTTCTGGGACCTGATCAGCGGCAATGTGCCAAGGGTCATCATCGACATCAAGACCCGCGAACTCGACCCGGCGCTCTGGCAGGGCGATTACGAAAACGATCCGCTGTTTCGCGAAAAAATCCAGAACTGGGTCAACCAGCTCTGGATCGAAAAGGACCAGCGAATCGACGCCTTGCGCACCGAGCGTCGCTGAATCAGCTACCGGTGCCGGTGCCGGTACCCCAGATGCTGCCCAGACTGCTCAGCAGCGAACCGCCGACGCCCTGCTGACCAAGGAACTGCAGGATCACCGGGGTAAACAAACCGATCATGCCGCTGTCCATGCCCAAGGTGCTGAAAGCATTGTTCAGGTCATTGGTGTTCTTGACGTTGCCCAAAGCGTTATCCAGGCCTGCGGCCTTGCCGCTGGAGCCGAGCAGTCCGGCCAGCGCTCCCAACTCACCGCCGCCCGAAAGCATGTCGATACCCGGCACGCTTTTGGCCAGTTCCGAGTAGTCGCTTGAACTCAACTGGTTCTTCGCCAGCCCCAGCATCGCCCCGGCGCCGCCAATGGCCTGCTGTGGGGTGATGTTCAATGCAGTGAGTGCGCCCAGCAGGTCCGCCGTTTCCGCAGTCGGCGCGGCTTCGGTCGCGGCATTGCCGCCCTGCATGCCGGAAATGGCATTGGCCGCATCGCTCAGGTTGAACTGGGCGAAGGCCGGGCTGGCCGCCAGGGTCAAGAGCGATGCCAGGACAAAACCGCGTGAAATCTTCATTCAGACATCCTCTATGAACGCCGCCCGGCAATGGGCGGCGAAAAACTGTGCGTTGGACTGAAATCCCCCGACATTGTTCCCGCCCACCCATCCCCTGTAGGAGCGAGCTCGCTCGCGATGGACGTCAACGATGACGCGGGCTGTCGGGATAAACGCATTGCCTTTGAGCCCATCGTCGGAGCGCCGCCCGGAGCAAGCTCGCTCCTACAGAAAAAATTCCCCACGCACTGCATCCAACCTGCCCCCACGCCCGTATATCAAGCACGGACAGACATTCCTGGCCGATTCCCCACCAAAGGATCACCACCATGAAACGCACTTCGATCAAAACACCGTTGATTGCCAGCCTGCTGACCCTGGCCCTTGGCGGCGCTTTCGCCCTGAATACCGTGCAAGCGGCAACCATGAGCCATGACAACGTGACGGTCGGCGGCCAGGCCATGCTGCCGAGCAAGGACATCGTCGATAACGCGGTGAACTCCGCCGATCACACCACCCTGGTCGCCGCGGTAAAAGCGGCAGGCCTGGTCGACACCCTCAAGGGCAAAGGTCCATTCACCGTGTTCGCCCCGGTCAATTCAGCCTTTACCGCCCTGCCCGCCGGTACCGTCGATACCCTGCTCAAACCGGAAAACAAGGCCACGCTGAGCAAAATCCTCACCTACCACGTGGTCGCCGGCAAACTCGACATGGCCACCCTGGCCGAGAAGATCAAGGCCGGTGGCGGCAAGACCGAGCTCACCACCGTTGCGGGCGGCAAGTTGTGGGCGATGATGAACGGCCCTCACAACATCACCATCAAGGATGAAAAAGGTGACGTCGCCGACATCACCACCTATGACGTGTACCAGTCCAACGGCGTGATACAGGTCATCGACAAAGTGTTGATGCCGAAAAGCTGAACCGGGCCGCCGACCCCGTGTATCGGGGTCGGCGGGTTAGCCGAGGTGTCCGCCCGTGAATGGAACAACCGCACGTCGTGAACTAACCTCTGGCTGCAACCAGCCCCTTGTCCTGCTTTCCAGGAGAACCGCTATTCCCGTCACCGACACCGATCAGCTCAGACAACTGCTGGCCCAGTGTTCACTGGGTGACCGCCGCGCGTTCGAGACGCTGTACCGCAGCGTCGGGCCTCGGCTGCACGGTGTTGCCCTGCGATTCATGGGCAGGCCTGATCTGGCGGAAGAAGTGCTGCAAGAAAGCTTCGTGCGCATCTGGAACAACGCCTCGCGCTACGAAGCGCATCTGTCGGCGCCGATGACCTGGATGATCAACATCACCCGCAATCAAGCCATCGACCAGTTGCGCAAACACCGCGACCGACCGTTGAGCGATCTTGAAGAACAGGCGCTGGTGGACGAAGCCCCGTCGGCCCACGACCTGTTGAACAGCACTCGCGAGGCCAATGCCCTGAGCCGCTGCCTGGACAGCCTCGAAAGCATGCAACGCCAATCGATCACCGTCGCCTACTTTCAAGGACTGTCGTGCTCCGAACTGGCCGAACACCTGGCCGCGCCGCTGGGCTCGGTGAAGTCCTGGATCCGCCGCGGCATGGAGCGCCTGCGCAGGTGCCTTGAATCATGAACTATAAAACCCCGACCCTGCGCCGCGCCCTCGCCGCCGACTATGCCATTGGCCTGATGCCTGCCACCGCGCGCCGGCGTTTCGAACAGCTGTTGCTGGAAGATGCGACCTTGCGCGCGGAACTGGCGCAGTGGCAGGAAAGCCTGCTCAGCCTGACCGAAACCCTGCCCGAGCAGACGGTGCCGGATCGTGTCTGGCAGGGCATTACCGAACGGATCGAACCTCAAGTGCTGCACGTGCCAGAGAAGCGTCCGTTCTGGAACTGGCTGCGAGTGACAGCTGCAGTTTGCTCACTGGTCATCGCCGTAACTCTCGGCATGCTCTACACCCGCGACGACGCCCGCTACAGCGCCACGCTGGTCAACGCCGACGCGAAACCAGCGTTGCGTGTGCAGGCCCACGACAATTACCTGCAAGTCGAGCCGCTGACACTCGCGGCTGTCGACCCCGGGCAAAGCCTGGAGTTGTGGGCGATTCCGGCGGACGGCAAACCGATCTCCCTCGGCGTGATTCCGGCTGGAGGCAAAGGCAAGGTCGAATTGAGCGAGGCGCAGAAAGCGCTGATCGGCAAGCCGATTGCGCTGGCGGTCAGTCTTGAACCGAAGGGCGGCTCGCCGACCGGGCAGCCGACGGGGCCGGTGCTGTACCAAGGGGCATTGGCGGCGCTGTGAAAGCAGAAGAGCAAAGATCGCAATAAAAAACGGCGACCCGAAGGTCGCCGTTTCATTTGGCGCGAAGACTCAAGCTGCGCTGAACATCTTGTGCGGATCGATCACAAACTTCTTCGGCACGCCGGCATCGAACTCGCCATAACCCTGTGGAGCCTGATCCAGGCTGATCACCTGAACGCCCACCACTTCGGCGATGTTGATGCGGTCCCACATGATCGCTTGCATGAGCGCGCGGTTGTACTTCATCACCGGGGTCTGGCCGGTGTGGAAGCTGTGGGACTTGGCCCAGCCCAGGCCGAAACGGATGCTCAGGCTGCCCATTTTCGCGGCAGCGTCGACAGCACCCGGGTCTTCGGTAACGTAGAGGCCGGGAATGCCGATCTTGCCTGCCACACGCACCACGCCCATCAGCGAGTTGAGTACGGTGGCCGGTGCTTCGTGCTTCACGCCGTCATGGCCGTGGCCACGAGCTTCGAAGCCTACGGCGTCGATGGCGCAATCCACTTCCGGTTCGCCCAGCAGTGCGGCGATCTGTTCGTGCAGCGGCGTGTCCAGGGACAGGTCGGCGATTTCGAAGCCTTGGGCCTTGGCGTGAGCCAGGCGAACGGTGTTGACGTCACCGACGATCACCACCGCTGCACCCAGCAGGCGAGCGGAAGCGGCAGCCGCCAGGCCCACCGGACCGGCGCCGGCGATGTATACGGTGCTGCCCGGGCCAACGCCTGCCGTCACGGCACCGTGGTAGCCGGTTGGCAGGATGTCGGAGAGACAGGTCAGGTCGCGTATTTTTGCCATGGCGCGATCGCGATCAGGCAGTTTCAGCAGGTTGAAGTCCGCGTAAGGCACCATCGCGTATTCAGCCTGGCCGCCGGTCCAGTCGCCCATGTCGACATAACCATAAGCACCGCCCGGACGCGCCGGGTTAACGCTCAGGCAAACGCCGGTGTGCATTTCCTTGCAGGAACGGCAGCGTCCGCAAGCCACGTTGAACGGTACGGACACCAGGTCGCCGATCTGCAGGTTCTCGACGTCGCTGCCCTTTTCGATCACTTCACCGGTGATCTCGTGACCCAGGACCAGACCGGTTTGTGCGGTGGTACGGCCACGCACCATGTGCTGGTCGGAACCACAGATATTGGTGGAAACCACACGCAGGATGACGGCGTGGTTAATTTTCCTGCCGCGCGGGTCCTGCATTTTCGGATAGTCGATTTTCTGTACTTCGACCTTGCCAGCGCCGAGATACACCACACCACGATTGCCAGACATGCTTTCACCTCGCTGTTGTTTTTATGGAACCGCGTTGCCCAGGCAGGCAGCGCGTTAAATGCTCGGGTACAGATGCTGTTTCTTGTGTTGCCTGTAAGGGCCTGCTCGCGAAAGCGATCTAAAGAACGACAGTTCTGTTCGCGTTCAAGAAAACCCTTCGTTCAATGTGATACCCAACGGCCCGCGCCAGGGTCAGCCCTTCAATATCCCGCCCCTTGGCGATCAGGTCCTCGGGGTAATGGCTGTGATCCACCACCTCCACCCCCTGGGCTATGATCGGGCCTTCATCCAGGTCGTTGTTGATGTAGTGCGCCGTGGCGCCCACCAGTTTCACGCCCTTGTTGTAGGCCTGGTGATAGGGCTTGGCCCCCTTGAAACCGGGCAGCAGGGAGTGGTGGATGTTGATCGCCTTGCCATCGAGCTTGCGACACAGCTCCGGCGACAGCACTTGCATGTAGCGGGCAAGAATCACCAGTTCGGCACCGGACTCTTCGATCACCTGCAACACTTGCCGCTCCTGGGACGGCTTGTCGTTGGGGTCCAGCGGGAAGTGGTAGTACGGAATCTGGTGCCAGTCGGCCAGCGGCTTGAGGTCCGGGTGGTTGGAGATCACCGCGGCCACGTCCATCGACAACTGGCCGATGCGCTGGCGATAAAGCAGATCGTTGAGGCAGTGATCGGCCTTGGAAACCATGATCACCACTTTTGGCCGATAGTTCGGCGCAGTCAGTTCGAAGATCATGCCAAAGGCCTCGCCACGCTCGGCCAGCCCCGCGCGGAACGACTGCTCGTCGAAGCCGTCGGGTTGGCGAAACTCCACGCGAATGAAGAAACGCCCCGAAAGGCGGTCATCGAAGGAGTGGTGTTCAGTGACGTAGCAGCCCTGCTCGAACAGAAAGCGGGTCACCGCGTCCACCGTGCCGAGCACGCTGGGGCAGTCGGCAGTCAGGATCCATGTGTCTGGGGCGCGGCTCATAGTGCGGTGACTCCTGTGCAATCTATAGATGAAGCTGCCTTCCTGTAGGAGCGAGCTTGCTCGCGATGAACTCAAGGACGACGCGCTCATCCAGCAAGCACGCGTTATCGTTGTCGTCCATCGCGAGCGATCGAGCGTCGACCGGCTGCTCCTACAGTGGCGGTGTGATCAAGCCTGAACGCTGAGGCCGTATTCGGCACAAGCATCCTGCAACCACAGCCACCAGTAATCCGAGAAGCTGCGACGAATCAGCAGTTCCCAGGTGTCTTCGGCGGTGTGACGGATCATCAGCTGCGACTTGGCGAACACCGTGCCGACGGCTTTGCCCACCGGGAAGTTGTTCGGGTGCACGTCGTAGCTGGTGGACTTCATCAGTACCTGGCGCACGTTCGGGCCGCTCAGTTCGAGCAGTTGCTGGCCACCGCTGACGTTGACGATTGCAATGTGCAGATCGCCCAGCGCTTCACGCAGTTTTTTCTCGGCCGCAAGCTCTTCACCGGTCGGCACGATCAGCAGCCACTCATCCGGCCCCATCCATTGCAAACTGGTTTCGCCTTTGACGATGACGCTGAGCGCGCCCGGCAACTCGATGCCCAGGGCCTTGTGCACGCCCGCGGCGAACGCGGCGTCGTGGCCATCGCCGCGGATGGTCAGGTGGCCGAGGAGTTTTTTCTCACGCACGGTCACGCCGGCGTTCTTGCGGCCCTTGCCCACCAGGCTGGCGAGGTCGGCGTGATGCAGCGACGACTCGGCCTTGGCCCCGGAGGTTGGGCGTTGTTGGTAAACATTGGCTGCGGTCATAAAGCACCTTTATCAATTCTGTTGGGGCGGGTTCCTGTGGTGGCTGTTCTACCGCCTTCGCGAGCAAGCCCGCTCCCACATTCGACCGCGTTCCCCTGTGGGAGCGGGCTTGCTCGCGAATGGGCCGACTCGGTGTCATGCCCATCCACGAGAACTGAAGCCTTTACACGTTCTGGCGCTCACCCTTCGGATCGAAGAACACCGAAGAAACGATTTCCGCCTCGATCACGCTGCCGTCCGCCAGGGGTGCGAACACACGTTCGCCCATGCGGTTCAGGCCGCCCTTGACCACGCCCATGGCAAACGAATAGCCCAGGGAGTTGTGCAGGTAACTGGAGGTCACGTGACCGACCATGGTCATCGGGATCGCCTGCTTGGTGTTGAACACCAGTTGCGCACCTTCCGGCAGCCACTTGTTCGGATCGATCGGCTTGAGGCCAACCAACTGCTTACGTTGATCACGCACACAGTCTTCGCGGTTCATGCCACGCCAGCCGATCCACGAGAACGGTTTGGTGCGACCGACGCACCAGCCCATGTTCAGGTCGTCCGGGGTCATCGAACTGTCAGTGTCCTGACCGACGATGATGAAGCCCTTCTCGGCCCGCAGCACGTGCATGGTTTCGGTGCCGTACGGGGTCAGGTTGAATTTCTTGCCGGCGTCGACGATTTTTTCCAGCACGCCCATGGCGTAGTCGGCTTGCACGTTGACTTCGTACGACAGCTCACCGGTAAACGAAATCCGGAACACCCGCGCCGGCACACCACCGACCAGACCTTCTTTCCAGGTCATGAACGGGAAGGCTTCGCTGCTCAGGTCGATGTCGGTGACTTCGCTGAGCAGCTTGCGGCTGTTCGGCCCGGACAGGGTCATGGTCGCCCAGTGGTCGGTCACGGAGGTGAAGTACACCTTCATGTCCGGCCATTCGGTCTGGTGGTACAGCTCCAGCCACTGCAGCACACGTGCCGCGCCGCCGGTGGTGGTGGTCATGACGAAATGGTTGTCGGCAAGGCATGCCGTCACACCGTCGTCGAACACCATGCCGTCTTCTTTGCACATCAGGCCGTAACGCGCCTTGCCCACGTCGAGCTTGGTCCAGGCGTTGGTGTAGACGCGGTTGAGGAACTCGCGTGCGTCCGGGCCCTGGATGTCGATCTTGCCCAGGGTCGATGCGTCCAGCAGGCCGACGCTGTCGCGCACGGCTTTGCATTCGCGCTTCACGGCCGCGTGCATGTCTTCACCGGATTTCGGGAAGTACCACGGACGTTTCCACTGGCCAACGTCTTCGAACTCGGCGCCGTTTTTCAGGTGCCACTGATGCAGGGCGGTGTAGCGCACCGGCTCGAAGATGTGTCCACAGTGACGACCGGCCACGGCGCCGAAGGTTACCGGCGTGTAGTTCGGGCGGAACATGGTGGTGCCCATCTGCGGGATGGTCACGTTCAGCGAGCGGGCAGCGATGGCCAGGCCGTTGACGTTGCCGAGCTTGCCCTGATCGGTGCCGAAGCCCAGTGCGGTGTAGCGCTTGACGTGCTCGACCGACTCGAAGCCTTCGCGGGTCGCCAGTTCGATGGCGGCGGCAGTCACGTCGTTTTGCAGGTCGACGAATTGCTTCGGTGCCCGTGCGGTGTTCTTTTCATGAGGCACCTGGAACAGCGCCAGCGTCGGCTCTTCGAGACGGCTCAGGGCTTTCGGCAGTACGCCTTCGACTGTCTGGAACCCGGCTTCAGCAGCGGCGCGGGAACCGCCTTCAAAACCGTCGGCCAGAGAATCGCCAAGGCCGTAAACGCCGTTGATGCCACCGACACACACGCGTTTCTGCGGTGCTTCACCCGGTACGAAACCGAGGATGTCTTCGCGCCAGATCGGCTTGCCACCCAGGTGCGAAGCCAGGTGAACCACCGGGCTGTAACCACCGGAGCTGGCCACCACGTCGCATTCGAGCCATTCGCCCGGGCTGGTCACGGTGTGCGCCTTGACATCGATGGCGGCCACACGGGCAGCGGTCACGCGCTTGCTGCCACGGGCCTCGATCACGGCGCTGCCGGTGAGGATGCGGATACCTTTGGCGCGTGCCTCTTCCACCAGCGCACCACGCGGGTTGCTGCGGGCGTCGGCGATGGCCACCACTTGCAGGCTGGCATCAAGCCAATCCAGGGCAACGCGGTAGGCGTGATCGTTGTTGGTCGACAGCACCAGCTTCTTGCCCGGTGCCACGCCGTAACGGCGCACGTAGGTCGAGACGGCACCGGCAAGCATGTTGCCCGGCACATCGTTGTTGCCGTAGACCAGTGGACGCTCGTGAGCGCCGGTCGCCAGCACTACACGCTTGGCACGAACACGGTGAATGCGCTGACGCACCTGGCCAATCGGTGCACGGTCGCCGAGGTGATCGGTCAGGCGCTCGTGAATGGTCAGGAAGTTATGGTCGTGGTAGCCGTTGACCGTGGCGCGCGGCAACAGCAGCACGTCCGGGGTGTTCTTCAGTTCGTCGATGACGCTGGCGACCCACTCCACGGCAGGCTTGCCGTCGAGGCTTTCGCGGGAGTCGAGCAGGCTGCCGCCGAACTCTTCCTGCTCATCGGCGAGGATCACACGGGCACCGCTGCGCGCAGCCGCCAGGGCAGCCGCCAGACCGGCAGGGCCAGCGCCGACGATCAGCACGTCGCAGTGCTGGTTCATGTAGTCGTAGGTGTCCGGATCGTTCTCGGTCGGCGAGCGGCCAAGACCGGCAGCCTTACGAATGTACTTCTCGTAAGTCATCCAGAACGATTGCGGGTACATGAAGGTTTTGTAGTAGAAACCCGGTGGCATCAGCTTGCCGCCGACCTTGCCGAGAATCCCCATCATGTCGTTGTTCACGCTCGGCCAGCCGTTGGTGCTGGTGGCGACCAGGCCCTGATACAGCGCCTGTTGCGTAGCACGCACGTTCGGGATTTGCGTGGCTTCGGTGGCGCCGATCTGCAGCACCGCGTTCGGCTCTTCGGCACCGGCGGCGAAGATGCCGCGCGGACGGGAATACTTGAAGCTGCGACCGATGATGTCGACGCCGTTGGCCAGCAGTGCAGCGGCCAGGGAATCGCCTTCGAAGCCTTTGTAGTTCTGGCCGTTGAAGGTGAAGGTCAAGACTTTGTTGCGGTCGATCCGTCCGCCGTTGGACAGGCGATTGATCTGGCTCATACCTTCTCTCCCAGAGCCGTGCTGGCCGCTTTCGGGCTATCGGTCTTGTCGGTGAATTGTGGCTTGGTGCCGATCTTGTAGGTTTCGAGAATCTCGTAGGTCACGGTGTCGCGGGTGACGTTGAAGTACTGGCGGCAACCGGCGACGTGATCCCACAGCTCGTGGTGCAGGCCGCGAGGGTTGTCGCGGAAGAACATGTAGTCGCCCCACTCCTCGTCGGTGCAGCTGCCCGGGTCCAGCGGGCGCGGGATGTGCGCCTGGCCGGATGCATGGAATTCCTCTTCGGAGCGCAGTTCGCCGCAGTGAGGACAGAAGATATGCAACATAGGGATTTCTCCTGTTAGTGGGCGACTGCCGCAGCGCCGTGTTCGTCGATCAACGCACCGCTGTGGAAGCGGTCGATGGAGAAAGGTGCAGCCAACGGGTGCATTTCACCCTTGGCCAGGCTCGCGGCAAACACGTTGCCCGAACCAGGTGTGGCCTTGAAGCCACCGGTGCCCCAACCGCAGTTGAAGAACATGTTCGGTACCGGGGTTTTCGAGATGATCGGGCAGGCATCCGGCGTGGTGTCGACGATGCCGCCCCACTGACGGTTCATGCGCACGCGAGACAGTACCGGGAACATCTCGACGATGGCCTGGATGGTGTGCTCGATCACCGGGTACGAACCACGCTGGCCATAGCCGTTGTAGCCGTCGATACCGGCACCGATCACCAGGTCGCCCTTGTCGGACTGGCTGATGTAACCGTGCACGGCGTTGGACATGATCACGCTGTCGATAATCGGCTTGATCGGCTCGGACACCAGCGCTTGCAGCGGGTGGGATTCGATCGGCAGGCGGAAACCGGCGAGCTTGGCCATGTGCCCGGAGTTACCGGCAGTCACTACGCCGACGCGCTTGGCGCCGATGAAGCCCTTGTTGGTTTCAACGCCGATGCACACGCCGTTTTCCTTGCGGAAACCGATCACTTCGGTCTGCTGGATCAAGTCCACACCCAAAGCGTCGGCGGCACGGGCAAAGCCCCAGGCCACGGCATCGTGACGGGCCACGCCGCCGCGACGCTGGACGGTCGCGCCCATCACCGGGTAGCGGGTGTTCTTCGAGCAGTCGAGGTACGGGATCTCGTCCGCCACTTGCTTGGCATCGAGCAACTCGCCGTCCACGCCATTGAGGCGGTTGGCGCTGACCCGACGCTCGGAATCACGGATGTCCTGCAGGGTGTGGCACAGGTTGTAGACGCCGCGCTGGGAGAACATCACGTTGTAGTTGAGGTCCTGGGACAGGCCTTCCCACAGTTTCATCGCGTGTTCGTACAGGTGCGCCGACTCGTCCCACAGGTAGTTGGAGCGAACGATGGTGGTGTTGCGCGCGGTGTTACCGCCGCCCAGCCAGCCTTTCTCGACCACGGCCACGTTGGTGATGCCGTGTTCCTTGGCCAGGTAGTAAGCCGTGGCGAGACCATGCCCGCCACCGCCGACGATGACCACGTCGTAGACCTTTTTAGGGGTCGGCGTGCGCCACATGCGTTGCCAGTTTTCATGGTGGCTGAGGGAGTGTTTGAAGAGGCCGAAGCCCGAGTAGCGTTGCATAGTCATTTACTCCAAAACCGCACTCAGCGATAAACCGGGAAGTCCGCGCACAGGGCCGATACCTGCTGGGCGACATTGGCCTCGACATCGGCGTCGCCGAGGTTGTCGAGGATGTCGCAGATCCAGCCGGCCAGCGTGACGCACTGGGTCACCTTGAAGCCGCGAGTGGTCACCGCCGGGGTGCCGATACGCAGGCCGGAAGTGACGAACGGCGACTGTGGATCGTTCGGGACAGCGTTCTTGTTCACAGTGATATGGGCGCGACCGAGGGCGGCGTCCGCCTCTTTGCCGGTGAGGCCCTGACGGATCAGGCTGACCAGGAACAGGTGGTTGTCGGTGCCGCCGGACACTACATCGTAGCCGCGTTTGATAAATACGCCGGCCATCGCCTGGGCGTTGTCGATCACTTGCTGCTGGTAGGCCTTGAAGCCTGGCTCCAGCGCTTCCTTGAAGCACACCGCCTTGCCGGCGATCACGTGCATCAGCGGGCCGCCCTGCGCACCGGGGAATACGGCTGCGTTGAGCTTCTTCTCGATTTCTTCGTTGGACTTGGCCAGGATCAGGCCGCCACGTGGACCGCGCAGGGTCTTGTGGGTGGTGGTGGTGACCACGTCGGCGTAAGGCAGCGGGTTCGGGTACAGGCCGGCAGCGACCAGACCGGCCACGTGGGCCATGTCGACGAACAGCAGCGCACCGACCTTGTCGGCGATCTGACGGAAGCGCGGGAAGTCGAGGGTCTTGGAGTAGGCCGAGAAGCCGGCAACGATCATCTTCGGCTTGTGCTCGACAGCCAGGCGCTCGACTTCGTCGTAGTCGATCAGGCCGGTCTTGGTGTCGATGCCGTACTGCACGGCGTTGTACAGCTTGCCCGAGGACGACACCTTGGCGCCGTGGGTCAGGTGACCACCGTGGGCCAGGCTCATGCCAAGGATGGTGTCGCCGGCTTGCAGCAGGGCTAGGTACACGGCGCTGTTGGCCGACGAACCGGAATGCGGCTGGACGTTGGCGTAATCGGCGCCGAACAGTTGCTTGGCGCGTTCGATGGCCAGGGCTTCGACCTTGTCGACGTGCTCGCAGCCACCGTAGTAACGCTTGCCCGGGTAACCTTCGGCGTACTTGTTGGTCAGGCCGCTGCCTTGCGCTTCCATCACGCGTTTGCTGGTGTAGTTCTCCGACGCGATCAGCTCGATGTGATCTTCCTGACGTTGCTCCTCGGCATTCATCGCCGCCAGCAGTGCATCGTCGTAACCCTGGATCTTGTCTTGCTTGCTGAACATCGCGTCTCTCCCAGCGGCGGCGGTGCGCCATTCGTCTCGGTGAGGCACTGGCTTTTCGGCAGTGCCCTTTGATAGCGATGGTATGACCGGCGTCGAGTCGTCAAATGCCTACGGGCGCCACGCAAAGGTGCGTTTACGACATGGCGGGAAATGGCAAGCCGGACACGATCCCCGAACCAGCCGCAATCCCCTGTGGGAGCGAGCCTGCTCGCGAAGGCGATGGGTCAGCAACATTGATGTCGCCTGACACTCCCTCTTCGCGAGCAGGCTCGCTCCCACAGGGTTTGCGTTCAGTTCCCGGGGTTATGCGAGCACCTGACGCAAAGCCAGCAAAGCGACGAAATGCACGGGATACAGGGCATACGCCCAGCGGCGCATCGGTGGTGGTTTTACGTCCCCGGCGTGTCGCAACAAGAACAGCCCCAGCCATGGCGCAATCAGACAAGTGGCAATGGCCGCCATCGCCACGTGGTTACCCAACCGAGTGGCGTAATACAGCACCTGCCATTGATTGGCCGCCAGACTGACCAGCCCCGCCAATAGCACGAAATACCAGGGTCGCCGGAATACCAGCAACAAGACCAGCGGCAACAGAACGCCAAAAAAACCGAACATCAACCGCTGGGAGAAAAACGCCGCCAGCAGTACCGCGCCGACCGCCAGCAGTCTCGACACAAGCGCCGGTTGCTGCCAGCCACGAATCACCAGCAAGCCCAGGGCAAGGGTGGGCAGCACATTCAAGGTGTCGGGATCGGGAATAAATATCCGGTAAGGAATTTCACTCACCACGCTAAATAGAATCAGCCAGGCCAGATAACGCCACTGACCACCGGTCGTCGTAGTCCGCGCGCGCGCCAGATTGGCCGCCATCGCCAGGCAGAACCACGGAAACGCCAGGCGTCCCGGCACATACAGCCAATCGGCGGAATAACCGACATATCGCAGGTGATCGAGCAGCATGCAGAGCAGCGCCAGCCACTTGAGCAGATCCAGCGCCCCGTCTCGCTGCTTTAAGTGCATAGTCGCGTGCATAATTACCCTTCGACACTGTATTTTCCCGACAGCGACATCCTGTGCGCTCCACCTGACGATCTTGGGTACAGTGCGCACCCTCATTGACCACGGGACGCTTCACCATAGGCATCTCGACCACGGAAGCAGGCCATGACCGACAAGAGCCAACAATTTGCCAGCGACAACTATTCCGGCATCTGCCCTGAAGCCTGGGCTGCCATGGAACAGGCCAACCACGGCCACCAGCGCGCATACGGCGACGACGAATGGACCGCCCGCGCCTCCGACGATTTCCGCAAACTGTTTGAAACCGACTGTGAAGTGTTTTTCGCCTTCAACGGCACCGCCGCCAACTCGCTGGCGCTGTCGTCGCTGTGCCAGAGTTACCACAGCGTGATCTGCTCGGAAACCGCCCACGTCGAAACCGACGAATGCGGCGCCCCGGAGTTCTTCTCCAACGGCTCCAAACTGCTGATCGCCCGCACTGAAAACGGCAAGCTGACGCCGGAATCGATCCGCGAGGTCGCGCTCAAGCGCCAGGACATCCACTACCCCAAACCCCGCGTCGTGACTCTGACCCAGGCCACTGAAGTCGGCAGCGTCTATACCCCGGACGAAATCCGCGCCATCAGCGCCACCTGCAAGGAACTGGGCCTGAACCTGCACATGGACGGCGCGCGCTTTTCCAACGCCTGCGCATTCCTGGGCTGCACCCCGGCTGACCTGACCTGGAAGGCCGGCGTCGACGTACTGTGCTTTGGCGGCACAAAAAACGGCATGGCGGTGGGTGAGGCGATTTTGTTCTTCAATCACAAACTTGCCGAAGACTTCGATTACCGCTGCAAACAGGCTGGGCAGCTTGCTTCAAAGATGCGCTTCCTGTCGGCGCCGTGGGTCGGCATCCTGGAAAACGACGCCTGGCTCAAATACGCCAATCACGCCAATCGCTGTGCGCAATTGCTGGCAGAACTGGTCAGCGACATTCCCGGCGTGGAACTGATGTTCCCGGTTCAGGCCAACGGCGTGTTCCTGCAGCTGTCGGAACCGGCCATCGCCGCACTGACCGCCAAGGGCTGGCGCTTCTACACCTTCATCGGCAACGGCGGCGCACGCTTCATGTGCTCGTGGGACACCGAGGAAGAGCGCGTGCGCGAGCTGGCCAAAGACATCCGCGAAGTAATGTCTCACTAAAACTCCAGAGCCAATGCAATCTCTGTGGGAGCGAGCCTGCTCGCTCCCACAAGTAAATCCCCCGCCGAATTTCCCCTGACCGTTCGCACCTGAAGTCTTGGTCTACATTGTCTGTCGATCCGTACAGATAACAACAATCAGGAGCGTACGCATGTCATTGCAAGGCAAAACCCTGTTCATCACCGGCGCCAGCCGTGGCATCGGCCGCGAGATCGCGCTGCGGGCCGCGCGCGACGGGGCCAATATTGTGATTGCAGCCAAAAGCGCCGAACCCCACGCCAAGCTGCCGGGGACGATTTTCAGCGTGGCCGAAGAAGTGGAAGCCGCAGGCGGCAAGGCGCTGGCGTTGCAGGTGGACGTACGTGAAGAGGATGCCGTCCGTGAGGCGCTGGCCCGGGCCAACGAACATTTCGGCAGTATCGATGCACTGGTCAACAACGCCGGGGCGATCAAGCTGACCGGGGTCCAGCACCTCGAGCTCAAGCGCTTTGACCTGATGCACCAGATCAACACTCGCGCCGTATTGCTGTGCAGCCAGGCTGCGTTGCCATACCTGAAGAAATCCAGCGGCCACATCCTCAACCTGTCGCCGCCGCTGAACCTGGCCACCAAGTGGTTCGCCCAATACAGCCCCTACACCGTGACCAAATACGGCATGAGCATGCTGACCCTGGGCATGAGCGAGGAATTCAGGAATTACGGCATCAGCGTCAACTCGCTGTGGCCACAGACGATGATCGCCACGGCTGCCATCGAGTTTCAGCTGGGATCACGGGAGTCGTTCAAGCATGCGAGGACACCGGCGATCATGGCGGACGCTGCCCATGTGATCCTGAGCAGCGCAAACCGCAGCCTGACCGGGCGTTTGCTGATCGATGAGGAAATACTGCGGGAAAACGGAGTGACCGAGTTCGAACACTATCGGTTCGCGCCCGACAGTAGCGACAAGCTGATGACGGACCTGTTTATCGATTGATCGCTCTCCTTGTAGGAGCGAGCTCGCTCGCGATGGACGACAGAACAACGCGGGGCATCAGGACGCCAGCATTACCGTTGACGTCCATCGCGAGCAAGCTCGCTCCTACAAGGGGCATCGATGTGGATCAGTACTCGATCCGCACGTCGCCTTTCGGCACGCTGCAGCACGACAGGATGAACCCTTCGGCTTCGTCTTCCTCGGTAATCCCGCCGTTGTGTTCCATCTCCACTTCGCCGCCCAGCTTCAACACCTTGCAGGTGCCGCAGATCCCCATGCCGCACGCTTTCGGAATCATCAGGCCGACCTTGGCCGCCGCCGCATGCACGGTCTCGCCCGGGGCCACGCGGATGCTCTTGCCCGAAGTGATGAACTCCACCTCGTGCAAGTCCGCCTCATCGACTTCCGGAGCCTCGGCAGCCTGTTCGGCATTCTCCACGGCATCTGCGATCGCCTCTGGCGGCGTGGCGCCGAAGGATTCCTCGTGATAGTGCTTCATATTGAAGCCGGCGTTTTCCAGCAGGCGCTTGACCGCGTTCATGTACGGCGTCGGGCCGCAGCAGAACACTTCGCGCTCAAGGAAGTCCGGAACCATCAGTTCCAGCATCTTGTGGTTCAGGTAACCGCGATACCCGGCCCATGGCTCACCGAAACCGTGTTTCTCGCAAATCAGGTGCAGGCTGAAGTTTTCGATCCGCGCCGCCATGTGTTCCAGCTCGCGGTGATAGATGATGTCTTTCGGCGAACGGGCGCTGTGGATGAACGCCATGTCGACATTGCCGTTGGTGTCGAAGAACCAGCGCGCCATGGACATGCACGGCGTGATGCCCACGCCGCCGCTGAGGTACAGCACTTTCGGGTTCGGGAAGTCGATGGCGTTGAACAGGCCCACCGGGCCGTGCACCGCCAGTTCGTAACCTTCATGCAGGGTGTCGTGCAGCCAGTTCGAAACCTTGCCGCCCGGAACCCGCTTGATGGTCACCGAGAAGCTGTACGGCACCGACGGCGAGCTGGAAATGGTGTACGAGCGCATGATCGGCTGGCCTTCGATCTCCAGCTCCAGGGTGACGAACTGCCCCGGCTTGAAGAAGAACATGATCGGCTGGTCGGCCATGAAGCAGAAGGTACGCACATCCCAGGTTTCCTGGATGACTTTGACGCAACGGACGATGTGCCGACCATTGGCCCAGGTCTGGGTGGTTACCGGGTTCAGGAAGTTATTGGACATGCTGATCTCCACGGCCGACTGCCGGCCTTCATGTTGGCGATTCTGCGTATAGCGCGAACCACCCATTTACCTATCTGCGACATTGACATGCTTATCGCGACCAGCCCCCAACTACCGGGGCTTGCGCGTCGGGAACAGATTGCACCATGTCGCCCATGGATAAGGTTCTGGCCTGCGCCGGCCCCACACTCGCCCCATACCAAGACACAACCTTTACACCTTGCGTAGCAACCCTGAACAGCACACCTGATTAGCCACTTTCGCCGGCCACGCAGATGGCCTTGAGGATAAAACGATGGACGTCACTACTACCCTGAGCCTGGGCGATCCGCTGGAACCCGCACGCAAGGCCACCGCACAGATGCTGCAAGAGCGCGAGCGCACGTTCTCGCTGCCGCAGCCGTTTTACTCCGACGACCGCCTGTTTGATATCGACATGCAGGAAATCTTTCAGAAAGAGTGGCTGATCGCCGGCATGACCTGCGAGATCCCCACCAAGGGCAACTACCTGACCCTGCAAATCGGCAAGAACCCGATCATCGTGATCCGTGGCGCCGAAGGCGTGGTGCACGCGTTCCATAACGTGTGCCGCCACCGCGGCTCACGCCTGTGCACCAGCGACAAGGGCAAGGTCGCCAAGCTGGTTTGCCACTACCACCAGTGGACCTACGAACTCGACGGCCGCCTGCTGTTCGCCGGCACCGAAATGGGCGCCGACTTCGACATGAACCAGTACGGCCTCAAGCCGGTGAACGTGAAGACCGCCGGCGGCTACATCTTCATCAGCCTGGCGGAGAACCCGCCGGCCATCGATGACTTCCTGTCGACGCTCAGCCACTACATGGAACCGTACGACATGGAGAACACCAAGGTGGCGGTGCAAACCACCTTGATGGAAAAGGCCAACTGGAAGCTTGTGCTGGAAAACAACCGCGAGTGCTACCACTGCAACGCGTCGCACCCGGAGCTGTTGAAAACCCTGCTGGAATGGGACGACGTCACCGACCCGCGCGCCGACCAGGCGTTCAAGGACCACGTAGCCGCCTCCGCCGCAGCCTGGGAAGCCGAGAAGATCCCTTACGCCCACGCCAGCTTCGGCCTGCGTAACCGCATCGTGCGCATGCCGCTGCTCAAGGGCACCGTGTCGATGACCATGGACGGCAAACAGGGCTGTGCCAAGCTGATGGGCCGCATCAAGAACCCGGACCTGGGCTCGATGCGCATCCTGCACCTGCCGCACTCCTGGAACCACTGCATGGGCGACCACATCATCGTGTTCACCGTGTGGCCGATCAGCGCTCAGGAAACCATGGTCACCACCAAGTGGATCGTGCACAAGGACGCGGTCGAAGGCGTGGACTACGACGTGGAGCGCATGCGCCAGGTCTGGGACGCCACCAACGACCAGGACCGTCGCCTGGCCGAAGAGAACCAGCGCGGCATCAACTCCACCGCGTACCAGCCTGGCCCGTACTCCAAGACCTATGAGTTCGGCGTGGTGAACTTCGTGGACTGGTACAGCGAACGCCTGCTGAGCAACCTGGGGGCCGAGCCTGCGCCGTACCTCAAAGGGGTTCCTGTTCAAGGCTAAATGCTTCCTGTAGGAGCGAGCTTGCTCGCGATGGATGCCTGAACACCGCGGATTGCCTGATACCCCGCGTTAACGTTCACGACCATCGCGAGCAGGCTCGCTCCTACAGTAGTTTGCCCTCTCCTTAAAACTGTACGAAATATGATCTATTTCGTTCAGGCCTATGCCAGCCGCACCTCCCAGCCTTCCGCGAACAAGTTATCCACACCTCCACCCACAGCTAATGGGGACAACTGTGGAAATGTCGCTGATTTTCTTCACTGAAACCAAAGAAAAACCGTGACTTATCCAGAAGCATGCTTCCATGGACAGGCTGGTTGTTTTTTGATCAACAACCTGAAGACCACGAATTACATAGCCTTCAGAGGATGGCAAACACCTTATCCACAGAAGCGCCAACAGACTTTGGGGTTAACTTCGCAGGCTCTGTGGAAAACCGCTGAAGCTCGCAGAAAACCGGTGTTTGCGTGATAGCTGATGGCACAAAACCGTCTTTTGATCATTTTTTGATCACAACCCTGCACACCGCTGTCTATAAGGCCTACAGACGATAGCGAACATCTTATCCACAGAAGCGCCAACAGAGATTGGGGGCAAGTCTGCATCAACGGCAGCACTTATCCCCTTGAAAAAGCTTGGAAAAACCAAGAGCCAGGGTGGTTGTTTTTTGTACGACGCCATGCAGGGCCTGCTCTATATGGGGTGTAGCGAGGGGCGAACATGTTATCCACAGATCCACCAACAGGGATTGTGGGTAAACACCAAAGTTGTTCAGACTTTATTGAGGCATGAGTGGCCTGTATCCAGGTCCAGGTTCAATTCGAAGTCTTTGAAGCCACGCCACCCGAGCAATATCGACGGGACGTATTGCCCGTCCACCAACGACGGCGGGATGGTAAAGCCCGGGTAATACTTGTAGCTGACCACCAGGGTGGCGCCTTGCAGGGCCAATACGCCGGTGAAGCGTTGAAAGTGCCTGTTGCCGCCGCTGTAACCGTTCGAGCCCCCCGGTGTCAGCGCCTGCACCACGCTGATTTGCCTGCCGGGCGACGCGGCCGTCAGGTAGTCGACATTTCCCGTATCGATGATGGCCTGCGTTGCCCGACGATCCAGCTGTGCGGCAACGACCAGCCGCTGGTTGAGATCCAGGCGGCTCAAGGCAATTGGCGCATCACAGCGCCCTGCAGGCGGCGGGTCAAGCTCCAGTGTTTGCCTGGTTATCTTCAGGCGCCCCAGCTTGCTGATCAGATCCAGCCCCAACAAATTATCCCGGTCGCTGACAAAGACCAGGACGTTCCTGAACTCACGGGTGCCAACTTTCAGCGAACCGAGAATTCCCAACCTGGCGGCCAAGCCGCTTTCACCATAAAACGTGCTGTAGCGATAATGAGCATCGGGCAACATCCTGATGCCCATCTGTTTCGCAGTCTCGATGTTGACCCGGGTTTGCGGTGCCCCGGTGTCCAGCACAAAACGCGCCGAGACACCGTTGGCCGTTCCGACCTCGATAAATGGCAGCGCTTGTTCAGCGATGTAGAAGTCATTGGCATAGGGATGGAGCTTAAGCACCTCATGTCGCGCCGGACCCTTGACCGAGAAATCGCCAGTCTTCGCCAGGATAGCCAGTGATTCGCTGCCAAACGTGGAGAACAGGGCATTCAGGTCGGCGTCGGCCGCAATCGCCCGGGCATGCTTGCCCTTGATGGCCAGGTAGTATTCGGGGATTTGGTTGGCGGCCTTGGTTTCGAACATCCTGGCCAGGACCGTTACCGAACAGCTGAGGTGCTGGTCGGCATCCAGCACCTTGTCGCACTGTTGCCGCAGCTGCGCCAGGGACGCGTTGCGCCCCTGATCGGTCTCCAGCCACTGATAAAAGTCCTGATCCGCGACAGGCACGTTTGCCGGGGCAGCAGACAGCAAGCCTGTGGATACCCACAGGGTCGATGCAAAAAACGCCAGAAGAGCGAAAGTCTTCATGTTCAAGCCAGTCATAAACACCAGGGTTCATGAGTCAGCGCTGAACGTCTGAAAACTCCCGAAAGCCTGTCGCACCCTTGATCAGCGCATTAAAAACTGTAGCTCAGCGCCCTCGTCAACGTGGGACGAGGGGGCGTGGCGTTGTGGATAACCGTCGCTGCCCTCGATCGAGCTCAGGGCCTGTGCATAAGATAGGCGTCACCGGTGACGCGGATCATTGGATGCGGGGTGACCTGGCAGGTTTTGATGATCCCGAAACCATGTCGCTCGTAAAAGCGTCGGGCACCCGTGTTGGCGGCATAATCGATCAGGCTAAGGCCATTGAGGCCCAGTCGTTCGGCACGCTCTTGGGCATGGGCGAGAAACTGCACGCCCAGCCCCCGATTGCGCCAGCCTTCATGCAAGGCCAGGCTGGAGATGTAGAGGGTGTCGGGCACTTCCATGTCGGCGTAAGGCGCCAGTACCGGGTCGGTGGTCGGCACCGCCAGTGGGTCGTGGCGCATCACGTAACTGTGCATCATGCCAACGACCTGGCCATCGGCTTCGGCAATCAGGCAGTTCTGGTAGGAGAAATCCACGTCGTCGCGGGCATAGCGAATGGCGCCGACGTCCAACAGATCCTGGCCGGGCTCTGCGATCTGGCTCCAGATGTAATCTGAAGCGCCCTCGGATGAAATCTGGAACAACCGCGCAATCTCACGCGCATCCGCGCGCACTGCCGAACGAAATTCAACTGTCATTGCTTTTCCTTGTGGGAGCGAGCCTGCTCGCGAATACGGTGGGTCAGGCAATATTCATGTCGACTGATACACCGCCTTCGCGAGCAGGCTCGCTCCCACATGGGTGCTTCAGTGATTGTTCGTCAGCGAACCACGCCTTCTTCGATCAGAAGTTTGAGGATCGCTTCAGCCCCAGCTTGAGCGGTAACGCCCTTGAGCACTTGTCCGCCTCCGCCACTGGCTTTCGCCGTTGCGGCTTTCATGCGATCGGCGCCGCTCTTGGCCTTGATCACCTTCAGGCGCTTGGGGCGTGGCTTGGCCGGTTGCAGGCTGGCGACCGCAAGCAGTTCATCATCGATGACTTCAACGTCCTGCGCTTGCAGCACGCCGCGCCGCGCCGGGCCGTAGGCGCTCTGACGAGGCTTGGGCGCTGCGTTATCCACAGTCGCCAGAAACGGCAGGCGTACCTTCAGCCGACGACGTTGACCGCGTGGCAAGGCTTGCAGCACCAGCGCCGAACCGCCATCGATGGACTCGACCTGCGCCAGCCCCACCACCAGCGGCCAGCCCAGGCTTTCGGCCAGCAGGAAGGGCAACATGCCCGAGCCTTCGCCGGTTTCCGCCTGGCTGCCGGTCAACACCACCTGAGCACCGGCATCACGCAGGTACTCGGTCAGCGCCGGCAGCGCATCGGCGCCTTGCGGTTGCTCCAGCACATGCAGTTGCTCGAGCCCCATGCCCAGATAAGCGCGCAAGGCAGGCTCGGCAATGTCGCCAGCATGCAGCACCTGCAAGTTATCCCCAGCCAGTTGCAGGCCCAGTTCTACTGCCCGCGCATCCTGTTCCGCGCGACGCGGCCGACCGGATGTCGGGTGGGCGCCGATGGACACCAGGCTGATGATTTTCGTGCTCATAACCCTTTCCTTCCCTTAAGCCGCATCGCGCTTGGCGTCGTTGCGGTAAGCCTCTACCGCCTCGATCAAGGCTTGAAGAATCTCCGCGCTCTCGCCGATCACCGAGAGGTCCGCACGCTTGATCATGTCGCAACCAGGGTCGAGGTTGATCGCCACCACCTTGTCGCAGGCACCAATGCCTTGCAGGTGCTGGATCGCCCCGGAAATCCCCACCGCCACATAGACCCGTGCCGTGACCCAGGTGCCGGATGCCCCGACCTGACGGTCGCGGGCCATGAAGCCGTCGTCCACGGCCACCCGCGATGCACCTTCGGTGGCGCCGAGGGCTTCGGCGGTCCTGTGGAAAAGTCCCCAGTCCTTGACCCCGTTGCCGCCGGAAAAAATGAACTCCGCTTCGGCCATCGGAATCGCCGCCGGGTCCACCGCCACCGCGCCCAGGTCTTCGATGCGCGACAGACTGCGCGCGATGGTTGTGGATAACTCAACCGGCAACACTTCATGACGGGTTTCGCTGACCGGTTCGGCGCACTCGGCAGCCGCCAGGATCAGTCGTGCCAGCGGACGGGCCAGGTCTTGCAGACCCGCGCCGGCGCGACCGATGCACTCCTGATCCTTGACCTGCCAGACCCGCGTGGCCGGGCGCTCGCCCAGTGCCGCGGCAAAACGCCGGCCGAGTTCACCGCCGCCGCTGCGGCTGTCCGGCAGCAACCAGTGACGCGGGCTGAACTGGTTATCCACAGCCCGCAGGCCCTGGACCCGTTGCTCCGGTGCATAACCGTTGAATTCTTCGCCTTCCAGCACCAGCAGGCGGTCGACGCCTGCCGTGGCGAAAGCGTTTTCCTTGTGCTCGCCGAACACCACGGCCAGCACTGCGCCGTCCTTGCCCGCCAACTGATGGGCCAGGCCCAGCAGGTCGCGGTCGTGACTGCTCAAGCGACCGCCGACCATGTCCGGCACCACGCTGATGTAGAACGCCGGCGCGGCCACCTGATGCAATGGCAACTGCACTTCGACGGCGGCCGAGCGTTTAGTCGCCCCGCCCTGCTGGGCGCCGCTGCGATCGATGCGCTTGATGCCGTTGGGGCCGATAAAACCGATCCCGTGGGGATTCTTGCGGATGACGCCGTTCGGCCCCATCCAGCTGTGTTGCGCCGGTTGCATGGCCGCGTGCAGTGGGTGCAGACGGTTGCGGGCGATCCATTCGGCCCGCGGGTCGCGGCGGATAATGTCGCTCATCAGTGGGCCTCCGCAGGTTCGCGCTTGACGGGTGTCTTGGCGGGCGCAGCGTCTTCAAGCAACGCATCAGCCACCAGTTCGGCAATGTCCTTGATCAGCGGACGCGGTTCGACCACGCCTTCAAGCATCGCGGTGCATTGTGGACAACCCACAGCCACCAGTTCGGCACCGGTTTCGCGGATGTCTTCCATGCGCATGTCGGGAATGCGTTGCTTGCCGGGAATGTCGGTGATCGGCGCGCCGCCACCACCGCCGCAGCAGCGGGAGCGGAAACCGGAGCGCTGCATTTCTTTCACTTCAATCCCGAGGGCGCGCAGTACCTGACGCGGCGCCTCGTACTCGCCGTTGTAGCGGCCGAGGTAGCACGGGTCGTGGTAGGTCACGCTGTCGCCTTTGTGCTGACCGAGATTGAGCGCGCCAGCATCGATGATTTCCGCCATGTAGGTGCTGTGATGCTGCACCAGGTAGTTGCCATCGAAGGCGCCGTATTCGTTTTTCAGCACGTGGAAGCTGTGCGGGTCGCAGGTAACGATGCGGTTGAAACTGTATTTGGCCAGGGTCTGGATGTTGCGTTTGGCCAACAGCTGGAAGGTCGCTTCATCGCCCAGGCGCCGCGCCACGTCACCGCTGTCGCGTTCTTCGAGGCCAAGCACGGCGAAGTCGATTTTCGCCGCCTTGAGCACTTTGACGAATGCACGCAGGGTGCGCTGGTTACGCATGTCGAAGGCACCGTCGCCAACCCAGAACAACACGTCGGTGGATTTCTTTTCGCTGAGCAGGTTGAGGTTCAGGTCAGCCGCCCAGTTCATCCGCCCGCCCGGCGCGAAGCCGCCCGGGTTGTCGGTGGCGATCAGGTTTTCCAGGACTTCCGCGCCCTTGTTCGGGGTCGCGCCTTTTTCCAGGGTCAGGTGACGGCGCATGTCGACGATGGCATCGACGTGCTCGATCATCATCGGGCACTCCTCGACGCAGGCGCGGCAGGTGGTGCACGACCACAGGGTCTCGGCGTCCACCAGGCCGTTGACGATCGGCTGATGCGGGTTACCGGCGTGTTCGCCAATGGCTTTGCCCGGATATGGACTGCCGGCGAACTTCGCATCGGTGCCACCGGCCAGGCCGACGACCATGTCCTGAATCAGTTTTTTCGGGTTCAGTGGCTGGCCGGCAGCGAAGGCCGGGCACGCCGCTTCGCATTTACCGCACTGCACACAGGCGTCGAAGCCGAGCAACTGGTTCCAGGTGAAATCCTTGGGTTTTTCCACGCCCAGTGGCGCGCTCAGGTCGTTCAGGTCGAGCGGTTTCAACCCCGTGGAACGACCACCGCCAAAGCGTTCGGCGCGACGGTGCCAGGCCAGGTGCAGGGCACCGGCGAAGGCGTGCTTCATCGGCCCGCCCCAGGTCATGCCGAAGAACAGCTCCGACACGCCCCACAGCACGCCAACCCCGAGAATCGCCGCCACCAGCCAGCCGCCAAAGTTTTCCGGCAGGATCCCGGCCACCGGCAGGGTCACCAGGAAGAACGAGGCCGAGAACGCCAGCAGGCTTTTCGGCAGGCGCATCCACGGGCCTTTCGACAGGCGCGACGGCGGGTTGCGCCGACGCAGGTAAACAAAGATCGCGCCGACGAACATCACCGCCGACATCAACAACAGGGCATAGCCAAGAAAGCGGTTATGCAGGCCAAAACCGTGCACCAGAATCGCCAGCACGACGGACGCTACCGCACCGCCAGCCGTGGCGACGTGGGTATTGGCAATGTATTTGTCCCGCGCCACCACATGGTGCAAATCGACCATGTAGCGCTTGGGCATGGCAAACAGGCCGCCGATCAGGTCGACCTTCGAGGCCCGGCCCCGGCGCCACATGTTTACCCGCCGCAATGCGCCCAGAACCGCAAGGCCCAGGGCAGCGAACAGCAGGATTGGAAGAAGGGTGTTCAACATGGTGAAGCTCCCAAAGACCTCGGGCTTAACTACCTGAATGCCTTGCTCGACTCCCTGTAGGAGCGAGCTTGCTCGCGATGGGCGTTAACGATGGCGCGTGCGGTCTGGAAGAACGCGGCGCCTTCAAACTCATCGCGAGCGAGCTCGCTCCTACAAGGGTTATGTGCAAGCTCTTAGAAATCCTTGCACAGCCGCAACGCGTCGTAGATCGCCGCGTGTACGTTACGCTGGGCCACGCAGTCACCGATGCGGAACAGCAGGTAACCGTCGCCGCTCTGCTCCAGGCAAGGCTGCGGCTTGATCGCGAACAAGGCTTCGACGTCGATCTGGCCTTTGTTGCGCGAGCCTTCCTTCAGCGCGTAGTAGATTTCTTCGTCCGGGCGCACGCCGTTTTCCACGACCACCTGGTCCACCACCCGCTCCTCCTTGGCGCCGGTGTATTCGTTTTCCAGCACCGCCACCAGCTTGTCGCCTTCGCGGTAGACCTTCTCCAGCATCATGTCGCCGGTCATGATCACTTCTTTCGGGTACATGCTGCGGTAGTAGGTCGGGAACGACGTACCGCCAATCGCCACACCAGGCTTGATGTCGTCGGTGACGATCTCGACCTGGCTGCCCTTGTCGGCCAGGAAGTCGGCGGTCGACATGCCGGTGAACTCACAGATGGTGTCGTAGACCAGTACGTTCTTGCCCGGCGCGACCTTGCCATCGAGCACGTCCCAGCTGCTGACCACCAGGCCTTCGGCCGCGCCCCAGTGTTCGTTCTGTTCAAGATACGGGTGACCGCCAACGGCCAGCACCACCACATCCGGACGCAGGTCCATGATGGTCGGCGCATCCGCCGCGGTGCCCAGGCGCAGGTCGACTTTCAAACGCGCCAGTTCCAGCTGATACCAGCGGGTGATACCGGCGATCTGGTCGCGCTGCGGCGCTTTCGACGCCGTGGTGATCTGCCCGCCGATGAATTCCTTCTTCTCGAACAGGGTCACGTCGTGGCCACGTTCGGCAGCCACACGAGCGGCTTCCATCCCCGCCGGGCCGGCACCGACCACTACCACCTTGCGTTTTTTACCGGTGGTTTTCTCGATGATGTGCGGCAGGCCCATGTATTCACGGGAGGTCGCCGCGTTCTGGATGCACAACACATCCAGGCCCTGGTACTGACGGTCGATGCAGTAGTTGGCACCGACGCACTGCTTGATCTGGTCGACCTGGCCCATCTTGATCTTGGCGATCAGGTGCGGGTCGGCGATATGGGCGCGGGTCATGCCGACCATGTCGACGTAACCGCCCTCCAGAATGCGGGTGGCCTGGTTCGGGTCCTTGATGTTCTGCGCGTGCAGCACGGGAACCTTGACCACTTCCTTGATACCGGCCGCCAGGTGCAGGAACGGCTCCGGTGGATAACTCATGTTCGGAATCACGTTGGCCAGGGTGTTGTGGGTGTCGCAACCCGAACCCACGACGCCGATGAAATCGAGCATGCCGGTGTCGTCGTAATACTTGGCGATCTGCTTCATGTCTTCATGGGACAGGCCGTCCGGGTGGAATTCGTCACCGCAGATACGCATGCCCACGCAGAAGTCGTCACCCACCTCGGCGCGCACGGCCTTGAGCACTTCCAGGCCGAACTTCATGCGGCCTTCGAAGGTGCCGCCCCATTCGTCGGTACGCTTGTTGACCCGAGGGCTCCAGAACTGGTCGATCATGTGCTGGTGCACGGCCGACAGTTCGACGCCGTCCAGGCCACCGGCCTTGGCGCGACGCGCCGCTTGCGCGTAGTTGCCGATCACCCGCCAGATTTCTTCCGGCTCGATGGTTTTGCAGGTAGCGCGGTGCACCGGTTCACGTATGCCGGACGGCGACATCAGCGTCGGCCAGTTGAAGCCGTCCCAACGGGAGCGACGGCCCATGTGGGTAATCTGGATCATGATCTTGGCGCCGTGCTTGTGCATGGCGTCGGCCAGATTCTGGAAGTGCGGAATGATGCGGTCGGTGGACAGGTTCACCGAACTCCACCATTCCTGCGGGCTGTCGACGGCGACTACGGACGAACCGCCGCAAATCGCCAGGCCGATCCCGCCCTTGGCCTTCTCTTCGTAATACTTGACGTACCGATCGGTGGTCATGCCGCCGTCGGTCGCGTAGACCTCGGCGTGCGCGGTACTGAGCACGCGGTTACGGATGGTCAGTTTGCCAATTTGAATTGGCTGGAACATTGCTTCGAAAGCCATGGCGGGTTCCTCGACTTACAACGGCTTGACGGTGAACAAGCCGTCTTCGTGGCCCTCTTCGGAGCCACCGTAGACTTGCTCTGCCACGGTGCGGATCTTGCTGCCGCGAGCGGCGAGGATCTGGTCCATCGCGCCGGCAAACCAGCCGGTGAACATGTAGTCGACCTTGCGCCCGACCTTGCCGTACACGTAGACGAACGCCGAGTGTTCGAGCTTGACGCTGCAGGTGCCTTTGTCGAGGTCGATGTCCTGGATCTTGAACAGGCCCCAGCCACGCTGCGACAGGCGCTTCATGTAGTGCTCGAACACCGCGACGCCTTCCAGGCCGTGGCATTCGGCTTCTTTTTCACACCAGTGCCAGGCGGACTTGTAGCCGGCCTTGTAGAGGATTTCGGCATAGGCTTCGGCGCCCAGCACTTCCTCGATGCCCATGTGGTTGTTGACGAAGAAGTGGCGCGGCACATACAGCATCGGCAGGGCGTCAGAGGTCCAGACACCGGTTTCGCTGTCGACTTCGATAGGCAATTGCGGGGCGATCTTGGCCATGGAAACTTAACTCCAGAAGAATTTTGGTATTGCCCCCGGCGCGGATGGCCGGGGGGAAAAGAATCAGAAGTGCTGCGGCTTACTCGCCCCAGACGTCCTTGAGAACGTTGACCCAGTTCTCGCCCATGATCTTGCGCACTACACGCTCGGAGTGGCCGCGCTTGAGCAACGTCTCGGTCAGGTTCGGGAACTCGCCCACAGTGCGGATGCCCAGCGGGTTGATGATCTTGCCGAAGCTGGTCAGGCGGCGGGCGTAGCCCTTGTCGTGGGTCAGGTATTCGAAGAAATCCTGGCCATGACCCTGGGTGAAGTCGGTGCCGATACCGATGGCGTCTTCGCCGACGATGTTCAGGGTGTATTCAATGGCTTCGGCGTAGTCGTCGATGGTCGAATCGATGCCCTTGGCCAGGAACGGTGCGAACATGGTCACGCCGACGAAACCGCCGTGGTCGGCAATGAACTTGAGTTCTTCATCGGACTTGTTGCGCGGGTGCTCCTTGAGCCCCGACGGCAGGCAGTGGGAGTAGCAGACCGGCTTCTTCGACTCGAGGATGACTTCTTCGGAAGTCTTGGAGCCGACGTGGGACAGGTCGCACATCACGCCGACACGGTTCATCTCGGCGACGATTTCACGACCGAAGCCCGACAGGCCGCCATCGCGCTCGTAGCAACCGGTGCCCACCAGGTTCTGGGTGTTGTAGCACATCTGCACGATACCGACGCCCAGCTGCTTGAACACCTCGACGTAGCCGATCTGGTCTTCATAGGCGTGGGCATTCTGGAAGCCGAAGAGGATACCGGTCTTGCCCTGCTCCTTGGCCTTGCGGATGTCGGCGGTGGTGCGTACCGGAATCACCAGGTCACTGTTCTCGCGGATCAGCTTCTGGCTGGCGGCGATGTTGTTGACAGTGGCCTGGAAGCCCTCCCACACCGACACGGTGCAGTTGGCTGCGGTCAAACCGCCTTTGCGCATGTCTTCGAACAGTTCACGGTTCCACTTGGCAATAATCAGCCCGTCGATAACGATGCTGTCGGCGTGCAATTCGGCTGGGCTCATCAGGCTGTCCCCTTATTAGCGATTCATGCGCCGAATCGTCTGCCGGCGCTTTGGGGCCAGCATATGCCTGAGGACCGAGGCAACCGGGTGCAAAAACGACAGGGGGTTTGCCGAAAGCGTCAATCCGCGACAAAGGGTCGTAGTCAGGCACTATCACCGACCTGTTCAAGGCCCTCGGCTTGGGCCAGAATTCGCCGCATCACTGAAATAGAGCGGCGACCTGAATGAAATCCATCCTTCTGGCTTTGGCATTGATTGCGACCGGCGCACACGCAGCGCAGGAGTCCGACGACAACCCGTGCGACAAAGTCGAAAACGACGTCCAGACCCTCGAGTGCTCGGCCTTCAGCAAAACCACCGCCGAAGACCTGCTCAAGGAAAACTTCCAGGGCCTGACCGATCGCATGCAGTCGCAATACGGCAAAAGCCCGTCGCAACTGGCCGACATCACGGCCAAGCTCAAGACCGCCCAACAGCAATGGCTCAAGACCCGGGACGCCGACTGCGCCGTCGAAGCCTTCCCGGCCACCAGTGGCAGTAAGGCATTCACCATTGCCCAGAATGATTGCATTGCGCGAATGAGTGACGAACGGTCGGAGTTTTTGGAGTCGATTGGGCAGGAGTAATCCTGATTCGACCGGCGAAAACGGGTAGCGCCATCAGCTATCACCCTCAAAAAAGACTATTCCCACAGTTATCCCAGACCAATCCCACATGTCCTTGCCGATAGGAGCGTTGACGCTCCTATCGGCGCAATAGCCTGACAAGATTTGTTTGTTGGCCAGCCAAAAAATATAAGTAAAGATTCGCAAATCTTATAAAAGACTTATATTCTTCCATGAACAGCATTCACTGGACTCGAAAGGCCGTTAAGCAACTCTTGAGATTGCATTCCGTTCACCAGATTCAGGTTCGTGATGCCATCACGGCGCTCGCTGACATGCCCGACGTAAGTCAGGTCAAGGCACTGGTTGGTCATGACTACGCTTATCGACTGCGTGTCGGTAATTACAGGGTCATGTTCAATTGGGATGGCGCGATCAAAGTGGTCAGTATTCAAGAGGTCAAAAAACGCGATGAACGCACCTACTGACGTTCAGATCATCAATGACGAAAACGGCAATCCCGCGTTCGTCGTCATTCCCTACGCGCAATACATCGCGCAGAAAATCGAGCCCGACCTTATTCCTCACGAGGTGGTGAGCCGTATTGTCGATGGCGCCACCCCTATCCGCGCCTGGCGCGAACACTTGAATCTTACACAGGACGAAGTGGCCAAACGCATGGGCATTACCCAGCCGGCTTTCGCCCAGCAAGAAACAGTCGCCAAGCCTCGCAAGGCCACCCGCGAAAAAATCGCTGCGGCATTCGGCATCAACGCCAGTCAGCTTGAGTTGTAAGCTGCTCACCTTCTGTCACTAACGGGATTCAACATGAAAGTCTGCGGCATCGAAATCAAAGGCAGCGAAGCGATCATCGCCGTGGCCACCCTGAACGGTCAGGCCTTGAGCCATGTCGCGATCGCCACCAAGAAAATTGCCCTGGACGATGACGACGAAGCCGCCAACGTCAAAGTGTTTGCCGCTCAGGTCGCTTCGTTTATCCGTGAGAATTCCATCGACCGCATCGCGATCAAGAAGCGCAGCAAGAAAGGCGAATTCGCCGGTGGGCCGACCACGTTCAAGATCGAAGGGGTTTTCCAGTTGCTGGAGAATTGCGAAGTGACCTTGCTGTCGCCGCAGGCCATCAATGCGCAGGTCAAGAAGCACAATGTCGAACTGCCGGGGACGCTGAACAAATATCAGCATGAGGCTTATAAGGCTGCCTGCTCGGCGTTACTGAAAAAGTAACCTTCAACCCTGTAGGAGCGAGCTCTGCTCGCGATGGACGTTAACGATTACGCGTGTTGCCTGAATGAACGCGTCGCCCAGGCGTTTTTCGCGAGCAGAGCTCGCTCCTACAAGGGTTCTGCGGGTGGTTATGCCTTGGCGGTACGCCGATCCTCTCGTGGGCACCGCTCGTATTTCGCCCTATAACTGCGGGTGAAATACGACGGCGATTCAAACCCGCAGGCAATGCTCACTTCCAGCACGCTCATGTCGGTCTGGCGCAGCAACTGCCGGGCTTTCTCCAGCCTTAAGCGCAGGTAGAAATTGCTCGGTGTGTCGTTCAGGTGCAACCGAAACAGTCGCTCCAGCTGCCGCCGCGTCACCTTGATCAATTCCGCCAGTTCCAGCGTACTCAGCGGCGGTTCGCTGTGCTGCTCCATCTCGCCGATCACGTGCACCAGCTTCTTGTTGCTGATGCCATAACGCGTGGCGACCTCCATGCGCTGGTGGTCTTTGCGCGGGCGGATGCGGCCGAGCACGAATTGTTCGCTGACCTGGATCGCCAGCTCGGGGCCGTGGGCCTGGGCGATCAGGTCGAGCATCAGGTCAATGGAAGCGGTACCGCCGGCGGAGGTGATGCGCCGGCGGTCGATCTCGAACAACTCCTGGGTGACGCTGAGCTGTGGATAGGATTCCTTGAAGGCGTCGATGGCTTCCCAGTGCAGGGTCAGGCGATGGCCGTCGAGCAAACCCGCCTCGGCGAGGATGAAGCTGCCGGTGTCGATGGCGCCGAGGGTCACGCCTTCGTTGTCCAACCGACGCAGCCAGTGCTCCAGCGCCGGGGTGGCGAATTTCAGCGGTTCGAACCCGGCGACCACCAATAGCGTCGCGCCTTTTTTCAACGGTTCCAGCGCCGCATCGGCGTTGACCGACATGCCGTTGCTGGCCAGCACCGCCCCACCGTCGGCGCTCAGCACATGCCAGCGATAGAGCTCGCCGCGAAAGCGGTTGGCGACCCGCAACGGCTCGATGGCCGAGATAAACCCGATGGCCGAGAAACCCGGCATCAACAAGAAGTAGAAATCCTGGGACATGGAGCGCACTCGGTTGCCGGTAGCGTGAGGACGTTGATACGCCTGTTGCTCGCGGCATTCAAGAGCACAGGTCGCTGCAGTGCAAGAGTCAGTCGCCGCAGTGCGCTTTCATGGGCGCTTAGCTGCGTAACTTGGCATCACCGGCGCATCAGACACCGGAACTCACAATAAACGAACTGCCGAGGAACCCGAGATGAAACGACTGATCAGCAGCTGTGTTCTTGCACTCAGTGGTACCGCTTTGCTGAGCGCCAGTGTCATGGCCGCCGAACCCGCCGCGTGCCAGAACGTGCGCATGGGTGTAGTGAACTGGACCGACGTGATCGCGACCAGCGCCATGACCCAGGTATTGCTCGATGGCCTCGGTTACAGCACCAAACAAACCAGCGCCTCCCAGCAAATCATCTTCGCCGGGATCCGCGATCAGCGTCTGGACCTGTTCCTCGGCTACTGGAACCCGCTGATGACCCAGACCATCACCCCGTTCGTCGACGCCAAACAGGTCAAGGTGCTTGAAGCGCCAAGCCTGCAAGACGCCCGCGCAACCCTCGCCGTGCCGACCTACCTCGCCGACAAGGGCCTGAAAACCTTCGCCGACATCGCCAAGTTCGAAAAAGAACTGGGCGGCAAGATCTACGGCATCGAGCCTGGCTCGGGCGCCAACACCCAGATCAAGGCAATGATCTCCAAGAACCAGTTCGGCCTCGGCAAATTCCAGCTGGTCGAGTCCAGCGAAGCGGGCATGCTCGCGGCGGTGGATCGCGCCGTGCGTCGCAACGAAGCCGTGGTGTTCTTCGGCTGGGCGCCGCACCCGATGAACGTCAACGTGAAAATGACCTACCTCACCGGCAGCGACGACGCCCTCGGCCCGAACGAAGGCAAGGCCACCGTGTGGACCGTCACCGCACCGACCTACGCCGAACAATGCCCGAACGTCGGTCGCCTGCTGAGCAACCTGACGTTCACCGCCGAAGACGAGAGCCGGATGATGCAGCCTCTGCTGGATCACAAGGACGCTTTCGAGTCGGCCAAGCAATGGCTCAAGGATCACCCGCAGGACAAAAAGCGCTGGCTTGAAGGCGTGACCACCTTCGATGGCAAACCGGCCGCTGAAAACCTGCAACTGACCAGTAAATAAACCCGAACGAACCACCGTCTCGCAGCCCCAACGGGCTGCGAACGGGATCACTACGCCTGGCCAAAACCAAAAACTCGCCTGTAAGGAACCGCCAAATGAACCACGACGTCATCATCACCTGCGCACTCACCGGTGCTGGCGACACGACCGCCAAGAGCCCACACGTGCCGGTCACCCCGAAACAGATCGCGGCCGCCGCCGTGGAAGCCGCCAAGGCTGGCGCCACCGTGGTTCACTGCCATGTGCGCGACCCGCAAACCGGCAAGTTCAGCCGTGACGTGGCGCTGTATCGCGAAGTGATGGAGCGTATCCGCGAGGCGGACGTGGACATCATCGTCAACCTCACCGCCGGCATGGGTGGCGACCTGGAAATCGGCGCTGGCGAGAACCCGATGGAGTTCGGCCCGAACACCGATCTGGTCGGCCCGCTAACCCGCCTGGCCCACGTCGAAGAGCTGCTGCCGGAAATCTGCACCCTGGATTGCGGCACCCTGAACTTCGGCGACGGCGACACCATCTACGTCTCCACCCCGGCGCAACTGCGTGCTGGTGCCAAACGCATCCAGGAGCTGGGCGTGAAAGCCGAGCTGGAAATTTTCGACACCGGCCACCTGTGGTTCGCCAAGCAGATGATCAAGGAAGGCCTGCTCGACAACCCGTTGTTCCAGCTGTGCCTGGGCATCCCTTGGGGTGCGCCGGCGGACACCACCACCATGAAAGCCATGGTCGACAACCTGCCGGCCGACGCGGTCTGGGCCGGCTTCGGTATCGGTCGCATGCAGATGCCGATGGCAGCACAAGCGGTGTTGCTCGGCGGCAACGTGCGGGTCGGGCTGGAAGACAACCTGTGGCTGGACAAGGGCGTGCTGGCGACCAACGGCCAACTGGTCGAGCGCGCCACGGAAATCCTCAGCCGCCTCGGTGCCCGCGTCCTGACGCCGGCGGAAGGCCGCAAGAAAATGGGCCTGACAAAACGCGGTTGAGCCTAAACAACTTTCCCCCTGTGGGAGCGAGCCTGCTCGCGATAGCGGTTTACCTGCCTCAAATGATGCATCGGATGTACCGACGTCATCGCGAGCAGGCTTGCTCCCACAGTTTTTTCCGAGCCAAATTCAGGAAATCACCATGAGCTTTATCACCGAAATCAAAACCTTCGCAGCGTTAGGCAGCGGTGTCATCGGCAGCGGCTGGGTATCCCGCGCCCTCGCCCATGGCCTGGATGTAGTGGCCTGGGACCCGGCTCCCGGTGCCGAAGCGGCCCTACGCAAGCGTGTCGCCAACGCTTGGGGCGCCCTGGAAAAACAAGGTTTGGCACCGGGTGCATCGCAGGATCGCCTGCGCTTTGTCGCGACCATCGAAGAGTGCGTGCGCGATGCCGATTTCATCCAGGAAAGCGCCCCGGAACGGCTGGAACTGAAACTGGACCTGCACAGCAAAATCAGCGCGGCGGCCAAGCCCAATGCGTTGATCGGCTCCAGCACCTCCGGCCTGTTGCCGAGCGAGTTTTACGAAAGCGCCACACACCCGGAACGCTGCGTGGTCGGTCACCCGTTCAACCCGGTTTACCTGCTGCCACTGGTGGAAGTGGTCGGCGGCAAGAACACCGCACCGGAAGCGGTGCAAGCGGCGATGAAAGTCTATGAGTCCCTGGGGATGCGCCCGCTGCACGTGCGCAAGGAAGTCCCGGGTTTCATCGCCGACCGCCTGCTCGAAGCGCTGTGGCGCGAAGCGCTGCACCTGGTCAACGACGGCGTGGCGACCACCGGCGAAATCGACGATGCAATCCGCTTCGGCGCCGGTTTGCGCTGGTCGTTCATGGGCACGTTCCTGACTTACACCCTGGCCGGTGGCGATGCCGGCATGCGCCACTTCATGGCGCAGTTTGGTCCGGCATTGCAGTTACCCTGGACTTACCTGCCGGCACCGGAACTGACCGACAAGCTGATCGACGACGTGGTCGATGGCACCAGCGATCAACTGGGTAAACACAGCATTTCGGCGCTGGAGCGCTATCGTGATGACTGCCTGCTGGCAGTGCTGGAGGCGGTGAAGACCACCAAAGAGAAGCACGGGATGGCCTTCAGCGAGTAATCAGTCAGCAGGCCCGGCCCCTTCGCGAGCAAGCTCGCTCCCACAAGTCATGCGCGGTCCTTGTGGGAGCGAGCCTGCTCGCGAAAGCGGCAGTCCAGTCACCATCAATGTTGGAACTAACATCATGCCCACCCTCACCACCTACCAGACCACCATCATCCCCGACTGGGTCGACTACAACGGCCACCTGCGCGACGCCTTCTACCTGCTGATTTTCAGCTATGCCACCGACGCGCTGATGGATCGCCTGGGCCTGGACAGCAACAGCCGGGAAGCCAGCGGCAACTCGCTGTTCACCCTCGAACTGCACCTGAACTACCTGCACGAAGTGAAGCTCGACGCCCAAGTCGAGGTGCATACCCAAATCATTGCCCACGACAGCAAGCGCGTGCACCTCTATCACAGCCTGCATCTGGTCGGTGACGCCCAGGAACTTGCAGGCAACGAACAGATGCTGCTGCACGTGGATCTCGCCGGGCCGCGTTCGGCACCGTTCAGCGAGCAGTCCCTGAGCCGGCTGCAAGCCATCGTCGCCGAACAGGCGGACCTGCCAGCACCTGCGTACATTGGCCGAGTGATCGCATTACCCCCAAAAAAATAACAAGGAGATCGCCATGAACACCGCCGCTGCATTTGCCGACTTTCGTACCTATCCGTTGATCAGCGCGCTGACTGGCGTGCAGACCCTGGCGGACCGTGTTCTGGTGAAGTGGGCCGACGATCGCGTCAGCCCTTTCCACCATCAATGGCTACGGGACAATTGCCCGTGCCCGCAGTGCGTCTACACGGTGACCCGCGAGCAAGTGCTGGAAATCGTCGATGTGACTCAGGATCTGATGCCCGAGAACGCCAGTATCGACAACGATGGCTGCCTGGCGGTTGCCTGGCAGGACGGCCACCGCAGCCGCTTCGACCCAGGCTGGCTGCGCGCCCACGCCTATGACGATGAATCCCGCGCCGAGCGCCAGCAGCGCAAGCCTGTAGCCAGGCTCTGGCACAGCGATTTGCAGTTGCCGGTGTTCGAGTATCAAGCGCTGATGAACGACTCCGACGCCTTGCTGCAATGGTTGTTGGCGGTGCGGGATGTCGGATTGACCCAGGTCCGTGGCGTGCCCACCGAACCCGGTTCCCTGAAGCTCATCGCCCAACGGATTTCCTTCATCCGCGAGAGCAATTTCGGCGTGCTGTTCAACGTGCAATCCAAGGCCGACGCCGACAGCAACGCCTACACCGCCTTCAACCTGCCGCTGCACAGCGACTTGCCGACCCGGGAGTTGCAACCGGGGCTGCAATTCCTGCATTGCCTGGTCAATGACGCCGAGGGTGGCGAGAGCATTTTTGTCGATGGTTTTGCCATTGCCGACGCCTTGCGCCGGGAACACCCTGAATCCTTCAAAAGCCTTTGCGAAATCCCCGTGGAGTTTCGCAACAAGGACCGTCACAGCGACTACCGCTGTCTCGCGCCGATCATTGCCCTGGATGCCCTGGGGCAGGTATCGGAAATCCGCATGGCGAACTTTCTGCGCGGGCCGTTCGATGCCTCGGTAGAGCAGATGCCCAGGCTGTATGAGGCCTACCGGCGCTTTATCGCAATGACCCGCGAGCCTCGATTCAGGTTGATGCAGCGGCTCAATCCCGGCGAGCTGTGGTGCTTCGACAACCGCCGCACCCTGCATGCCCGCAACGCCTTCGACCCTGCCACCGGGGCACGGCATTTCCAGGGCTGCTATGTCGACCGGGATGAGCTGTTGTCACGGATCCTGGTGTTGCAGCGCTAGACCGCGTCATCTTTCTTCGCGAGCAAGCCCGCTCCCACATTTGATCTATGTCGTTCACAGAACCAATGTGGGAGCGGGCTTGCTCGCGAAGGCGGTACATCAATCAACACAAAGCCCACTGATTCACAGGCAAAAAAAGCCCCGACCAAGCCGTGACAGGATCGAGGCAGAGGGTACTGTTGAGGAGCTGCCATGCGAGGGTGACCAAACCTTCGTGAAGCGAGCTGAGTCCAGTGTGCCTACTCCCCTGCGGGCCAGGTTAGCCGAAAACGACATGCTCATAACCAATTGAGCCATTGCGACAAATCGCCCTTGCCGACACCCGGTACCCCCACCAGAATCGAACCACGACACCGTTCCCTGAAGAAGGATTGCGTCATGATGCACGCCGATTTGATAGACCAGGAAGACCTGTTGGGCCAGCTCAAGTCATTGGGTTTCGAAGTGCCCACCGGCGCCACCGCAGAGCAAGCCTGCGAGTGTGCGGTACGGGGTTTGAACGATGTACGGGCGATGACCCTGCGGACCATGGTCAAGCAGATGTACACCAGCAGCGCGACCATCCTGCCGGCGGTGCGCCAGGCGATCGACAAGCAGTTGTTGCCGGCGCTGGCGGAGTATCAGCAAAGCCACACAGGCCGATAAATCCATTCGCGAGCAGGCTCGCTCCCACATTCGACCGCATTCCTCTGCTGGAACTCGGTCAACTGTGGGAGCGAGCCTGCTCGCGATGAAAACGCCTCGGTCTAGAGCCTTACGCTGGCAAACGTCGACTCGTTACGCGCCTGGCTCAGCGCCGACAACGGCCCGGACAGCGGCGACAGCACCAGCGCTTGCGGCAGCGGCATCATCGCCACTTGTTGGGTAGTGTTGGAGCCAACGCGCTCATCACGCGGCGGAATGCCAAAGTACTCGCGGTAGCACTTGGAGAAGTGCGGCGTGGACACGAAACCGCAGACCGACGCCACTTCGATGATCGACATCGGCGTTTGCTTGAGCAGTTGCCGCGCGCGGATCAGGCGCAGCTTGAGGTAGTAACGCGACGGCGAGCAGTGCAGGTACTTCTGGAACAGTCGCTCAAGCTGTCGACGGGACACCGCGACATACACCGCCAGTTCGTCGAGGTCGATCGGCTCCTCGAGGTTGGCTTCCATCAGCGCAACGATTTCCTGCAATTTTGGCTGGTTGGTGCCGAGCATGTGCTTGAGCGGCACACGCTGGTGATCCTGTTCGTTGCGGATGCGCTCGTAGACGAACATTTCCGAAATGGCCGCCGACAGTTCACGGCCGTGATCGCGACTGATCAGGTGCAGCATCATGTCCAGCGGCGCGGTGCCGCCCGAGCTGGTGAAACGGTTACGGTCGAGGGTGAACAGGCGGGTGCTCATCGCTACCCGCGGGAAGGCTTCCTGCATCGCCGCCAGGCATTCCCAGTGCACGCTGCAATCGAAGCCGTCGAGCAGGCCGGCGCAGGCCAGGGCCCAGCTGCCGGTGCACACCGCACCGAGGCGGCGGGACTGGCGAGCCTGGCTCTGCAGCCACGAAACGTGTTCCCGGGTAACAGTGCGCTGAATACCGATACCGCCGCAGACGATGACAGTGTCCATTGGCGGGGCTTTGTGCATCGAGGCGTCGGGGGTGATCTGCAAACCGTCACTGGCCCAGACCTGACCGCCATCGACTGTGAGGGTGGTCCAGCGATACAGCTCGCGACCGGACAATTGGTTGGCCATGCGCAGGGGTTCCACTGCGGAGGCCAGAGAAATCAGCGTGAAATTGTCCAGCAGCAGAAAGCCGATGGATTGAGGCGCACGGTTCTGGGGTTGGGCCCCGGAGTTGAACGTCGTCATCGCGGTATCTCCTCACACAAAGCGGGTGATGGCCTCAGGCGGAGGCTCTTTTTATTGCCATCGTTCTCGCGTGGGAGACGGGCTTTGTAATGACAGAGCAATTGCCATGCCTAAATTTGAATGCGCGTTCAATAACTCCTAAAAACGACGTCGGAATGTGTCTATATATGACGCGCAGGGAGTGGGGATTTAAATGGCCATCAGGGCTGGCAAGCGCCCCGGCCCACGAGCTGTGAGCAATTCGGTAGCACTTGTGGGAACAGGGCTACGAGCGGCTGGAAAAGAGTGTCACCGCAGGCACGGGTGACGAATGGTCGAAGCCTTGAATGACTCCGACCGGAGGCAAGGCGATTTATCTATGAGCGACGCACTAAAAGGCGGCGCGGTTTCGAGCCGGTGTTCACTTGGTGCGCAGTTTTGACTGGTCTGCCGCCTTCGCGAGCAGGCTCGCTCCCACATTGGCATACATATCAACTGTGGGAGCGAGCCTGCTCGCGAAGGGACCAACTCGATCTCAGCACTCGACAGCGCTGACCGCCAACCCACCCCGCGATGTCTCCTTATATTTGTCATGCATGTCGGCACCGGTATCGCGCATGGTGCGGATCACCCGATCCAGCGAGATAAAGTGCTGGCCATCGCCGCGCAACGCCATCTGCGCCGCATTGATCGCTTTCACCGCCGCAATCGCATTGCGTTCGATGCACGGCACCTGGACCAGACCACCCACCGGGTCGCAGGTCAGGCCGAGGTTGTGCTCCAGACCGATTTCCGCCGCGTTGCACAGCTGCTCTGGCGTGGCGCCAAGAATTTCCGCCAGCCCGGCTGCCGCCATGGCGCAGGCCGAACCGACTTCACCCTGGCAACCGACTTCAGCGCCAGAGATCGAGGCGTTCTTCTTGCACAGGATTCCCACCGCCGCCGCAGCGAGGAAGTAGTCGACGACATTGGCGTCGGTCACCGCTTCGCTGAACTTCATGAAGTAATGCAACACCGCCGGAATGATCCCCGCCGCGCCGTTGGTCGGTGCCGTGACCATGCGCCCGCCGGCGGCGTTTTCTTCGTTGACCGCCAGGGCGAACAGGTTGACCCATTCCATGGCGCTCAAGGTCGAGCCGATCACGTTGGGTTTGTTCAATTCCTGCAAGCTGCGATGCAGCTTGGCCGCACGACGGCGCACGTTCAGCCCGCCGGGCAGGATGCCTTCGTGCTTCAGGCCTTGTTCGACGCAATCCTGCATGGCGCGCCAGAGTTTCATCAGGCCGCTGCGGATTTCCTCTTCGCTGCGCCAGACTTTCTCGTTGGCCATCATCAATTGCGCAACGCTCAGGTTGTGGCGCTTGCACAGCGCCAGCAACTCGACGGCGCTGGAAAAATCATAGGGCAGCACGGTGCGATCCAGGTCCACCACGCCGCTGGAGGCTTGTGCCTGATCGACGACAAAACCGCCGCCGACCGAATAATAGGTATCGCGATGAAACTCGCCATGGTCGTCTTCGACAATCAGGGTCATGGCGTTGGGGTGATACGGCAGGTTTTCGTCGATCAGGCGCATGTCCCTGGCCCAGATGAACGGTACCGACAGTCGACCATCGAGCAACAGCGTGTGGGTTTCGCGCAGGGCCTGGATGCGGATGCCGATTTGCGACGGATCGATCGCGTCCGGCCACTCGCCCATCAGGCCCATGATCACCGCGTTGTCACTACCGTGACCGATGCCGGTGGCCGACAACGAGCCGAACAGCCGGACTTCGACACGCTGCACCCGTTCCAGCAATCCGCGCTCGCGCAAGCCCTGCACGAACAACGCGGCCGCCCGCATGGGCCCCACGGTGTGCGAACTGGAAGGACCGATGCCGATTTTGAACAGGTCGAAAACACTGATAGCCATTACTGCCGAACTCCTGGATGGGCCCACTGCGCACGCAAAAACGCACGGTGACGGAGCTGCTACGCTCAAGCTGCAATCCGCCGAGATGACCGCATCATCAAGCTTTTATCGTGTTGTTCGACGTCTCTAACCGACGCACTCATGCCCACCAGCGCCGCGTGTCTTTTACGCCGTGTTTTCGCCGTTTTTTTGCGGTTCAGAGCGAGAAAATGGGCTGAAAAAATCTGTAAACGACGTCACCGACACTGGATGCGACCATCCCTGTACTGGATACGACGCACCCTGTAGGCGTCAGATTTTCACTGGTACATGATCATATCGACTCGATTGCAAGGCGCCGTGGTAGAGCTGTCTCCAGAACGCCATCCAACCGCAACCTATAAGTGCGGTGGTCCAGTCGGAACACTGCCAAAAAAAACACCAAGGAGTCCATCCATGAAAGGTTCCCCGTCGTTGTTGTTGGCCGCCATGCTTAGTCTGCCGGTTCTGGCGCAAGCCGCAGAACCGGCGCAGTGCAGTACCGTAAACTTCTCCGATGTCGGCTGGACCGACATCACCGCGACAACCGCGACCACCAGCGTCGTGCTCGATGCCCTCGGCTACAAGACCAAGACCACCATGATTTCCGTGCCCGTGACCTACAAGTCCCTGGCCGACGGCAAGAACATGGACGTGTTCCTGGGTAACTGGATGCCGACCATGGAAAACGACATCAAGGCCTATCGCGATGCCGGTACCGTGGATATCGTGCGCACCAACCTCAAGGGCGCCAAGTACACCCTCGCCGTTCCCCAGGCGCTGTACGACAAAGGGCTGCATGACTTCGCCGACATCGCCAAGTTCAAGAAAGAACTCGACGGCAAGATCTACGGCATCGAGCCGGGCAACGACGGCAACCGCCTGATCCAGACGATGATCGACAAGAACGCCTTCGGCCTCAAGGACGCGGGCTTCAAGGTCGTCGAGTCCAGCGAAGCCGGCATGCTGTCGCAGGTCGACCGTGCGCAGAAACGCGACACCGCCGTGGTCTTCCTCGGCTGGGCGCCGCACCCGATGAACAAGCGCTTCAAGATCCAGTACTTGACCGGTGGTGATGACTTCTTCGGCCCGGATTTCGGTGCCGCCACCGTGGCGACCAACACCCGCAAGGGTTACACGCAGGAGTGCAGCAACGTCGGCCAGTTGCTGAAGAACCTGGAGTTCACCGTCGACATGGAAAGCTCGCTGATGGGCAACATCCTGGACGACAAGATGAAGCCTGACGCGGCCGCCAAGGCCTGGCTGAAAAACAATCCACAGGTGCTCGATACCTGGCTCGCTGGCGTGACCACCATTGACGGTAAACCAGGCCTGGAGGCCGTGAAAGCCAAGCTCGCCAAGTAATCGCTTATGCCGGGCGGGTTCGCCCGCCCGGGCTGTTTATTTCCTTGCATGCGGACGTTCACTACCATGCTGATTGATCAGAAAATCCCCTTAGGCCAGTACATCGCGGGCTTCGTTGAATGGTTGACGCAACACGGCGCCAGCACCTTCGACGCAATCGCCGTGACACTGGAAACGATGATCCACGGCGTGACGTTTGCGCTGACCTGGTTCAACCCGCTGGTGTTGATCGGCCTCATCGCTTTGCTCGCGCACTTCATTCAACGCAAATGGGGCCTCACCGCGTTCGTGGTCGCCTCCTTCCTGCTGATCCTCAACCTGGGGTACTGGCAGGAAACCATGGAAACCCTCGCCCAGGTGATGTTCGCGACCCTGGTCTGCGTGGTCATCGGCGTACCGCTGGGTATCGTCGCGGCGCACAAGCCGATGTTCTACACTTTAATGCGTCCGGTACTCGATCTGATGCAGACCGTACCGACCTTCGTTTACCTCATTCCTACCCTGACCCTCTTCGGGCTGGGTGTGGTCCCGGGCCTGATCTCCACGGTGGTGTTCGCGATTGCCGCGCCCATCCGCCTGACCTACCTGGGTATCCGCGATGTCCCGGAAGAATTGATGGACGCCGGCAAGGCCTTTGGCTGCTCGCGTCGCCAACTGCTGACGCGGATCGAACTGCCTCACGCCATGCCGAGCATCGCGGCCGGCATCACCCAGTGCATCATGCTGTCGTTATCGATGGTGGTGATCGCGGCACTGGTAGGCGCCGACGGACTGGGTAAACCGGTGGTCAACGCACTGAATACCGCTGATATCGCCCTGGGCTTCGAAGCGGGCCTGGCGATCGTACTGCTGGCGATCATGCTCGACCGTATCTGCAAACAACCCGAAGCCAAAGTAGGGGGTGACGCATGAGCATAATTCGCTTCGAAGACGTCGACGTGATCTTCACCAAAGATCCACGCGAGGCACTGAAACTTCTCGATCAAGGCTTGACCCGCAGCGAGATCCTGAAAAAGACCGGGCAGATCGTTGGCGTCGAAAAGGCCAGCCTGGACATCGAAAAAGGTGAAATCTGCGTGCTGATGGGCCTGTCCGGCTCCGGCAAATCCAGCCTGCTGCGCTGCATCAACGGCCTCAACACCGTCAGCCGCGGCAAACTGTTCGTCGAACACGAAGGCAAGCAGATCAACATTGCGTCCTGCTCCGCCGCCGAGCTGAAAATGATGCGCACCAAGCGCATTGCGATGGTGTTCCAGAAGTTCGCCCTGATGCCCTGGCTGACCGTTCGCGAGAACATCAGTTTCGGCCTGGAAATGCAGGGTCGTCCCGAGAAGGAACGCCGCAAGCTGGTGGACGACAAGCTCGAGCTGGTGGGCCTGACCCAGTGGCGCAACAAGAAACCCAACGAGCTGTCCGGTGGTATGCAACAACGTGTTGGCCTGGCCCGTGCACTGGCGATGGACGCCGACATCCTGCTGATGGACGAACCGTTCTCGGCACTCGATCCGCTGATCCGCCAAGGCCTGCAAGACGAACTGCTGGAACTGCAACGCAAGCTGCACAAGACCATCGTGTTCGTGAGCCACGACCTCGACGAAGCCCTGAAGCTCGGCAGCCGTATCGCGATCATGAAAGACGGCCGGATCATCCAGTACAGCAAACCGGAAGAAATCGTCCTCAACCCTGCGGACGACTACGTGCGGACCTTCGTGGCCCACACCAACCCGCTGAACGTACTGTGCGGTCGCAGCCTGATGCGCACCCTGGACAACTGCAAACGCATCAACGGTTCGGTATGCCTCGATCCGGGTGGCGATTCGTGGCTGGACCTGGCTGAAGGCAACACCATCAAGGGCGCACGCAAGAACGGCTCGAGCATGGACCTGCAGAACTGGATGCCGGGGCAAGCCGTCGAAGGCCTGGAACGCAAGCCGACGCTGGTGGACTCCAACATCGGCATGCGCGACGCGCTGCAGATTCGTTATCAGACCGGCAACAAACTGGTGCTGCACGATAACAACCATGTGGTGGGGATTCTCGGCGACAGCGAGCTGTATCACGCACTGCTCGGCAAGAACCTGGGGTAAGGCAACAGATGCAAAAACGCCGCGAGAGTATCGCGGCGTTTTTGTTTGTGGGGTATCGGGACATTCAGCTTTGCGGCTGATTGCCCCTTCGCGAGCAAGCCCGCTCCCACATTGGATCTGCGGTGTTCACAAATCCAATGTGGGAGCGGGCTTGCTCGCGAAGAATGCGACGCGGTGCTTCAGACAGAAACACCGCATCAGTTCACTACTTAGCTGTAAACCCGGCCAAGGAGCTGCCGATGGCTTTCAAACTGATCGAGCACGTCACGGGTGATCTGATCCTGGGTGAACCCCATCAAGTCGTAGTCCTGGCTGCCGTTGTGCAGGTACACCTCGGCACGGTAGTAACGCTGGCGCGCCTCATCGGACTGAGCCGATTCGGTTGGCGTGGCCAGGTAGCCGTCCAGGCTCACTTCGTAGACAAACGGGTTGCCCTCTTCCATCTCGATCCGCAGGCCCATGCAACGCTTGGACTTGCCCAGCAGCGTCTGCACTTCCAGCCCTTGGGTACGCAACTGCACAGCCGCATCGTTCAGCGCTGGCGTCACATGCTTGTCCATGAAGCGCTGGACCACCGACTGGCTCGGTTGCAGGTCCAACTGGGTCAAACGCTCAGTGAAACCACGGCGACCGCGTGCCGCCAGTTCCGCTTGCTCCTGTTCGATCTGTACGTCCTGGCGCATGGCCTTGTGCAAGCCGAACATGAAGAACACCAGCACCACCGAGAACGGCAGGCCGGCCAGTACCACCATGGTTTGCATGGCTTCGAAGTTGCCGGCGAACAGCAGGCCGATGGTCACCAGGGTGATCACCGCCGACCAGAAGATCCGCAGCCAGTGCGGCGCGTCTTCATCAACGGTGCCGCCTTTGCAGGACAGGTTGGCCATCATCACCGCGCCGGAGTCCGCCGGGGTCAGGAACAGCACGAAACCGACAAAGATCGACACGCCGATCACCACTTTCGACGCCGGGTAATGCTCAAGCAACTGGTAGATCGCCATGGATGGCTGTTCCAGCGCGGTCTTGCCGAGTTCTACCGCCCCATGGTTCATCACCAGGTCCAGGGCCGAGTTACCGAAGATCGACAGCCACGCCAGGGTAAAGCCCAGCGGAATCAGCAGCACGCCAGCGACCAGCTCACGCACGGTGCGACCACGGGAAATACGCGCGATGAACATGCCCACGAATGGCGCCCAGGAAATCCACCAGGCCCAGTAGAACAGGGTCCACAGGCCCAGCCAGCGGTCGGACTTCTCACTGTCGCCTTCGTACACATACAGGTCGAAAGTCTTCAGCACCACGCCGTTCAGGTAGTCGCCGACGTTCTGCACGAAGCCGTTGAGCAGGTGCAGGGTCGGGCCGAACAACAGGACGAAAATCAGCAGGCCGCTGAACAGCACGATGTTCAGGTTGGACAGACGACGGATGCCGTTTTCCACGCCCGACACGGCAGCGATGGTCGCCACGGTGCTCATCACGATGATCACGATCAGCAGGTTGGTGTTGCTGTGCTCCATGCCGAACAGGTTTTCCAGCCCGGACGACACTTGCAGCGAGCCAATCCCCAGGTTGGTCACCAGACCCAGCAGGGTCACGAACATGCCGAAGCCGTCCACCGCATGCCCGGCCGCGCCCTTGACCCAACGCTCACCCGCCAGCGGGTACAACGCCGAGCGCAACGCCAGCGGCTGGTTATGCCGGTAGGCAAAGTACGCCACGGCCAGGCCGACCAATGCGTAGATCGCCCAGCCATGCAGGCCCCAGTGCAGGAAGGTCAGCTGCACCGCCTGACGGGCGGCAAGGTTGCTGCCGGCCACGCCTTCCGGCGGGTTGAAGTAGTGGTCCAGCGGCTCGGAAGCACCGAAGTACAGCAGCGAAATACCGATACCCGAGGAGAACAGCATCCCCGCCCAGGCACCATAGCTGAAGTCCGGGGTGTCATCCTTGCTGCCGAGCTTGAGTTTGCCGTAGGACGAAAACGCCAGGCCGACGACAAAAATCAGGTAGGCGGCAATCACCACCATGTAGTACCAGCCGAAGCTGCGGGACAACCAGGCTTGCGCCGTACCCAGCATTCTGCCGGCCTCTTGCGGGGCGATGATCAGAATGGCGGTCAACAACAGAATCAACGCGGTAGAGGTGTAGAACACCCAACCGTTGACCGTCACCTTCTCGGGTGGGGTCTTTATTAGCGAGGCAGAACTCATGGCACAGATGCTCCGGGCAGTGCGAGAGAAGAACGCAAGACAAACGGGTTACCCGACCAATCGGTTAGTGGGCAGCCGACCGGCGGGTGATATAAAGACAGCCCGAAAAAAGCCCGAAGCCCATGAGACGCCGTGGCGTATAGGCTTCGAGCCGTTTCGGATGTCGGTTTGCCGCCATTTACACGTAGGAAAAATCTGTAAGCAGCGACGATTTGTCGCAGATCTTATTCTTTGTTGATTGAACGTTCAATCAAAACAAAATAGACTGGCCCTCAAGCCGGTAGCCGTCTGACGTCTGCCGCAAGGCCTAAGGAGATGTGCAAGATGCCCAAGGTCGGTATGCAACCCATCCGCCGCCAGCAATTGATCGAAGCCACTTTGCTGGCCGTCGATCAGGTCGGAATGGGGGACGCCAGCATTGCGCTGATCGCCCGTTTGGCCGGTGTCTCGAATGGCATCATCAGTCACTACTTTCAGGACAAGAATGGCCTGATCGCCGCCACCATGGGGTACCTGATGACCGTCCTGAGCGAGAACGTCACCGCGCGCCGATTGGCGCTGACAGATGACAGCCCGCGGGCGCATCTGCAGGTGATCATCGAAGGCAACTTCGACGCCAGCCAGGTCAATGGCCCGGCAATGAAAACCTGGCTGGCCTTCTGGGCCACCAGCATGCACCAGCCGTCTTTGCACAGGTTGCAGCGGATCAACGATCACCGTCTGTATTCCAACCTGTGCTGCCAGTTCCGCCGTGTGCTGCCGCTCAATGATGCGCGCAGCGCCGCCCGTGGCCTGGCAGCGTTGATCGACGGCTTGTGGTTGCGCGGCGCGCTGTCGGGAGATGCTTTCGACACCGGGCAGGCGCAACAGATTGCGTACGAATACATGGATACCCAACTGGCCAAGCGGGTGAGTTAGAGCACACATAAACGCTCAACCCCTGAACCGCGCCAATCACTTAATGCTCTTGCGAGGACTTTATGGCCCGTTTCGAACTGCAAAAACTCTACATCGATGGCGCTTACAGCGACGCCAGCAGCGACGCTACTTTCGAAGCCATCAACCCGGCTAACGGTGAAGTCCTCGCAAAAGTACAACGTGCGACCAAGGAAGACGTCGAGCGCGCGGTGGTCAGCGCCGAAAAGGGCCAGAAGATCTGGGCGGCGATGACCGCCATGGAGCGTTCGCGCATCCTGCGTCGCGCCGTGGAAATCCTGCGCGAGCGCAACGATGAACTGGCTGCCCTGGAAACCCTGGACACCGGTAAAGCATTCTCCGAAACCAAATACGTCGACATCGTCACCGGCGCTGACGTGCTGGAATACTACGCAGGCCTGGTACCTGCCATCGAAGGCGAGCAGATTCCGCTGCGCACCACCTCGTTCGTCTACACCCGTCGCGAGCCGCTGGGCATCGTGGCCGGTATCGGCGCGTGGAACTACCCGATCCAGATCGCCCTGTGGAAATCCGCACCGGCCCTGGCCGCCGGTAACGCGATGATCTTCAAGCCAAGCGAAGTCACCTCGCTGACCACCCTGAAACTGGCCGAGATCTACACCGAAGCCGGCCTGCCTGACGGCGTGTTCAACGTCCTGACCGGCAGCGGCCGCGAAGTCGGCACCTGGCTGACCGAGCACCCGCGCATCGAGAAAGTCTCGTTCACCGGCGGTACCGACACCGGCAAGAAAGTCATGGCCAGCGCTTCGGCTTCCTCGCTCAAAGACGTGACCATGGAACTGGGCGGCAAGTCCCCGCTGATCATCTGCGACGACGCCGACCTCGATCGCGCCGCCGACACCGCGATGATGGCCAACTTCTACAGCTCCGGCCAGGTCTGCACCAACGGCACTCGCGTATTCGTGCCAGCTCACCTGAAAGCGGCCTTCGAAGCCAAGATCGTCGAGCGCGTTGCACGCATCCGTATCGGCAACCCGCAAGACGAAAACACCAACTTCGGTCCGCTGGTCAGCTTCGCCCACATGGAAAACGTGCTGGGTTACATCGCCAAGGGCAAGGAAGAAGGCGCCCGCGTACTGTGCGGCGGTGAGCGTCTGACCGATGGCGAATTCGCCAAAGGCGCCTTCGTGGCCCCGACCGTGTTCACCGACTGCACCGACGACATGACCATCGTGCGTGAAGAAATCTTTGGCCCGGTGATGGCGATCCTCACCTACGAAACCGAAGAAGAAGTGATCCGCCGCGCCAACGACACCGACTTCGGCCTCGCCGCCGGTATCGTCACCAAGGACCTGAACCGCGCGCACCGCGTGATTCATCAGCTGGAAGCCGGTATCTGCTGGATCAACGCCTGGGGCGAGTCCGACGCGAAGATGCCGGTTGGCGGCTACAAGCAGTCGGGTGTTGGTCGCGAGAACGGCATCAGCTCGCTGAACAACTTCACCCGCATCAAATCGGTACAGGTCGAGCTGGGCGATTACGCCTCGGTGTTCTAAGAACCGAGTTTTGTATTGCCTGCGAGGGCCTCTTCGCGGGCAAGCCCGCTCCCACAGGTTCGGCGTCGTCCGCCAAATCTGTGGCAGCCCCCAATCCTTGTGGGAGCTGGCTTGCCAGCGAATCGAGTGCGCAGCACTCGCCTAGGCCCGAACTGACCACTATCAAAGAGGGTGCATTCAATGTCCCAAGAATTCGATTACATCATCATCGGTGCCGGCTCCGCCGGTAACACCCTGGCGACCCGTCTGACCGAAGACGCAGGCGTCACTGTCCTGCTGCTCGAAGCGGGCGGCCCGGACTACCGTTTGGACTTCCGTACGCAGATGCCGGCCGCTTTGGCGTTCCCGCTGCAAGGCCGTCGCTACAACTGGGCCTACGAAACCGATCCGGAGCCGCACATGGACGGTCGCCGCATGGAGTGCGGTCGCGGCAAGGGCCTGGGCGGTTCTTCGCTGATCAACGGCATGTGCTACATCCGCGGCAACGCCATGGACTACGACGGCTGGGCAAAATTGCCAGGCCTTGAGGACTGGTCGTACCTGGACTGCCTGCCCTATTTTAGAAAAGCGGAAACCAGGGACATCGGCCCGAACGACTACCACGGTGGCGAAGGCCCGGTCAGCGTGACCACGCCCAAAGCCGGCAACAACCCGCTGTTCCACGCCATGGTTGAAGCAGGCGTGCAGGCCGGTTACCCGCGTACCGAAGACTTGAACGGCTACCAGCAGGAAGGCTTCGGCCCGATGGACCGCACCGTGACGCCTAAAGGCCGTCGTTCCAGCACCGCTCGCGGCTACCTGGACACTGCCAAGAAGCGTTCGACCCTGACCATCGTCACCCACGCCCTGACCGACAAGATCCTGTTCGAAGGCAAGCGTGCGGTTGGCGTGCGTTACCTGGTCGGCGCGGCTGAAGAGCGTGTCGAGGTCAAGGCCCGCAAGGAAGTGTTGCTGTGCTCCGGCGCCATCGCTTCGCCGCAGATCCTGCAACGCTCCGGTGTCGGCCCGGCGAAACTGCTGCAAAGCCTCGACATTCCGGTGGTCCACGACCTGCCGGGCGTTGGTGAAAACCTGCAGGACCACCTTGAGTTGTACCTGCAATACGCTTGCACTCAACCGGTCTCGCTGTACCCGTCGCTGCTCTTGCACAACCAGCCGGCCATCGGTGCCGAGTGGCTGTTCAACGGCACCGGCATCGGCGCCAGCAACCAGTTCGAAGCCGGCGGTTTCATCCGTACCCGTCCGGAATTCGAATGGCCGAACATCCAGTACCACTTCCTGCCGGTGGCGATTAACTACAACGGCAGCAATGGTGTGAAAGAGCACGGCTTCCAGGCGCACATGGGCTCCATGCGTTCGCCTAGCCGTGGTCGCATCCAGGTCAAGTCCAAGGACCCGCGCCAGCACCCGAGCATCCTGTTCAACTACATGGCCACCGAGCAGGACTGGCAGGAGTTCCGCGACGGCATCCGCCTGACCCGTGAAATCATGCAGCAACCTGCACTGGACGCCTTCCGTGGTCGCGAGATCAGCCCGGGCATCGAGGTGCAAACCGACGAGCAACTGGACAAGTTCATCCGCGAACACGCCGAAACCGCGTTCCACCCGTCCTGCTCGTGCAAGATGGGCACCGACGAGATGGCCGTGGTCGATGGCCAGGGTCGCGTGCATGGCATGCAGGGCCTGCGTGTGGTCGATGCCTCGATCATGCCGATCATCACCACCGGCAACCTCAACGCGCCGACGATCATGATGGCCGAGAAAATCGCCGACAAGATCCGTGGCCGCAAGCCGTTGCCGCGCAGCAAAGCCACTTACTATGTGGCGGGCGGAGCGCCGGTGAAGGGCAAGCCGGTGCGGGAAGTGACTCAGACCGCATAACACCGCGTAGCGGCCAATCGCGGGCAAGCCCGCTCCCACAGGATATGCGCGATTTCAAGATTGGCGCATGACCTTGTGGGAGCGGGCTTGCTCGCGAAGAGGCCCTGAAGAACAACACAACAATCCCCTCCCACACTGCTCTATCCTTGATCCCACCCCCCTCGCAGGCCTAATCTAGCGCCACGCAAACGTTTCACCTCTTCCCCTCGCAACACCGCTGCGCCGCCACTCCATACCCAGGAGGTCCACGAATGTTCGATTTCTACCCCCAGCTCAAGCAGCGCTTCGCCGCCTTGCGCACGGGTGCCGAATTCTTTTCCCTGCGTTATGTGCGCGAATCCGGGCAGTACCTGTCGGTGCGCAAGAACGTCGCCGAACCGCCAAGCCTGAGCCGTGACGAAGGGGCGATGCTGACCGTGCGGGTCAATGGCGTCGAGGCCTATGCCGCAACCAACGATTTGTCGCAACACGGCCTGCAAGCAGCCCTCGAACGCGCCGAACTCCAGGCCCGTCGACTCAAGCCCCACGCCTTGCTGGACCTGCGTGAGCAGGCTGTTTCCAGCGACCGCGCCGATTACTTTTCGCCCAACCTCGACCAGGCCTTCCCGTCCCTGAGCGACTGCTACGCATTACTCGGCGCCGAATCCGCCGCCGTACCGAAAGACGAGCGGCTGGTGAACTGGCAGGTCAGCCTGGGCATCACCCATGTCGAGCAGATTTACCTCAACAGCGCCGGTGCCGAACTGCGCCAGGCCCAACGCTTTGTGTACCCCGGCCTGGATGTCACGGCCTACGACGGCAACGACAGCCAGACCCGCAGCCTGGGCCGCGAGAACTTCGGCCAGCAAGGCGCGGCGGATGTCATCAGCCGCTGCGGGCTGATCGGTGCCGGTGCCCAGGTGGCCGATCAGGCCCTGCAATTGCTGCTGGCGCCAAACACCCCGCAAGGCAAGCGCGACCTGCTGCTGATGCCCGACCAGATGATGCTGCAAATCCACGAGTCCATCGGTCACCCGCTGGAGCTGGACCGCATTCTCGGTGACGAGCGCAATTACGCCGGCACCAGTTTCGTCAAAGCTGAAGATTTCGGCCGCCTGCAATACGGTTCCGGCCTGCTCAACGTGACCTTCGACCCGAGCATCCCCGAGGAACTCGCCAGCTACGGCCATGACGACGACGGCACGCCCGCCAGCAAACAGTTCCTGATCCGCGAAGGCTTGTTGCTGCGGCCGCTGGGCGGTGCGCTTTCGCAATTCCGTGCCGGCATGGACGGCGTCGCCAACAGCCGTGCCTGCGGCTGGAACCGTCCGCCGATCGACCGCATGGCCAACCTCAACATCGAGCCGGGCGACCAGTCCATCGAACAGCTGATCGGCGGTATCGAACACGGCGTGCTGATGTCGACCAACCGTTCCTGGTCGATCGACGATGCCCGCAACAAATTCCAGTTCGGCTGCGAGTGGGGCCAACTGATTGAAAACGGCGAACTCAAGGGCGTGGTGAAGAATCCCAATTACAGGGGCATCTCCGCACAGTTCTGGAAGAGCCTCAGCGCCGTCGGCGATGCCGGTACCCTCAAGGTCCTCGGCACACCGAACTGCGGCAAGGGTGAACCGAACCAGGTGATCCGCGTCGGCCACGCGTCACCGGCCTGCGTGTTCAGCAATGTCGATGTATTCGGAGGAGACGCCTGATGAATCCTTCAAACAGTTCGTCCGCGTCGTTCAAGGCGCTGGTCAACAGCCTGCGTGAAGCACTCCGCGAGCCCGAACAGTTCACCCTCAGCTACGCCGCCGAATCGTCGGCCTTCGTGCGCTTCAACCACGCCAAGGTACGTCAGGCCGGTCAGGTGCAGCAGGCGAGTATCGGCCTGAAGCTGATCAACGAAGGCCGCCATGCCGACCTGAACATCACCCTGGCCGGCGATCCAAAGGTTGATCTGCAACGCTTGACCGAAGGCCTGCAACAGCTGCGGGAAACCTTGCCGCTGCTGCCTCAGGATCCTTATCTGCTGCTCAACCACAATGGCTGGCAGAGCAACAATGTGCAGTCGCATCCACTGCCGGACACCGAGCAGGTGGTCGCGCAGATTACCCAGGCCGCCGAAGGACTGGATCTTGTCGGTTTCTACGCGGCCGGGCCGATCAGCCGTGGCTTTGCCAGTTCTTCGGGTGCCTTCGGCTGGCATCAGGCCAACAGTTTCAATTTCGACTTCAGCCTGTTCCACGAAAACGGCCAGGCCGTCAAAGCCAGCTACGCCGGGCACGACTGGAGCAGCGAAGGCTTTGCCAAACGCTTCCAACTGGCCCGCGAGCAGCTTGAATTTCTGGGGCGGCCGCTGCGCACTCTGGCCCCCGGCCAGTACCGCGCTTACCTGGCACCGGCGGCACTGGAAGAAATCATGGGCATGCTGTGCTGGGGTGGTTTCTCGGCACAGTCGATTGCCAGCAAGAGCAGCCCGCTGCAAAAGCTCTACGGTGGTGACAGCGCTTTCAGCCCGCTGGTCTCGCTGGATGAAAAAGTCAGCGGCTCGCTGAGCCCGGCGTTCTCCGATGAAGGTTATCCACGCAGTGACCTGGGGTTGATCGTCGATGGCAAGGCCGGGGCACAACTGGTCAGTTCGCGCAGCGCCGCGGAATACGGTTTGACTGCCAATGGCGCCAGCGGCGGTGAATCTCCGAGCGCGCTGAACATGAAAGCCGGGCTGTTGCCTGACACTGACATCCTCAAGCAACTGGGCACGGGGCTGTACATCAGCAACCTGTGGTACCTGAACTTCTCGGATCAACCGGCCGCACGCCTGACCGGCATGACCCGCTTTGCCACGTTCTGGGTCGAGAACGGCGAGATTCAGGCACCGGTCAGCACCATGCGCTTTGATGACAGCGCCTTCAGCCTGCTCGGTTCGCAGCTCGAAGCGCTGACCGCAGAGCGGGAGTTGTTGCTGTCGGCGAGCACCTATAGCCAGCGGGCAACGGCGTCGGCGTTGCTGCCGGGGGCACTGGTGAGTCGGTTGACCTTGACGCTGTAAACACAATACCTGTGGGAGCGGGCTTGCCCGCGAAAGCGGTGGGTCAGTCGATATTGATGTTGAATGTTATGACCTCTTCGCGGGCAAGCCCGCTCCCACAGGGTCCGGTTACCTGACCACCACAAGAGGTCCCATGCCCAACCGCCCGCCTCTCGACGCCGTCACCGCCCGCTGGGTGCCGTGGGTCGTCGCCATCGCGTTTTTCATGCAGTCCCTCGACGGGACGATTCTCAACACCGCCCTGCCGGCCATGGCCCGCGACCTGGCCGAAGACCCCTTGCGCATGCAGGGTGTGATCATCGCCTACATGCTCACGGTTGCCTTGTTGATTCCCGCTTCGGGCTGGATCGCCGACCGTTTTGGCACCAAGAAGATCTTCTTCAGCGCCATCTTGCTGTTCAGTCTCGGCTCGCTGCTCTGCGCACTGTCGAGCAGCCTGAGCCTGCTGATTGGCGCCCGGGTGATCCAGGGCCTGGGTGGTGCGCTGATGCTGCCGGTCGGGCGGCTGGTGGTGTTGCGTGCCTACCCGCGCTCGGAGCTGGTGCGGATCATGGGCTTCATCACCATTCCCGGGCTGCTCGGCCCGTTGATCGGCCCGACCATGGGCGGCTGGATGGTGCAATTCCTGACCTGGCACTGGATCTTCCTGATCAACCTGCCGGTGGGCCTGGTCGGTTGCTACGCCGTGTGGAAATTCATCCCGGACCTGCGCGGCACCGAGCGCACGCGCTTCGATAGCCTGGGCTTCGTGCTGTTCGGCGCGGCGATGATCCTGATCACCATCGCCATGGAAGGCCTGGGCGAATTGCACCTGCCACACCTGCGGGTGATGTTGCTGCTGTTCGGCGGCATGGCTTGCCTGGCGGCATACTGGCTGCGCGCCGGGCATGTCGAGAATCCGCTGTTCGCGCCGTCTCTGTTCAAGACCCGGACCTTTGCCGTGGGCATTCTCGGCAACCTGTTCGCCCGCCTCGGCAGCGGTGCCCTGCCCTTTCTGGTGCCGTTGCTGCTGCAAGTGGCACTGGGTTACTCGCCGTCCCAGGCCGGGATGAGCATGCTGCCGCTGGCGGCGGCGGCGATGATCGCCAAGTGGGTCGCGCGGCCACTGATCGAGCGTCTGGGTTATCGCATCGTGCTCACCGGCAACACCCTGGCCCTGGGCATCATGCTGGCCGCCATGGGCCTGGTCAGCGAGCAGACACCGTACTGGCTGCTGCTGTGCATGCTGGCGATCCTTGGCGCGATCAACTCCCTGCAGTTCACCGCGATGAACACCGTGACCCTGATCGACCTCGACGACGCCAGCGCCAGCAGCGGCAACAGCCTGCTGTCGGTGGTCGCGCAATTGTCCCTGAGCCTTGGCGTGGCGTGCGCCGGTGCGTTGCTCGGCGGCTTCACGGCGGAGATTGGTAACGATGGCGTGGAGACGGTCCTGGGGGCGTTCCAGCTGACCTTCGTGACCGTCGGAATCATGGCGATGCTGGCGGCGACAATCTTTTCGCAACTGTCAAAGAATGACGGACGGCGAGTCAAACGTCCGGAAGAACACATAGAGCCTTAGGGCGAATGGCCACCGGGCTGGTACACTGCGCGACATTTTGTTTTGCAGGCCAGTCCCGTGACCACCATCGCCACCGAATTTAATACTTTGCCGCTGTCCGCCGCCATGCTGGCTAACCTCGACTCCCTCGGTTATGCCCAGATGACGCCGATCCAGGCGCAAAGCTTGCCGGTGATCCTCAAGGGGATGGACCTGATCGCCCAGGCCAAGACCGGCAGCGGCAAGACCGCTGCGTTCGGCATCGGCCTGCTGAACCCGATCAATCCGCGCTATTTCGGTTGCCAGGCGCTGATCCTGTGCCCGACCCGTGAGCTGGCCGACCAGGTCGCCAAGGAAATCCGCCGCCTGGCCCGTGCCGAAGACAACATCAAGGTCCTGACCCTGTGCGGCGGCGTGTCCCTCGGCCCGCAGATCGCTTCGCTGGAACACGGTGCGCACATCATCGTCGGCACCCCGGGCCGCATCCAGCAGCACCTGCGCAAGGGCTCGCTGGTCCTCCATGGCCTGAACACCCTGATCCTCGACGAAGCCGACCGCATGCTCGACATGGGTTTCTACGACTCCATCGAAGAAATCATCATGCAGGCCCCGGAGCGTCGCCAGACCCTGCTGTTCTCCGCCACCTACCCGGTCGGCATCAAGCAGCTGGCCTCGAAGTTCATGCGCAACCCGCAACAGGTCAAGGCCGAAGCGTTCCACGACGACACGCAGATCGAGCAGCGTTTCTACGAAATCTCCCCGGACGACCGCATGAGTGCGGTGACCAAGGTGCTTGGCCACTTCCGCCCGGCATCCTGCGTGGCCTTCTGCTTCACCAAGCAACAGGTCCAGGAAACCGTCGATCACCTGACCGCCAAAGGCATTTCTGCCGTCGGCCTGCACGGCGATCTGGAACAGCGTGACCGCGACCAGGTGCTGGCGATGTTCGCCAACCGCAGTACTTCGGTACTGGTCGCCACCGACGTCGCTGCCCGCGGCCTCGACATCGACTCGCTGGACATGGTGATCAACGTCGAACTGGCCCGTGATTCGGAGATCCACATTCACCGCGTGGGCCGTACCGGCCGTGCCGGTGAGAAAGGCCTGGCCATCAGCCTGGTCGCGCCGTCCGAAGCGCAGCGTGCACAAGCCATCGAACAATTGCAGAAGACGCCGTTGACCTGGGACCAGGTGGACAACCTCACCTCCAAGGGCGGCGGCCCGCTGCTGCCGCAGATGAGCACCCTGTGCATCGCTGCCGGCCGCAAGGACAAGGTTCGTCCTGGCGACATTCTTGGCGCACTGACCGGTGACGCCGGCATCCCTGGTGCCCAGGTCGGCAAGATCGCCATTTTCGACTTCCAGGCCTATGTGGCCGTAGAGCGCGGCGTCGCCAAGCAGGCCTTGCAACGTTTGAATGACGGCAAGATCAAGGGCCGTTCGTTGCGCGTTCGTATCCTGTAAGAACAACGTATACCCCTGTGGGAGCGGGCTTGCCCGCGATGAGGCCAGAACATTCAACATCAATGTTGCCTGTCAGTCCGCCATCGCGGGCAAGCCCGCTCCCACATGGATCGCCGGTGAATTTGAAATTTTGTGAGGACACCGTTTTGCGCTCTACCGAAGTCGTGATCATTGGCGCTGGCGCCGCAGGGTTGATGTGTGCACTGACCGCCGCCGGGCGCGGGCGCGAGGTGTTGCTGCTCGACCATGCCAACAAGGCCGGCAAGAAAATCCTGATGTCGGGCGGTGGCCGCTGCAATTTCACCAACATGTACACAGAGCCGGGCAATTTCCTCTCGCAGAACGCGCATTTCTGCAAATCCGCCCTGGCCCGTTACACCCAATGGGATTTCATCGGCATGGTGGCCAAGCATGGCGTGCCGTACCACGAGAAAAAACTCGGCCAGTTGTTCTGCGATAACAAATCCAGCGACATCCTCGAAATGCTCCTCAACGAATGCGACCAGGTCGGCGTAAGCCTGCACCTGGACACCTCGATCCAGACCATCGAGCGGCTTGAGAAGGGCTACCTGCTGGACACCACAATGGGCCAGGTCACCTGCCAATCGCTGGTGATCGCCACCGGCGGCCTGTCGATTCCGACCCTGGGCGCCACCGGTTTCGGCTACCAGGTGGCCAGGCAATTCGGCCATGAATTGCTGCCGACCCGCGCAGGCCTGGTGCCGTTCACCATCACCGACCAGCTCAAGGCCTTGTGCACCGAGTTGTCCGGTACGTCGGTGGATTGCCTGGTGAGCTGCAACGACCAGAGCTTCCGCGAGAACATCCTGTTCACCCACCGCGGCCTCAGCGGCCCGGCGATTTTGCAGATTTCGTCGTTCTGGGAGTCCGGCGATACCGTCGAGATCAACCTGCTGCCGGATCACGACGTGCCGGGCTGGCTGCAACAGCAACAGGCCGAACGTCCCAACAGCGAACTGAAAACCCTGCTCGGGGAAATCTTCACCAAGAAGATGGCCAACCTGCTGGCGGACAACTGGTTCGTCTCCAAACCGATGAAGCAGTACACCCACGCCGAACTGGCCGATATCGCGGAAAAACTGGCGAGCTGGAAAGTCGTGCCGGCGGGCACCGAAGGCTATCGCACCGCCGAGGTGACCCTGGGTGGCGTCAACACCAATGAAGTGTCGTCCAAGACCATGGAATCGCTGAAAAGCCCGGGGCTGTACTTCATCGGCGAAGTGCTGGACGTGACCGGGCATCTGGGCGGGTTCAACTTCCAGTGGGCCTGGGCCTCCGGTTACGCCGCTGCGCAATACGTCTGACCGTACACATAACAAAATGTGGGAGCGGGCTTGCTCGCGAAGGGGCCATAACATTCAACATCAATGTTGGCTGAAAGGACGCTTTCGCGAGCAAGCCCGCTCCCACATTTGTTTTATGTTGTTCGGTAAAGGAACAGATTTTGCTGTCTGATGTGATCGACGCCATTGCGTCGGCGTCATTAGTGGCTCAATTTAGCGTCATTGCCTCGGAAGGCCTTCGCATTTCATGTCATCGACTTCGTTCCGCCAGTCTCTGCGTCGCCTTTGGGCGCTGGATAAGTTCAGCTACAGCGTGCGGGTATTCATTGCCCTGACCGGCACCATGGCGCTGTGTTGGTATCAGGACGAAATGGGCCTGCTGATCCCGTTGTTCCTGGGGATTATCGCCAGCGCCCTGGCCGAGACCGACGACAGCTGGCAGGGCCGCCTCAACGCGTTGGCCGTGACGCTGGTGTGTTTCGCCGTTGCCGCCCTGTCTGTCGAACTGCTCTTCCCCTACCCCTCGCTGTTTATCGTTGCCTTCGCCCTGGCTGCGTTCTGCCTGACCATGCTCGGCGCCCTCGGCGAGCGCTATGGCGCGATTGCCTCGGCGACGTTGATCCTGTCGGTCTACACCATGATCGGCGTGGACCAGCGTGGCGGTGCGGTCACCGACGTCTGGCATGAGCCGGTACTGCTAGTGGCCGGCGCTGCGTGGTACGGCCTGCTCTCGGTGTTGTGGCAGGCACTGTTTTCCAATCAGCCGGTGCAGCAGAGCCTGGCGCGGCTGTTCCGCGAGCTGGGCTTTTACCTGAAGCTGAAATCCTCGCTGTTCGAGCCGGTCCGGCAAATGGACGTGGAGGCGCGACGCCTGGAACTGGCCCAGCAGAACGGCCGGGTGGTGGCGGCACTGAACGCCGCCAAGGAGATCATCCTGCACCGGGTCGGTAATGGCCGACCGGGGTCGAAAGTCAGCCGCTACCTGAAACTGTACTTCCTCGCCCAGGACATCCACGAACGCGCCAGCTCTTCGCACTACCCTTACAACGCCCTGGCCGAGGCCTTCTTCCACAGTGACGTGCTGTTCCGCTGCCAGCGCCTGTTGCGCCAGCAAGGCAAAGCCTGCCGGGCCCTGGCCGAATCGATCCAGATGCGCCAGCCGTTCACCTACGACGCCGGTTTCGCCGAAGCCCTGAGCGACCTGGATGCCTCCCTCGAACACCTGCGCATCCAGAGCAACCCGGCCTGGCGCGGCTTGCTGCGCTCACTGCGGGCACTGGCGGCCAACCTCGGCACCCTCGACCGCCTGCTCAGCGATGCGAGCAACCCTGACGCCCTGGCCGACGCCACCGACAGCAGCCTGCTTGACCGTTCGCCGCGCAACCTCAAGGACGTGTGGCTGCGCTTGCGCACGCAGCTGACGCCGACCTCGCTGCTGTTTCGCCATGCCCTGCGATTGCCCCTGGCGCTGAGCATCGGCTACGCCATGGTGCATTTGATTCACCCGTCCCAAGGCTACTGGATCATCCTCACTACGCTGTTCGTCTGCCAACCGAACTACGGCGCCACCCGCCGCAAACTCGGTCAACGGATCATCGGCACCGCCATCGGCCTGACCCTGGCCTGGGCGCTGTTCGACCTGTTCCCGAACCCGCTGATCCAGTCGTGTTTCGCCATTGCCGCCGGGGTGGTGTTCTTTACCAACCGCACCACCCGCTACACCCTGGCGACGGCAGCAATCACCTTGATGGTGCTGTTCTGCTTCAACCAGGTGGGTGACGGCTACGGGCTGTTCGTGCCCCGGTTGTTCGATACCTTGCTCGGCAGCCTGATCGCCGGGCTGGCGGTGTTCCTGTTCCTGCCGGACTGGCAGGGACGGCGCCTGAACAAAGTGCTGGCCAACACCCTGACCTGCAACAGCATTTACCTGCGCCAGATCATGCAGCAATACGCTGCCGGCAAAAGCGACGACCTGGCCTACCGCCTGGCCCGCCGCAATGCGCACAACGCCGACGCGGCGCTGTCGACCACATTGGCCAACATGCTGATGGAGCCCGGACATTTCCGAAAGGAGGCGGATGTCGGCTTTCGCTTCCTGGTGCTGTCGCACACGCTACTCAGTTACCTGTCGGGCCTGGGCGCGCACCGGGAAACCCAACTGCCGGCGGACGTGCGTGAGCACTTGATCGAGGGGGCCGGGGTGAAACTCGCCGCCAGTATCGACGAGATCGCCCAAGGGCTGGCGAGCAAGTCTTCGATTGCGATTCAGAGCGATGAAGAAGAAGCGCTGGCCAGTGAACTGGAGCAGATGCCCGATGAAATCGATGAAGGCCAGCGGTTGGTGCAGACGCAGCTGGCGCTGATTTGCCGCCAGCTCGGGCCGTTGCGGACATTGGCGGCGCATCTCATCAAGGACACCAGCGAAGATTGAGATTTGTAGTGTCTGAGCGGGCCTCTTCGCGAGCAGGCTCGCTCCCACAGGGATCTGCGCCGCGCCAAAGATCAACTTATAGCTTGAAGCTTGCGGCTTGAAGCTGCCCCTCTACATCCCATGCTGGCGCATCAACTTGTCATAACTCCCGTCCGCCTTCATGGCCGCGATCTCGCGGTCGAAGCCGGCGACGATCTGCTCATGCTTCGGATTCTTCAGGCTGACCAGAATGTGCAGGCTGTTCTCGCTCAAGGCCTTGGGCAGGAATTCCACGGCATTGCGGACCTTGGGGGACTCACGGGCCAGGTAATAGCGGGCAACGTACTCATCCTCCAGCGTCAGCTTGACCCGGTCGGCCGCGACCATGCGCACGGCCATGGCGAAGCTGTGCACCGGGATTTTCTGCAATGAGTCGTCTTTGTCGAACGCTGGCGAATAGGCGTAACCGCGCACGATGGCAATCGGATACGTGTGCAATTGCTGCAGGTTGTTGAACTCGATGGGGGCATCTTTACGCTTGAGAAAACGGACGCGATTGAGCAGGTACTCGCCGGAGAACTGGCCGAGTGTTGTGCGCTCGTCGTTGTACCAGGCATTGACCAGTACGTCGTACCGGCCCTCACCCAATCCCATCAAGGCCCGTGCCCAGGGCACCTGTTCGAAATCACTGGCATAACCGGCCCTGGCGAGCGCGGTACTGACAATGTCCGTGGCCAATCCACCGTTGACGAGCGTGGAGTCGGTAAAGGGGGGCCAGGCATCAGCGACCAACCGCAGTTTTTCTGCCGCCGCTCCCTGAACCAGCAACAGCAATCCAATCAAAGCAAAAGCTCGATGCAATCGCGGCATGCTAGAAAATCCTTAGCGGGCGGATTGCCCGACGTGTTTTCAGCCAAAACCCCAAGGCCCCGTACCGGCAAGACCCGGGTGCTAAACATTAGCTCATCGAAGCCATAGCACAGCGCTTCGATCCAGATTACACAAAGAAGACATCCACGCGAGAAATGAATGATGGCATTTTGGCCTTTGTCACAGATTCTTCCGCCATAAAGACTTCTGGCGTGAGTGCGCTTAGTATCGGCACGACGTTTTCAGGGAATCAAAACATGACAGTCGACTGGATCTGCAAACACCACAGCGACCTGGGCAAGGAGCAGCTGTACGCCATTTTGCAACTGCGTGCGCAAGTGTTCGTCGTCGAACAGCAATGCGCTTATCAAGATGTGGATGGCCAGGACCTGGAGGGTGACACTTGCCACTTGATGGCCTGGGACAGCAACCAACTGGTAGCCTACCTGCGGCTGCTCGACCCGGAACTGCAAGGCGGGGACGTAGTGATCGGTCGGGTGATCATTGCTCCACACGCACGAGGCGCCGGGCTTGGACATGAGTTGATGGAGCAGGCGTTGACGCAAATTGAAGAACGCTGGCCGGAAACGCCGATCTACCTCTCGGCCCAGGCACACTTGCAGGGGTATTACGGGCGGTACGGGTTTGTCGTGGCGGGCGAGGAATATGTGGAGGATGGCATTCCACACATCGGGATGCGTCGTTCCTGAGGGCCCTTTCGCGAGCAGGCTCGCTCCCACACTGGATTGTGTTCACAGCTCAAACGAACTGTGGGAGCGGGCTTGCCCGCGAAGGCGTCAGCTCAATCACCGCCAAAGTCAGGGATACTCCAGCACCGCCTTGATCTGCCGCAGGTTGCGTTCGATCCACCCGCGATCGATCGCACCCCACTCGCGAATCCGGTAGCACCCCGCATGGTTGCGCGCGCCCTCTTCCTGCTCGAATTCACACACGATATCCAGATCCGCCAACGCCGCGATGGTGTCCTGTGCCGTGCGCCGGGGCATGCCGGTGACATCGGTCAGCGCCGGGACACTGCTGGCCAGCCCGCTGTCGATCAGGTACGCCACATACAACCGGCGATAGAAGCTGCTCTTGGTCTTGCTTACGTCCATCCAACGCTCCTGAAAAATCATCCGACCGCGGCCCGGGCCTGCGGCAGTCACTACGCGCCTGCCGGCGCCGGCAAATCCCGCCACGTCAGGTACACCCGCACATCGAATTCCACCTGGTGATAACCCGGCAGCATGTGCTCGCACAGCTTGTAGAAGGCCTTGTTGTGGTCCGATTCCTTGAAGTGCGCCAGTTCATGCACCACGATCATTTTCAGGAACTCGGCAGGCGCCTCCTTGAACAGCGAAGCGATGCGGATTTCCTTCTTGGCCTTGAGCTTGCCGCCTTGCACCCGGGAGATCGTGGTGTGCAGGCCAAGGGCACGGTGGGTCAGGTCCAGGCGGTTGTCGAACAACACCTTGTCGATGGCCGGAGCATTACGCAGGAACTCCTGCTTGAGGTCCAGGGCATAGGTGTACAGCGCCTTGTCGCTCTGCACCCCGTGCTTTTGCGGGTAACGCTGGCTCAGGTAATCGCCCAGCCGACCGTCGGCGATCAGCTGGTGCACCTGAGCCTGCAAGGTAGCGGGGTAGGCCTGGAGATATTTCAACACGGTCATCGGGGCGGCAATACACATCACTGAAAGTGCCGCCAGTGTAGCGAATTCAGCCAGGCAGCGCGCTCCAGTCAAACGGCTGGACGAACCGTCCGGTGTCCTCGGCCATCATCGGCCGGGCGACCAGGAAGCCTTGCACATATTCACAGCCGTTGGACTTCAGCCATTCATACTGCGCGACGGTCTCCACCCCTTCGGCAATCACCAGCATTCCGAATTGTCTGCACAGGTCGATGACACTGCGCACCAGCGCCGCATCCCGTACCGACTCCGGCAACCGGGCGATCAGATGCCGGTCGATCTTGAGGGTATCCAGCTCCAGGTCGCGCAGGTGCGACAGGGAACACGGCCCGGCCCCGAAGTCATCCAGTGCCACGCGTACGCCCAGATTGCGCAGCAGGCGCAATTGCTTGCGGGTTTCTTCGGGGTTGTGCATCAAGGCATCCTCCGTGACCTCGACTTCCAGATGATGCGGTTGCAAGCCATGGCGCTCCAGTACCTGGCGCAACTCGGTGACCAGGTTGGGCATGCCGAACTGCGTACTGCTCAAACTGACGCCGAGCACCAGGTCCTCGGTAAACAGGGGCTCCCAGGCTTTGCGTTGCCCGGCGCTGCGATGGTAGATCCAGCTGCCCAGGCGACTGATCAGCCGCGCTTCTTCCAGCAGTGGCAAAAACAGCCCCGGGGGGACATCGCCAACGCTCGGATGCTGCCAGCGCAACAGGGCCTCGAAACCGCGAATCCGCCCGTCGGCAATCGCAACCTGAGGTTGATACACCAGATTGAAATCCCGGTTCTCGATGGCTGTTCGCACACTTTCTTCCAGCATCAACCGCGAGCGCGCGCGGCCGTTCATTTCGTGATCGTAGAAGCGATACTGCTGGCGCCCGGCACGCTTGGCTTCGTACATGGCGATGTCGGCCGCGCGCAGCATCCCGTCGAGATTGGCCCCACAATCGGGGAATGTGGCGATGCCGATGCTGGCACCCAGGGCGATATCGAGGCCGTCGATCTGCTGACAGATCGACACTCGCTCGATGAGTTTCTCGGCAATCTTCGCCGCCTGCTCGGGGAACTCCAGATCCAGCAGCGCAGTGAATTCGTCGCCGCCCATCCGCGCCAGAATGTCGAAGGGCCGCAAGCAGGCCTTCAACTGTTCAGAGACCCAGCGCAGCACCCGATCGCCAGCATCGTGCCCGAGCGAATCATTGACGCGCTTGAAGCCGTCGAGGTCCAGGTACATCAAGACCCAGGCGCTGTCGGAACGCTCACCGCGCAACAACAGGTTCTCTACGGTCTGGTAGAAACCCCGGCGGTTGAGCAACCCGGTCAGCGGGTCGGTGACCGCCTGAAACTCCAGTTGCTGATGCAGATGACGCACCACCGACATGTCCAGCACGGTCACTACCATCGCATGTTGCTCGGCAGGCAACGGCGCGCAGGACAAGGCCACCGGCACCTGCTGGCCGGGTGCCGTACGCAGCAGGGCATCGTGCAGGCGCAGGGTTTCGCCACGCTTGTATCCGGCCAGCAACTCGGAATCGGCCCAGATCGGGATATGTGGTTTTTGCAGGTAGTCCAGGAACTCCTTGCCTTGCAGTTCCTGCACCGTGGCATTGAGCAACCGCGAGATCGCCGGATTGGCAAAACGAATCAGACCGTCCTCACCCAATACCAGAATGCCTTCGGCAGCGTTATCCAGCACCGACGCATTAAAGGCTCGAGCGGATTCCAGATCATGACTCAGGCGCTGCAAGGCCCGGCGGTTACGCTGGTGTTCGAGCAACGCCTGGACCTTGGGCGTGAAGATCTGTGGGTCGAACGGTTTGAACAGATAATCCACCGCACCGCTGGCGTAGCCCTTGATCACCGCGTCCATGGACTGTTCGTTGGCGGTCAGGAAAATGATCGGCGTGAGACGGGTCCGCTGGCTTCCGCGCATCAGGCGCGCCACTTCAAAACCGTCCATGCCCGGCATCTGCACGTCCAGCAGCACCAGGTCGATATCGTGTTCAAGTAACAGGCCAAGGGCCTCGAAGCCCGAGGCGGCTGTGATGACCCGCCAGTCCTGGCGCTGTAACAACGCGCGCATGCTGATCAGGTTTTCAGGGTAATCGTCGACGACTAAAAGGGTTGAGTTGCCTTCTACTGGCGTGGGTTGCGCGCATTCCATGCTGCTTCTCTTATTGCGGGGCGTCAGGCCGGTTTCTCGTGAAAACCGGACAAATACTGTGCTTTCACTCTAGACCCGGTTCTGCAAAAGCAGAAGGTGTCAGTGAGCCATCATTTAATCATTGTGTCTTTTTACCGACTAACGGTCGATGGTCCAGGCTGATGAAAACCGGGAAAGATGGCATTTCGACAGGATGTTGACGCCAGCCACCCGTCAGACGGGCGTTAACAAAATCTCCCGCTACGCTTATAAAGGCCGCCCCCAAAGGTGCGCGCTAGAGCTTCTGGCACGTCCGTGCAGCATGAATCAAGTGGAAGAACCGACATGATCGATCTTGCAACCTGGAACCTCAGCGTCCCCGTCGGCAGCCCGCCGTACACCGTCGAAACCTCCAAGCTGGTGAATGGTTTCAAGGATCAATACTTCCATTCCGACACCGGTACGTTGTTTTTCTGGTCGCCCGTAACCGGCTCCCGTACCGAAAACGCGATTTATCCGCGCACCGAACTGCGTGAAACCTACAGCAACGGCACACTGAAAAACTGGTACTACCCGGACGCCGACAACTTGTTGCATGCAACGCTGGCCGTTAACCAGGTGCCGAGTTCCGGGAAAATCGTCATCGGCCAGATCCATGCCTTTCAAAGCCAGAAACCGCTGGTGAAGGTCGAATACCAATACAAGACAGGTACAGCCACCGGCAACATCGTCGCCAAAGTCCGAATGCATCCCGATGACGATACGGGCCGGGTGATCGTCGTGGCGACAGGGGTGAAACTCGATCAGGAGTTCAACTATCTCATTCACCTCAGCCCCGGCGGCGCCTTGGGCATCAGCGCGGCCGGCTATCAATGGGATACACAGATCAGCGCCACCTGGCGCGAAAAACCGCTGTACTTCAAGGCCGGGGTCTACGTGCAGGACAACACCGGGTACACCTCTGAAGGCGGGAAGGTGACTTTCAGCAGGCTGGATATCGATCACAACAAGTAGCGAAACCCATTCAAACATAGCAATAAGGGGGAGAGCGTTAAACTCTGCCCCCTCCTATAAAATACTCAAGACAACAAAACCATCTTAATTCCTCACTAAAAATATCAACATTTAGTTATTTCTGAAAAACAGCGAAATGGGCAGACAGATTTTTACCTTCTCGTCACTGCCATCTATCTTTAACACGCACGAAAGGTCAATCTCCCACTGCAGTTATTCAACCCCCCTTGCATTATGCTTATCGGCCAAGTTGTATCGGTTTTTACGGTATTGTTGATTTCTCGTGAAGCCTCCAGTTCCGGCTTTTCAGGGTGTGTGCCCGGAGCACGGCACTCAACATTCGTTCTGCACAGGAAAATGTCAGATTCGTTTTTTGATTTAGTAAGGTCGCTGAGAAGCCTGCATGTCTTGGCGGCACTACTTGCATCCCACAGCGATTTACATTCAGGATCGTTATCGGCGAAAGCGGAACTATGTATTGGCAACATTAGAGCTACCACTATCAGATTCGATTTTAGAAAATTCATGTTTCATACCCCACAAAAATGCGATTTAACAACGCAATAAAAAAGGGAGCAGATTCGTCACTCCGATCTTTCTTTGAAGGTAATAAATAGCACTTGTAAAATCACCTGTTAGAAATACTAGTTTTTAATAACATTTAGCAATAGCCACTAGCACCTTCTAAACATGAGGTGAAACTTTATTTCAAATTGATAAATTTTCCTGTTTCACGGCTGGTATATAGGTAAAAAAAACCCGCCTCTCGGCGGGTTTTTCATGCGACTCAAACGCTGAAGGGCTTAGTTGACCTTGGCGTTCAACTCACCTTTCAGGTAACGCTGATACATGCCTTCCAGGGAGATCGCCTTGATCTTCGAAGCGTTGCCGGCAGTACCGAAGGCTTCGTAGCGAGCGATGCACACGTCGCGCATGGCGGTCACGGTGGCGCCGAAGAATTTACGCGGGTCGAATTCGCTCGGGTTGGTGGCCATCAGGCGACGCATTGCGCCAGTGGATGCCAGGCGCAGGTCGGTGTCGATGTTGACCTTGCGCACGCCGTGCTTGATGCCTTCAACGATTTCTTCAACCGGTACGCCGTAGGTTTCCTTGATGTCGCCGCCGTACTGGTTGATGATCGCCAGCCACTCTTGCGGAACCGAAGACGAACCGTGCATCACCAGGTGAGTGTTCGGAATGCGCTTGTGGATTTCCTTGATGCGGTCGATCGCCAGCACGTCGCCGGTAGGCGGCTTGGTGAACTTGTAGGCGCCGTGGCTGGTGCCGATGGCGATGGCCAGGGCATCAACCTGAGTGCGTTTTACGAAGTCAGCGGCTTCTTCCGGATCGGTCAGCATCTGGCTGTGATCCAGAACGCCTTCGGCGCCGATGCCGTCTTCTTCACCGGCCATGCCGGTTTCCAGCGAACCCAGGCAGCCCAGCTCGCCTTCTACCGAAACGCCGCAGGCGTGAGCCATGGCCACGGTCTGCTGGGTGACACGGACGTTGTAGTCGTAGTCGGTCGGGGTCTTGCCGTCTTCACCCAGGGAGCCGTCCATCATCACCGAGCTGAAGCCCAGCTGGATGGAGCGCTGGCAGACGTCAGGGCTGGTGCCGTGGTCCTGGTGCATGCACACCGGGATGTGCGGGAATTCTTCGATGGCTGCCAGGATCAGGTGACGCAGGAACGGTGCACCGGCGTATTTGCGAGCACCGGCCGAAGCCTGGACGATCACCGGGGAGTCAGTCTTGTCAGCGGCTTCCATGATGGCGCGCATCTGCTCAAGGTTGTTGACGTTGAAGGCTGGAACGCCGTAGCCGAACTCGGCTGCGTGGTCCAGCATCTGGCGCATGCTGATAAGTGCCATTGTGTGTGTCTCTCCCGGTTGAGGGTCGTTAATCGTGCCAGCCTGCCGGAGCGGCGGCGGCTATTCAAGTTATTGCAGATCGGGGGTTAAGCCCGGGCTGCGAATTGGGTGTTGCAAAATCTCAAGAGCTGCATGGAACCCTTGTGGGAGCGAGCCTGCTCGCGAATGCGGTCTTACACTCAACAAAACTGTCGACGGATATACCGTATTCGCGAGCAGGCTCGCTCCCACATTAATTCCGAGGTGTGTCAGTTATTGCGCCTTGCAACCACGGCCAATCAAATCATTGGTGGCGACCCAGTAAACCAGGCCTTCCTCACCTTTTATGTGAAACGCCAGCATGTCATTGCTGTACAGCGAACCCGATGCACCCGGTTCCTGCTTCAAGCGATAGACCTGATCGCCACCGCCCAGGCGCACATCTACTTCCTTGCGGCTGTCGTCGGTGTAACGCCACAGCACCTTGGCCTGACTGTCGCAGGTCCAGGTGGTCCAGTTATCCACAGGTGCGGACGACTGGAACAGGTTCAACTGAGCACAACCGGCCAACAGCGCCAGCGCCGTAACGGCGATAAAACCTTTCATCCGTGTCCCTCGGCTGACGGCGCACGCCGCCAGCCCTGAGTAAAGAGTCAGACCCGTCAAGGGCAGCCATGTTCCTTGGCGGGTGCCTGGGTTTCATACTTGTCCAGGCCCTCGGGCCCGGAGCGCTTGTTGAGCACCGGGTTGGTTTCCGCCTGCCAGTCCGCCTGATAACAGCCGTTGCGCGATGCCGGCGCCTCAGGCTCCGGCGTGGCTTTCGGGCTGCTCCCGCAAGCCGCCAGTGAACCGGCGACGATCAACAGCGCTAGCGTCTTGACCATGTCAACACTCCCTTGCCTGGTCAAACGGGCGACCCTCAGGCCTTGGCCCGGCTTTCCAGGACTTCAACGGCCGGCAGAACCTTGCCTTCGACGAATTCGAGGAACGCACCGCCACCGGTAGAAATGTAGGAGATCTGCTCGGCCACGCCATATTTGTCGATGGCGGCCAGGGTGTCGCCACCGCCGGCAATGGAGAACGCAGCGCTGTCGGCGATGGCCTGGGCCAGCACTTTGGTGCCGTTGCCGAATTGATCGAATTCGAATACGCCAACCGGACCGTTCCACAGAATGGTTTTCGACGATTTCAGCAGCTCGGCGAAATTCGCGGCGGTCTGCGGGCCGATGTCGAGGATCATGTCGTCGGCAGCGACGTCAGCGATCAGCTTGACGGTTGCAGCGGCGCTTTCAGCGAATTCCTTGGCAACCACCACGTCCACCGGCAGCGGCACGCTGACTTTGGCGGCGATGGCGCGCGCCGTGTCGAGCAGGTCCGGCTCGTACAGCGACTTGCCGACCGGGTGACCGGCAGCGGCCAGGAAGGTGTTGGCAATGCCGCCGCCGACGATCAACTGGTCGCAGATCTGGCTCAGGCTGTTCAGTACGTCAAGTTTGGTCGATACCTTGGAGCCGGCAACAATGGCAGCCATCGGCTTGGCCGGAGCGCCCAGGGCCTTGCCCAATGCGTCCAGCTCGGCAGCCAGCAGCGGGCCGGCAGCAGCGACTTTGGCGAACTTGGCCACGCCGTGGGTCGAACCCTCGGCACGGTGAGCGGTGCCGAAGGCGTCCATCACGAACACGTCGCACAGGGCAGCGTATTGCTTGGCCAGCTCATCGGCGTTCTTCTTCTCGCCTTTGTTGAAGCGCACGTTTTCGAACAGCACGATGTCGCCAGCCTTGACGTCAACACCGCCCAGGTAATCGGCCACCAGCGGCACTTCACGGCCCAGGGCACGGCTCAGGTAGTCGGCGACTGGCTTGAGGCTGTTCTCGGCCGAGAACTCGCCTTCGGTCGGACGGCCAAGGTGCGAGCAGACCATCACGGCCGCGCCTTTTTCCAGGGCCAGCTTGATGGTCGGCAGCGAGGCCAGGATACGCGCATCGCTGGTGACAACACCGTCCTTGACTGGGACGTTGAGGTCTTCGCGGATCAATACGCGCTTACCTTGCAGATCGAGGTCGGACATCTTCAACACGGTCATGGGTCGCATTTCCTGGGTAGCTGTTTAGAGAGCAGTTTTTTTGGATGAAGCTATTTGCAGATAGTGGTCTGCAACGTCGAGCATTCGGTTGGCAAAACCCCATTCGTTGTCGAACCAGGCCAGGATGTTCACCAGCCGCGGGCCGGAAACGCGGGTCTGACTGGCATCGACAATCGCCGAATGTGGGTCATGGTTGAAATCACAGCTGGCATGGGGCAGCTCGGTGTAGGCCAGCAGGCCCTTGAGCGGGCCGCTGGTGGCGGCTTCGCGCAGGATCCGGTTGACCTCTGTGGCGTCGGTCGCGGTGGCGGTCTGCATCGTGATATCGAGGCAGGACACGTTGACCGTCGGCACCCGTACGGCTTTGGCCTGAATTCGTCCGGCAAGTTCCGGCAACAGGCGTTCAATGCCACGCGCCAGTCCGGTAGACACCGGGATCACCGACTGGAACGCCGAACGGGTGCGGCGCAGGTCTTCGTGGTGATAGGCATCGATGACCGGCTGATCGTTCATCGCCGAGTGGATGGTGGTGATCGACACGTATTCCAGGCCAATGGCCTGATTCAGCAGGCGCAGCAGCGGCACGCCGCAGTTGGTCGTGCAGGACGCATTGGACACCAGCAACTCGTCGCCGGTCAGGCAATCCTGGTTCACGCCATAGACGATGGTCGCGTCGACGTCCGTCTCGCTGGCCATCGGCTGGGAAAACAACACACGCGGGGCGCCGGCGTCGAGGAAACGCTGGCCGTCTTCGCGAGTGTGATAAGCACCGGAGCACTCGAGCACCAGATCGATGCCCAGGGACGCCCAATCGATGCCCTCGGGGGTGGCACTGCGCAGGACCTTCACGCAGTCACCATTGATATGCAGACAATCGCCGTCGACCTTCACTTCACCGGGGAACCGGCCATGGGTGGAGTCGAAGCGTGTCAGGTATTCGATACTGGCCATGTCGGCCAGGTCGTTGATCGCGACAATCTCGAACCCGGCCTTGTCGCCTCGCTCGAACAACGCACGCAAGACGCAACGACCAATCCGGCCGTAGCCGTTGAGTGCAACTTTGTAGGGACGCGGTTGGGGCATGGGGTTCTCGATTACCGTGGTGAATCTGTCATTGCAGCGTTGACCGAACCACCGCCTTCGCGAGCAAGCCCGCTCCCACAGGGAAATGCATTCCTATGTGGGAGCGGGCTTGCTCGCGAAGGCGGCAGCCCGGACGACGCAACTTCTGGATCAGTCTTCCAGCAGCTCTTCAGCCTGACCCAGGATGTTTTCCAGGGTGAAGCCGAACTCTTCGAACAAGGCCGACGCAGGCGCCGACTCGCCGTAGGTGGTCATGCCGATCACGCGGCCTTCCAGGCCCACGTACTTGTACCAGTAGTCGGCATGGGAAGCTTCGATGGCGATACGGGCGCTGACCTGCAACGGCAGGACCGATTGCTTGTAGCCGGCGTCCTGGGCATCGAACACGCTGGTGCATGGCATGGAAACCACACGTACCTTGCGGCCTTGCTCGGTCAGCTTGTCGAAGGCCTGAACGGCCAGGCCGACTTCCGAACCGGTGGCGATCAGGATCAGCTCAGGCTCACCCGCGCAGTCTTTCAGCACATAGCCACCACGGCTGATGTCGGCGATCTGGCCGGCATCACGGGTTTGGTGCGCAAGGTTCTGACGCGAGAAGATCAGGGCCGAAGGACCGTCCTTGCGCTCCAGTGCGTACTTCCAGCACACCGCCGATTCAACGGCGTCGGCTGGACGCCAGGTATCGAGGTTTGGCGTGCAACGCAGGCTGGCCAGTTGCTCGATTGGCTGGTGAGTCGGGCCGTCTTCGCCCAGACCGATGGAGTCGTGGGTGTAGACGTGGATCACGCGCTGCTTCATCAGGGCCGACATGCGCACCGCGTTGCGGGCGTATTCCATGAACATCAGGAAGGTCGCGCCGTAAGGCACCAGGCCGCCGTGCAGGGCAACGCCGTTCATGATCGCGGTCATGCCGAACTCGCGCACGCCGTAGTACATGTAGTTGCCGCTGGCGTCTTCAGCGGTGACGCCTTTGCAACCTTTCCACAGAGTCAGGTTGGAACCGGCCAGGTCAGCCGAACCGCCGAGGAATTCAGGCAGCAGCGGGCCAAATGCGTTCAGGGCATTCTGGCTGGCTTTACGGCTGGCGATGGTTTCGCCCTTGGCAGCCACTTCGGCGATGTAGGCCGAGGCCTTTTCGCTGAAGTCAGCTGGCAGGTCACCGCTCAGACGACGCACCAGTTCGTTGGCTTCGGCAGGGAATGCGGCGGAGTAGGCAGCGAAACGCTGGTCCCACTCGGCTTCGACAGCTTTACCGGCTTCCTTGGCGTCCCACTCGGCGTAGATATCGGCCGGGATTTCGAACGGACCGTGGTTCCATTTCAGCGCCGCACGGGTCAGGGCGATTTCCGCGTCACCCAGCGGGGCGCCGTGGCAATCTTCCTTGCCTTGCTTGTTCGGCGAACCGAAGCCGATGGTGGTCTTGCAGCAGATCAGGGTTGGCTGCGCGCTTTTGCGTGCAGTTTCGATCGCCGTCTTGATCTCTTCCGGGTCGTGACCGTCGACATTGCGGATCACTTGCCAGTTGTAGGACTCAAAACGCTTCGGCGTGTCGTCGGTGAACCAGCCTTCGACTTCGCCGTCGATGGAGATGCCGTTGTCATCGTAGAAGGCAATCAGCTTGCCCAGGCCCAGGGTACCGGCCAGGGAAGCGACTTCGTGGGAAATGCCTTCCATCATGCAGCCATCACCCAGGAATACATAGGTGTGGTGGTCGACGATGTTGTGGCCAGGACGGTTGAACTGCGCCGCCATGACTTTTTCAGCCAGGGCAAAACCCACGGCGTTGGCCAGGCCTTGACCCAGTGGACCGGTGGTGGTTTCCACGCCCGGGGTGTAGCCGAGTTCCGGGTGGCCCGGGGTGCGGCTGTGCAGTTGACGGAACTGCTTCAGGTCATCGATCGACAGGTCGTAGCCGGTCAGGTGCAGCAGCGAGTAGATCAGCATCGAGCCGTGGCCGTTGGACAGCACGAAGCGGTCACGGTCGGCGAACGATGGATTGCTCGGGTTGTGCTTGAGGTAGTCGCGCCAAAGTACCTCGGCGATATCCGCCATACCCATTGGGGCACCGGGATGGCCGCTGTTGGCTTTTTGCACGGCATCCATGCTGAGGGCACGAATGGCGTTGGCACGCTCACGACGGCTAGGCATCGCTGTTCTCCTGGGGGACTTGAATAAAACGAATCGGAAAAAAGGCGAGCATTTTCCCTCACCGGGCCGCCTCGGGGCAATGACAGATAGTCATCTGGAGGCGTTTTTCCAATGGATAACGACGTATTAACGTGATGAAACCTTTCTGCTCCGGCTTTGTTGACCGAACCTAACGCCAGGAAGTGCCATCTATCGAGCAATATCAAAACTTTTTGATATTGCTCTTGCGATGCCTTCGACCCGTGACTAGACTGCCGGCCTTATGAATTTACGCGTGCCCTCCATTCAACATGACGATTGCGATGAGCTGGCGGCCTTGTGCAAGGCTGGCGGCGATCCCCTGCGGTTGAATGTTTTGCGCGCACTGGCCAACGACTCGTTCGGCGTGCTGGAACTGGCGCAGATCTTCGGCATCGGCCAGTCAGGCATGAGCCACCACCTCAAGGTGCTGGCCCAGGCCGGCCTGGTGGCAACGCGCCGCGAAGGCAACGCGATTTTCTACCGTCGCGCCCTGCCCCACACCGATCTGCTGGGTGGCAAATTGCACGCAGCCCTGCTCGAAGAAGTGGACAACCTGACGCTGCCGACCGACGTACAGTCGCGCATCGCCCAGGTCCATGGGCAACGCGCGGCCGCGAGCCAGGACTTTTTCTCACGGGTAGCGGAGAAGTTTCGCGCCCAGCAAGACTTGATCGCCGGACTGCCGCAATACCGCGAAAGCGTGGTGGCCCTGCTCGACAAGTTGAGCTTCGACAAAGATGCCACGGCCATTGAAGTCGGCCCCGGCGATGGCGCATTCCTGCCGGAACTGGCGCGCCGCTTCTCGCAAGTCACGGCGCTGGATAACAGCACCGCGATGCTCGAACTGGCGCGCCAGGTCTGCGAACGCGACAAGCTGACTAACGTTAGCCTGCAATTGGCCGATGCATTGAACGGCGTCAGCCTCAAGGCCGATTGCGTGGTACTGAACATGGTGCTGCACCATTTTGCCGCGCCGGCCGATGCGCTCAAGCACATGGCCCACTTGCTGCAACCAGGCGGTAGCCTGTTAGTGACAGAGTTATGTAGCCACAACCAGAGTTGGGCCAAGGAGGCCTGCGGTGATCTCTGGCTGGGGTTTGAACAGGACGATTTGGCCCGTTGGGCCACCGCTGCGGGACTCGCTCCCGGGGAAAGCCTCTATGTAGGCTTACGCAATGGTTTCCAGATCCAGGTCCGCCATTTTCAGCGACCGGCTGGCGACACTCACCATCGGTAAATTCAGGAAAACATCGAGATGAGCGAATACTCCCTCTTCACCTCCGAGTCCGTGTCTGAAGGGCATCCGGACAAAATCGCCGACCAGATTTCCGATGCAGTGCTGGACGCCATCATTGCCCAGGACAAACACGCTCGCGTAGCCGTGGAAACCCTGGTCAAGACCGGCGTGGCCATCGTAGCCGGTGAAGTGACCACCAGCGCCTGGGTCGACCTGGAGCAGATCGTTCGTGATGTGATTTGCGATATCGGCTACACCAGCTCCGACGTCGGCTTCGACGGCGCCACTTGCGGCGTGATGAACATCATCGGCAAGCAGTCCCCTGACATCAACCAGGGCGTTGACCGTGCCAAGCCTGAAGATCAGGGCGCCGGCGACCAGGGCCTGATGTTCGGCTACGCCAGCAACGAAACCGACGTGCTGATGCCAGCACCGATCACTTTCTCGCACCAGCTGGTACAGCGCCAGGCCGAGGCCCGTAAATCCGGCCTGCTGCCTTGGCTGCGTCCGGATGCCAAGTCCCAGGTCACCTGCCGTTACGAAGGCGGCAAGGTTGTCGGTATCGACGCGGTAGTCCTGTCGACCCAGCACAACCCTGAAGTCTCGTACAAAGACCTGCGCGAAGCCGTGATGGAGCTGATCGTCAAGCACGCGCTGCCTGCCGAGCTGCTGAGCAAGGACACCCAGTTCCACATCAACCCGACCGGCCAGTTCATCATCGGCGGCCCGGTGGGTGACTGCGGCCTGACCGGTCGCAAGATCATCGTCGACAGCTACGGCGGCATGGCCCGTCACGGCGGTGGCGCGTTCTCCGGTAAAGATCCATCGAAGGTTGACCGTTCGGCGGCCTACGCCGGTCGTTACGTGGCCAAGAACATCGTTGCCGCAGGCCTGGCCGAGCGCTGCGAGATTCAGGTGTCCTACGCCATTGGCGTTGCCCAGCCGACTTCGATCTCGCTGAACACCTTCGGCACCGGCAAGATCAGCGATGACAAGATCATCAAGCTGGTCCGCGAAGTGTTCGACCTGCGTCCATACGCGATCACCACCATGCTCGACCTGCTGCACCCGATGTATCAGGAAACCGCTGCGTACGGCCACTTCGGTCGCACCCCGGAGACCAAGACCGTTGGCGAAGACACCTTCTCCACGTTCACCTGGGAAAAAACCGACCGCGCCGACGCCCTGCGCGCTGCTGCCGGCCTGTAAGACTCCCCCGCAACACCCGAAGCCCCGCACGGTTCGCGCCCTGCGGGGCTTTTCATTGGCATTCGCTTTACACCGTATCGCGACCTTCGCGGGCAAGCCCGCTCCCACAGGGTTATGAGTGGGTCAGATGATTTGTGAGCACCACCGCTTACTGTGGGAGCGGGCTTGCCCGCGAAGAGGCCCGCCCAGTCACCAGTAACACTCAGTAAAAACCCCGCCCGCCATGCCAACCGATACTGACCTAGCCTTCACCCACCTCACCGAGCAAGGACGCTCAAGATGCTTCCCGACCTGCGCCTGTTTTTCGCCTCGCTACTGGCCCTTGCCCACCTGACCACCAGCGCCGCCGACTGCCCCGACTGGCCACCCGAACGCGCCCTGAACGAAGTCGGCAAGCTGCAACAGCAAATCGACCTCTGGGACGACAGCTATCACCGTCTGGGGCGCTCACTGGTCGCCGATGAACTCTATGACCAGTCCCGCGTGCGACTCACCCAATGGCGCCAGTGCTTCAACCTGACCCCGTCCGCCGACCCTTTGCGCACCGCACGCGGCACACTGCCCCACCCCATCGTCCACACCGGCCTGGACAAACTGCACGATCGCCCCGCCGTCGAAAAGTGGCTGCATGGCCGGGTGGACGTCTGGGCCCAGCCTAAAATTGATGGCGTGGCGGTGACCCTGGTCTACCGCAACGGTCTGTTGGCCCAGGCCATCAGCCGTGGCGACGGCGAAAGCGGAAAGGACTGGACGGCTCCGGCACGGCAGATTCCGGGCATCCCGCAACGCCTGGCGCAGAACCGGGACCTGCTCGTGCAAGGCGAACTGTATTGGCGCCTGACCGACCATGTGCAGGCCCGGGCCGGCAGCCTCAATGCTCGCGGCACGGTGGCAGGCCTGATGGCGCGCAAGGTCTTGAGCCCCGAACTGGCCGCCGAAATCGATCTGTTTGTCTGGGATTGGCCCCAAGGGCCGGGGAGCGTGCCCGAACGTGCCGCGGCACTGAGTGCACTGGGCTTCCCGAGCACCACGGCATACAGCCAGCCAATCACCTCCGTCATCGAGGCCGAACGCTGGCGTGAACACTGGTACCGCTCCCCCCTGCCCTTTGCCAGCGACGGCATCGTCCTGCGCCAGAACCAGCGCCCGGCCGCCGAACGCTGGCAGGCCAGGTCACCCTACTGGGCCATCGCCTGGAAATACCCTTTCGCCCAGGCGCTGGCCGAGGTCCGCCAGGTTGATTTCAGGATCGGCCGGACCGGGCGGATCACTCCGGTACTTGAACTGACCCCGTTGACGCTCGATGACCGGCAGATCAAACGCGTCAGTGTCAGCTCGTTGCAACGCTGGCAGGCACTGGACATACGTCCTGGCGATCAGGTCGCCATCAGCCTGGCCGGGCTCACCATTCCCAGACTCGACGGCGTTGTGTTGCGCAGCAGCGAGCGCGCCGAATTGAACGCGCCACTGGCAACAGATTTTCATTTTTTGAGTTGTTGGCAACCGACTCCTGGCTGTGAGAGCCAGTTTCTTGCGCGCCTGACCTGGCTCAGCGGCAAACAGGGTCTGGCCTTGCCCAATGTGGGTCCGGGCACTTGGGAAAAACTTCTTGCAACAGGTCGCCTCAATGGCCTGCTGGATTGGTTGACCCTCGACGCCCAAGAGCTTGCTACTATTGACGGTTTCGGCGAGCGCAGCGCGACTCGCCTTGCAGACAGCTTTAACCTGGCCCGACAGCGCCCGTTCGTGCACTGGCTCAAAGCCCTGGGAATGCCGCCGACAGGTCGGATGCCTCTTGGCGATGCATGGCAAGCACTGGCGCAGCGAGACATCGAACAATGGCGGACCGAGACCGGGATCGGGCCAGGGCGCGCGGCGCAACTGAACGCTTTTTTTCGCGATCCGCAGGTCCTGGCCTTGATTGAGACGTTACGTGATGCGGGGATTGACGGCTTTTAACTGCCAGCCCTGTGCCCAGCGGGAACCCCAAGGGGATCGCCGGGCTCCAACAAGCCATCGCCACACCGGCCCGCTTGCTTTCCTACATGGAGCTTTTATGAAATTTCTTTCACCGCTCGCCCTGTTGACCCTTTGCAGCGTGCTGGCCACCCCGTTGATGGCGGACGAGGAAGCACCGGGGCTGACCGGTTGCGCCGCCAAGAAGCAAGGTATCGTAAACCAGATCGAACTGGCCAAGGTACACGGCAACGCCGACCAGCAGGCAGGCCTGGAAAAAGCCCTGAGCGAAGTCGAAGCGAACTGCACCGACGCCTCGCTGAAGAAGGAACGGGAAAACAAGGTGCTCGACGCCAGGCACGAAGTCAGCAAGCGTCAGGCGGACCTCGACAAGGCCATGAGCAAAGGCGACCCCGACAAGATCAACAAGCGCAAAGACAAACTGGCCGATGCCCGCAAGGAATTGCAGGATGCATTGGATGAGCTGGATAAGTAATCACTGGTAACGAACAGAGATCTTCGGTGTTGCCGAAGCAGCCTTCGCGAGCAAGCCCGCTCCCACAGGGAATTTGTGCCACACCACACATCCCCTGTGGGAGCGGGCTTGCTCGCGAAGACGTCAGACCGTGCAACGCCTATCAATGATCCCGAAACGCCTTATGACACGCACTGCAGGCATCTTCGACTTTCTGCACCGCCGGCCCCAGGTTGCTGGCCTTGTAGGGCTGAACCTGGCTGGCGATCACCAATTCACCGGTAGCGGACTCAAGGTCACGGGCCATGCCCTGGAAGCGCGCCTGCTGTTCCCAGACATCGCTCTTGGCGCTGGTGTGATCTTCCTCGCGGACCTGCGGAAAATGTTGCCACGGCTCACGGGACAGCGCATCGAGCTTCACCGCGCCCTCGGCGAACTTCGGGCCGTCGAACGGAATGCGCCCACGCAGCATGCCACCCAGGTCTTCGCCAGTCTTGAGCATCTGTTTGAAAATGCTCTTGCGCTGACCCAGCGGCGAGTTGGGGTCGACGCCGCCACAAGCGGACAACGTCAGGCAGGCCAGCAATACAACGGAAAGTCTTTTGAGAGTCATGGTGGCTTCAGGTCACGGGAAACGGCGGCCAGTATCCTCGCGTCATCGACAAAGACCAATAGCCCTATTATCAATAAGGGTTGTTTGAGCGCATGGAGCGCCCAGGCAACCGGCAAAGGAATCACTCCATGAACAGCCGTTTCAAGGCATGGCGTCACAGCCTGGCCTGGACCCTGCCGATGGTGGCCCTGCTTGCAGGCTGCACCGGTGGTGACAATAAACAACCGAAAACCCATGCCCTGGCCACCTACTCCAGTGCCACATGGGAAGCGCTGCCGGCGGTGTCCGACAACGACCTAGTCGCCGGCTTCGGTTCGTGGCGCAGCGCCTGCACCCGGCTCAAGGCCGACCCGGTTTGGGGTGGCACCTGCGCAGCGGCTGCCAACGTGCCGCAAACCGCTGGCGATATTCGCGGTTTTCTCAAGCAGAACCTCGATGTCTATGGCTTGCGCGCCGCCAATGACAACCCCAACGGCTTGATCACCGGCTATTACGAACCGGTCTATCCCGGCAGCCTGACCCAGACCGGCACTGCCAATGTCCCGGTCTATGGCGTGCCCGAAGACATGATCGTCGTCGCCCTCGACAGCATTTACCCCGAGCTCAAGGGCAAACGCCTGCGCGGTCGACTCGAAGGTCGCGTACTCAAGCCATACGACGATGCAGCAACCATCGAAAGCAAGGGGGTCAAGGCGCCGGTCGTGGCCTGGCTGACCGATCCGATGAACCTGCAGTTCCTGCAAATCCAGGGCTCGGGTCGTATCCAGCTCGACAATGGTCGCCAGTTGCGTATTGCCTACGCCGACCAGAACGGCCATCCGTATCGACCGATCGGCCGCTGGCTGGTGGAACAGGGCGAGTTGAAAAAAGAAGACGTGACCATGGGTGCCATCAGCACCTGGGCCAAGGCCAATCCGACGCGGATTCCCGAACTGCTAGGCAGCAACCCAAGCTACGTATTCTTCACCCGCAACCCGGACAGCAACGAAGGCCCGCGCGGCTCGCTGAACGTACCCTTGACCGCCGGTTACAGCGCGGCGGTGGATCGCAAGGTGATTCCGCTGGGCAGCCTGTTGTGGCTGTCCACCACCCGGCCGGATGGCACCGCCCTGGTTCGCCCCGTGGCAGCACAGGACACCGGCGGCGCCATTGCCGGCGAAGTGCGTGCAGATCTGTTCTGGGGCACCGGCGATGCGGCCGGGCAACTGGCCGGGGACATGAAACAACAGGGGCAGATCTGGATGCTTTGGCCCAAGGGTGCTGCACTGCCGCAAGTGCCGCAGGTGGCTGATGCGCAGAAGACCACCCCTTAAGTGCTGTTTCGCCTGTTAGATAGCTTTCGCGAGCAAGCCCGCTCCCACAGGTTTTACACTACCCATGTGGGAGCGGGCTTGCTCGCGAAGGGGCCCTCACAGGCGGTAAAAACTCAGACTGACACGACGAAGAAGGCCGTAATCAACGCAATCCCCACGAACCACACCAGCGACCGCAGCGTCGCCCAGTCCGCCAGGTAGCAAATGATGTAGAGCAGGCGGCTGGTAATGAACAACACGGCCAGCACATTGATCGTCACAAGTTCGGCATTGCCGGCCAGATGCGCCACGATCACTGCGGCAGCGAATGCCGGGATCACTTCAAAACTGTTCAGTTGCGCAGCATTCGCCCGCCTGCCGACGCCTTCCAGATTGTCGAGAAAGTCCCGAGGGTCATGATTGTCCTTGAGCCTGAACCCGCCACTGAGCTTGGCGATCCACGTGCACACGTACGGCAGGAAAATCGCGATCAAAATGCACCACAGAGCCACCGTCATAACGCCGTCCTTTCTTCAGGTTTCAGAGTGTCGAATTCCATCGGGGCGATCAAAACTTCATCACCAGTATGCCGACCAGTACCAGCCCGCAAGCCAGGAGCCGTGGCCGGCCGAAGGGCTCCTTCAAGTAGCGCATGCCAAACAGCACCACCAGAATCACACTGATCTCGCGCAGCGCCGCAGCCTCGGCAATCGAACCCATCTGCATCGCCCACAGCACCAAAGCGTAGCTGAACAACACGCAGAACCCGACCGCCAGGCCCAGCCGCCATTGCTCGCGCCAGAACAACTTGAATGCCGGACGCTTGCGTACCCAGGCCAGCAACGGAAACGGCCAGGCGCTCAGTAACGTGACCCAGACCAGGTAATCCAGCGGATGGGACCAGCGCCGCAACGCCTGGCCATCGATGTAGGTGTAGCAACCGATGCACAGGCCGATCAACGCCACCACCGGCAACATCGACCACGGCAAACGCGCACCGCCACCGCCCTGCCAGAGCAGGCACAACATGCCGAACGGAATCAGCAGGATTCCGAAAATCTGCTGATGGGTCAGCACCTCTCCGGCAAAGATCAGCGTCAGCGCCAGCACCACCAGCGGTGACAGACCACGCATCAGCGGATACACCAGCCCGAGGTCGCCAACCCGATAGGCCTGGATCAGCAAATAGCGATAGAGCAGCTCGAATGCCGCCGATGCCAGGATCCACGGCCAGATCTCCAGCGGCGGCACGGCCAGGAACGGCAACATCAGCGCGACAAAGAGCAGCGCCACGCTGTCCATGCAGGCCACCACCAACAGCCGCTCCGCGCTGAACTTGATCAGGGTATTCCACGCCGCATGCAACAGCGCCGCCACCAACACCAACGCCGTTGCAAGCACGGCCTACTCCTTATGTTGTCTCCACGATCCTTGTAGGAGCGAGCTCGCGAAAAACGTCAGGGCAACGCGTTCAAGCAGTAAGCACGCGTCTTCGTTCACGTCCATCGCGAGCGAGCTCGCTCCTACGGGGGCTCAGCGGAGAATTGATTCGCCATATGTCAGTGGCTGTTTATACTGCAAGCGACCACGCCGCACTCAGTTGCGCACAGACTAATTCCAAAAAAAATCCTGCCCGACCTGTTCTCGTCGAGAACGGTCGTCGGCCTGCGTATGCCTGATCACAGCGTCAAGACTACCGACAGAGACCTTGCGCATGCCACTCGCTTTACTTGACCTCGCTGTTGCCGCCTTCGGCATCGGCACCACCGAATTCGTCATCATGGGCCTGTTGCCCGACGTCGCCCGCGACCTCGGCGTGAGCATTCCCGATGCCGGCCTGCTGATCACCGGCTATGCCCTGGGCGTGGTGTTCGGCGCACCGGTCCTCGCCGTCGGCACCGCCAACATGCCGCGCAAGGCCACCTTGTTGGGCATGACACTGATGTTCATCCTCGGCAACATGCTCTGCGCGCTGGCGCCGAACTATGCCACGCTGATGGCCGCGCGAGTGATCACCGCACTGTGCCACGGCGCATTTTTCGGCATTGGTTCGGTGGTGGCCGCCGGGCTTGTTGCCCCCAACAAACGGGCGCAGGCGATTGCCATGATGTTCACCGGCCTGACCCTGGCCAACGTGCTCGGTGTGCCACTGGGCACCGCACTCGGGCAATACGCAGGTTGGCGCTCGACGTTCTGGGCGGTATCGGTGATCGGTGTGCTGGCCGCGATTGCGCAATGGGTCTGGCTGCCAAAAAACATCGCGATGGACAAGGCCAACTTGGCCAGCGAGTTCAAGGTGCTGGGCAAAGCCAACGTACTGCTGGCCCTGGGCATGAGCGTGCTGGCCTCCACCAGCCTGTTCAGCGTGTTTACCTATATCGCGCCGATCCTGCAGGACATCACCGGCGTCAGCCCCCACGGCGTCACCCTCATGCTGCTGTTGTTCGGCGTTGGCTTGACCGCCGGCAGCATGCTCGGCGGTCGCCTGGCGGACAGCCGTTTGCTGCCCTCGCTGGTGGGCATGGCGCTGGCGGTGCTGGTGGTGCTGGCGGCATTCACGCAAACCAGCCATTCGGTGATCCCCGCGGCCATCACACTGGTGTTGTGGGGAACGTTTGCCTTCGCCCTGTGCCCGATCCTGCAACTGCTGATCATCGATCAGGCCCATGAAGCACCGAACCTGGGCTCGACCTTGAACCAGAGCGCCTTCAACCTCGGCAACGCCGCCGGGGCATGGATTGGCGGACTGGTGGTGGCCAGCGGCGCGGATCTGGCGGACTTGCCGTGGACCGGTGCGCTGGTCAGCGGGCTGACCGTATCGACCGCACTGTTCTTCATCTATCGCCAACGGCGCAGTGCGGCTGTGCCTGATGTGGCGGGTTGAGCATCAACCTGATGGTTTTTTGATCTTCTGCGGATCAGGTGCTTCGCCCTGTTCCGCTGGTTTTTTCGGCGGCCCGCTTTCACTGCGAATCTGCGCATGACTGATCAGCGCGAAAATGAAACTGCCGCCGATGATGTTCCCCGCCAGTGTCGGACCGGCGAACACCAGCCAGAAGTCCTGCCACGGCAGCTCACCGGCAAACACCAGATACGACACCTCGGCCGCCCCCACCACGATGTGGGTGAAATCCCCAAGCGCCATGAGGTAGGTGATGAGGATGATGATCCACACCTTGGCGCTTTCCATCGATGGAATCATCCAGACCATGGTGGCGATCATCCAGCCTGAAACGATGCCCTTGGCGAACATCGGGCCCGGGGGGTTTTCCATGACCTTGCGGCCGATATCGAGGAAGGCGACATCGGTCTTGCTGTCGAAAATAGGCAGCTCCAGCATCACGTACGCCACCAGCAAGGTGCCACAGAGGTTGCCGACCAGCACCACGGTCCACAGCCGTAGCAATCGACCGAAATTAGCCAGCGTCGGCTTGGTCATCACTGGCAGGACAGCCGTCAGGGTGTTTTCGGTGAACAATTGCTGACGGGCCAGGATCACCGCGAGAAAACCGGCGCAATAACCGAAACTGGCAATGACCTTGAATCCTTCGCCGTCCGGCAGGCGCGAGTTGAGCAGCCCCATGCCCATCAACGACAGGCCCATGGTCAACCCCGCTGCCAGCGCCGACCACCACAGCGCGGCGATGCTGCGCTCCAGCTCCTGGTCGCCCTGGGTCCGAATGATCTCGTGCAACACCGCCGCTCGGGGCGGCTGGCTCTTTTCGACTTCGTGCTTTTCTTCAGCCGAAAGGTTCGGGGTCTTGCCTTCTGTTGACGTAGTCATGGCGCGAACACCGGTGGCGGGGCATCTAGCTATGACCTGTGCAGCGGGGATTCCGTTCTGTAGGAGCGAGCATGCTCGCGATGGACTTGAGAGCACCACTGGGTGTCAGGTGCCCAGTGTTATCGTTAACGACCATCGCGAGCAGGCTCGCTCCTACACGCCGGCGTCATCCTTGAACTGGTCCTTGACGTACTTGATCTCGGTCCGGCCATGAGGTGCCGGCAAGCCGTCTTCACCCAGGTTCACGAACACCATTTTTTCAACGGTGAGGATGCTCTTGCGGGTGATCTTGTTGCGCACTTCACACGTCAGGGTGATCGAGGTGCGGCCGAATTCGGTAGCCGTGATGCCCAGTTCGATGATGTCGCCCTGGCGCGAGGCGCTGACGAAGTTGATTTCGGAAATGTACTTGGTCACTACTCGCTGGTTGCCCAACTGGACGATGGCGTAGATCGCCGCCTCTTCGTCGATCCAGCGCAGCAGGCTGCCGCCGAACAAAGTGCCGTTGGGATTGAGGTCTTCGGGTTTTACCCATTTGCGGGTGTGGAAATTCATATGCACTCCTGACCATCTTGCCGATTGTTCCCCGGCATCATGGCAGAGCCCGGGCTAGAGCTCTATCAAGCTTCGACTATGGTCGCGATTACCGTTCGGACATTGACTGACAGAAACGCTTTGGAAGATCAGCATAGCCCGCTATAATCGCCCCCGTTTCAAAACGGTAACCTCTACTTGATACCGTTTTCCCGCCACCTGTCCGAGGGGCGCTGCAGCAGGCTAGACCTGTCAGGCTCGGATGGGGCGTTGCCAGGCCTTCATCGGCCCGACACTAAACGCACAACGGCGCCCATTCGCATACATTACGAATGGAGGCTCTTCATGAGCGCTGTCAACACGCCTGCAGATTTTACCGACTACAAAGTCGCCGACATGTCCCTGGCTGCCTGGGGCCGTCGCGAAACCATCATCGCCGAATCCGAAATGCCAGCCCTGATGGGTCTGCGTCGCAAGTACTCCGAAGAGCAACCGCTCAAGGGCGCGAAGATCCTCGGCTGCATCCACATGACCATTCAGACTGCCGTGCTGATCGAAACCCTGGTTGCCCTGGGTGCCGAAGTGCGCTGGTCGTCCTGCAACATTTTCTCGACTCAGGATCAGGCCGCCGCTTCCATTGCCGCTGCCGGCATCCCGGTTTTCGCCTGGAAAGGTGAAACCGAACAAGAGTACGAGTGGTGCCTGGAGCAAACCATCCTCAAGGATGGCCAGCCATGGGACGCCAACATGATCCTCGACGACGGCGGCGACCTGACCGAGCTGCTGCACAAGAAGTACCCACAGGTGCTGGATCGCGTCCACGGAGTGACCGAGGAAACCACCACCGGCGTTCACCGCCTGCTGGACATGCTGGCCAAGGGCGAGCTGAAAATCCCGGCCATCAACGTCAATGACTCGGTAACCAAGAGCAAGAACGACAACAAGTACGGCTGCCGTCACAGCCTGAACGATGCGATCAAGCGCGGTACCGACCACCTGCTGTCCGGCAAGCAAGCGCTGGTCATCGGCTACGGCGACGTGGGCAAGGGTTCCGCTCAGTCCCTGCGTCAGGAAGGCATGATCGTCAAAGTTTCCGAAGTCGACCCGATCTGCGCCATGCAAGCCTGCATGGACGGTTTCGAAGTGGTTTCGCCGTTCATCGACGGGATCAACAACGGCACCGAAGCAAGCATCGACAAGGCACTGCTGGGCAAGATCGACCTGATCGTGACCACCACCGGCAACGTCAATGTTTGCGATTCGAACATGCTCAAGGCCCTGAAGAAGCGCGCCGTTGTCTGCAACATCGGTCACTTCGACAACGAAATCGACACCGCTTTCATGCGCAAGAACTGGGCATGGGAAGAAGTGAAGCCACAGGTGCACAAGATCCACCGTACCGGCGCTGGTGATTTCGACCCACAGAACGACGACTACCTGATCCTGCTGGCCGAAGGCCGCCTGGTTAACCTGGGCAACGCAACCGGTCACCCAAGCCGCATCATGGACGGTTCGTTCGCCAACCAGGTCCTGGCCCAGATCTTCCTGTTCGGCCAGAAGTACGCCGACCTGTCGCCAGCCCAGAAAGCCGAGCGCCTGACCGTGGAAGTACTGCCGAAGAAACTCGACGAAGAAGTGGCCCTGGAAATGGTCCGTGGCTTCGGCGGCGTAGTGACTCAACTGACCAAGACCCAGGCCGACTACATCGGCGTGACCGTCGAAGGTCCGTTCAAGCCGCACGCCTACCGCTACTAAGAGCCCGGCTCTTCCTCTGCAGGAGCGAGCTTGCTCGCGATGGACGTTAACGAAAACGCGTGCTGTCTGGATAAATGCGTTGTTCTTGCGTTTTTCGCGAGCGAGCTCGCTCCTACAAGGGGTCAGCGTCCGCCTTACGTGTTTCCAAGGATATGACCATGTCCCAAGAACGTCGCTACAGCTTCGAGTTCTTCCCTACGAAGACCGATGCTGGGCATGAAAAGCTGCTCGCCACTGCTCGCCAGTTGGCCACCTACAACCCCGATTTCTTCTCCTGCACCTACGGCGCCGGCGGTTCGACCCGTGATCGCACGCTGAACACCGTGTTGCAGCTCGAAAGCGAAGTCAAAATCCCTGCCGCTCCGCACCTGTCCTGCGTGGGCGACAGCAAGGACGACCTGCGCGGTCTGCTGGCCCAGTACAAGGCCGCCGGCATCAAGCGCATCGTTGCCCTGCGCGGTGACCTGCCGTCCGGCATGGGCATGGCCAGTGGCGAACTGCGCCACGCCAATGACCTGGTTGAATTCATTCGTGAAGAAACCGGCGATCATTTCCACATCGAAGTCGCTGCTTACCCGGAGATGCATCCGCAAGCGCGCAACTTCGAAGACGATGTCGCCAATTTCGTGCGCAAGGCCAACGCCGGCGCCGACAGCGCGATCACCCAGTACTTCTTCAACGCCGACTGCTACTTCTACTTCGTGGAACGCGTGCGGGCGCTGGGCGTGGACATCCCGATCGTGCCGGGCATCATGCCGATCACCAACTACAGCAAGCTGGCACGCTTCTCCGATGCCTGCGGTGCGGAAATCCCGCGCTGGATCCGCAAGCAACTGGAAGCCTACGGCGACGACACCCAGAGCATTCAACGCTTTGGCGAACAGGTCATCACCGAGATGTGCGAACAACTGCTGCAAGGCGGCGCTCCAGGGCTGCACTTCTACACACTGAACCAGGCTGAAGCGAGCCTGGCGGTGTGGAATAACCTGAAGTTGCCGCGTTGAAGCAACTGCCAGTTCAAAGCTGACAGCTACCAGCAAGATCAATGGATCGTATTCTTCGGCAGCTCCTGTAGGAGCTTTCGCAGGGTGCGATCTTTTGCTTTCACGCACTGTTAATGTGCGGCAATCCACGGAGTTAGAGCATCTGCGGTCAGTTTCTGGCTCTTTGCGGCTTCTCGTCGTAATCTCAAGCACATGCCTTTGATCACGCAATTAATCGCCGTGCTTGTCTTCACTTGCCTGAGCTTCGCCGCCCGGGGCGAGAAGCTGCGCATTGTCACGGAACCGTGGGCGCCTTATGTCTACGAAGACAACGGCAAATCACTGGGCCTGGACTACGAAACCACCGCCATTGTCTTCAAGCGCCTGGGCATCGAAGTGGAATGGCAGTTCCTGCCATGGAAACGCTGCCTGTCGATGCTTGAATCCGGCCAGGCCGACGGCGCGCTGGACATCTTTCACAGCGATGAGCGCGATGCGACCCTGCTCTACCCCAGCGAACCACTGTCTGAAGTCCAGTTCGTGATGTTCTATGCCAATGAGCGGCCCCATCCGTTTCGCACCCTCGATGACTTGCGCGGCCTGACCATCGGCACTTCGCCGGGATACCTGTACAGCAAGGACTTCAGTGATTCGACGCTGTTCACCCGCGAACCGGCCCCCACCCATGAAGCCAACTTCGGCAAACTGGTGCGTGGGCGGATTGACCTGCTGATTACCGACCGCCGGGTCGGCCAGCATTTGCTCGATGAACTGGGCATCCGCGACAAGATCACCGAAAACCCCACGATCATCAGCCAGCAAAGCCAGTTTCTCGCGGTGCGGCGCAATGCGGGCATGGACCTGCTCGTGCAGCGTTTTGGCGCCGAACTCAAACGCTTCAAGCGCGAACCCGCCTACGCCGAACTGAGTGCCCGCTATGGCGCGGAACCGGCCGCCAGCATCAAGGCTGAAAAAGCCACGGCCGCCACGGAAAAAACCGTTGAGCAGCAGGAAAGCAGCGCGCAGTGATTGCTCTGTTATACTCCGGCCTTCCCGCCAGGCTCACGCCCGGACGCTCGGAATCGTTCAAGGCATCTCAACCCCGCTACTGCGCAGCTTCAGAGCCCGCGCGAGCGCTTGCAGGCGAGCCTTCGAGACCCAGCAGGACCGGACGGGATAGCGTCTCCTTAAACGCCATTCGCGCCAGGCAAGACTCCCATTGGGCCAAGCCCTAACTAAAACAGGATTACTCATGTCCTTTGCTTCCCTCGGTCTCTCCGAGGCTTTGGTCCGCGCTATCGAAGATGCGGGCTATACCGAGCCTACTCCGGTGCAACAGCGGGCCATTCCCGCCGTGTTGCAAGGTCGCGACCTGATGGTCGCGGCACAGACAGGTACTGGTAAAACCGGCGGTTTCGCCCTTCCGATCCTGGAGCGGTTGTTCCCCAACGGTCACCCGGACAAATCCCAGCGTCACGGCCCGCGCCAACCGCGCGTACTGGTCCTGACCCCCACCCGCGAACTCGCCGCGCAAGTGCATGAGAGCTTCAAGGTCTATGCCCGTGACCTGAAGTTCGTCAGCGCCTGCATTTTCGGCGGTGTCGGCATGAACCCGCAGGTTCAGGCCATGTCCCGCGGCGTAGACGTGCTGGTGGCCTGCCCCGGCCGCCTGCTCGACCTGGCCGGCCAAGGCAGCGTCGACCTGTCCCACGTGGAAATCCTCGTGCTGGACGAAGCCGACCGCATGCTCGACATGGGTTTCGTCCATGACGTGAAGAAAGTGCTGGCGCGTCTGCCGGCCAAACGCCAGAACCTGCTGTTCTCGGCGACCTTCTCCAAGGACATCACCGACCTCGCCGGCAAGCTGCTGCACAACCCGGAACGCATCGAAGTCACTCCGCCGAACACCACGGTCGAGCGCATCGAGCAACGCGTATTCCGTCTGCCGGCCAGCCACAAGCGCTCCTTGCTGGCCCACCTGATCACCGCCGGCGCCTGGGAACAGGTGCTGGTGTTCACCCGCACCAAGCACGGCGCCAACCGCCTGGCCGAGTACCTGGACAAACACGGCCTGAGCGCCGTCGCGATCCACGGCAACAAGAGCCAGAACGCCCGCACCAAAGCCCTGGCCGACTTCAAGGCCGGCACTGTGCGCATCCTGGTGGCCACCGACATCGCCGCCCGCGGCCTGGACATCGACCAATTGCCACACGTGGTCAACTTCGAACTGCCGAATGTCGATGAAGACTACGTGCACCGTATCGGTCGTACCGGCCGTGCCGGTCGTTCGGGCGAAGCGATTTCGCTGGTAGCTCCGGACGAAGAAAAACTGCTGAAAAGCATCGAACGCATGACCAAGCAGAAAATCGCCGATGGCGACCTGATGGGCTTCGATGCCAGCGCCGTGGAAGCCGAGAAACCTGAAGTGCGCGAGCGTCCGGACATGCGTAACCCGCGCAATCCGCGTGGCCCGCGTGGCGACGGTCCGAACGGCAGCGGTGGCGGTCGCAAGGACAAAGGCAAGGACAAGGGCAAGGAAAAACCGGCAGGTGAACGCGGTGAGCGACCTGCCCGTCAGCAAAAGCCTCGCGAAGGTACTCCGGCACGCGAACAGCGTCCGAGCCAACCGCCACGCGCCGCCGCTGATCGTGCACCGGACGAGTTCCTGGACGACGATATCGATAACTTCGGTAACCGCGTCGACTACGTGCCGCAGCAGAAACCCGCGCAAGGCCGTGGCCGCCGTCCGGGTGCTCCGGCACAAGGCACCGCAGCAGGTTCGGGCGCTCCACGTTCCGGCAAACCACAGGGTCGCCAGAGCGGTCCGCGCAACAGCGATGGCGCCAGCACCGGCACCCCGCCAGCCAAGCGTAACGGCCCTCGCAGTGGCGCACCGCGCGACGGCCAGGCCCGCCGCGAAGACTCGCGCAATCGCCGCCCGGCCCGTGACGACCAGCCGCGCTCCGAACCGGCCGTGCAGAACCCGCGCGGCCCGGCACCGAAGATCATGCACAAGGAGTCCAAAGCTGACCGCTTCCCGACACCTGAGCAGCTGGATCAATTGCCAAGCCGTCCTCGTGGTGAGAAACCAGCGCTGCTGACCCGCAATCGCTGAGTTATCGCTGCAATAAAAAATGCCCCGCACCAAAAGGTCCGGGGCATTTTTTATGCGTCACAAATGACCTGTAGGAGCGAGCTCGCTCGCGATGGTGGTCAACGATAACGTTGGTAACCTGACACCCCGCGGTGCTCTCGGGTTTCTCGCGAGCGAGCTCGCTCCTACAGGGTTATGTGGGGGGCAATAAAAAACGCCCACGCTCGTGTGAGCAGCGGGCGTTTTTTTGTCAGGCGCGAAAATTACTTCGCTTTGACACCTTCAAACGAGACGTACATTGCAACCGCGTCGGACGCTGGACCCAGGTCCATCATCTTGCCGAAATCAGAGCGCTTGATGTTGAAAGTGCCTTCGAAGCCTGCACGGTAGCCGCCCCATGGATCCTTGCCTTCACCCAGGAAAGTGGCCTTGACCACGACAGGCTTGGTTACGCCGGCAATAGTCAGGTCGCCCGCCACGTCGGCAGTGTCTTTGCCATCGGCGTTCTTGCCGGTGGATTTGACGCTGGTGGACACGAACGTGGCTTTAGGGAAATCAGCCACTTTCAGGAAGTCTTTGCTGGTGACGTGCTTGTCACGCTCAGCGTTGTTGGTGAAAACGCTGGCAGGATTGACGTTGAACTCGATCTTGCTGTCTTCTGGCTTGGTAGCGTCGAAGCTGAACTTGCCGTCGATGTCCTTGAAGGTACCGGTGATGTAGCTGTAGCCCAGGTGGCTGATCTTGAAGTTGACGAAGGCGTGCTGGCCTTGCTTGTCGACGGTGTAGTCAGCCGCCATCACATTGGCGGACAGCAGAGCGGAGCCGATTGCCAGAGCGGCGAGAGTCTTTTTCAACATGCTTTGTTTTCCTTGGGAGTCGAGGTTGAACTTCAGGCTTCGCGACCCAGCATTCGCTTGAGGGTCGCATCACGGTCGATAAAGTGGTGTTTCAATGCTGCCAACGCATGGAGGCCGGAAAAAATTACCAGCACCCACGCCAGGTAGAGGTGAATCGCACCGGCGTTATCTGCCTGGTCCGGCAGTCCGGAAATCAGGGCAGGCACTTCAAACCAGTCAAACACCGGAATCCCGACACCTTCTGCGGTGGAAATCAGGTAACCGGCAATCATCACGGCGAACAGACAGAGATACAGAAAGGCATGGCCGAACATGGCGCCCAGGCGCGTCAAGCGGCTGTAGCTGGTCAAGGTCGGTGGCGGTGGGCTGATGAAGCGCCACAACACCCTCAGCAGCATGACGCCCAGCAGGATCAAGCCAATGCTCTTGTGCAGATCCGGCCCGTCCTTGCGCCATGGGTCGTAATAGCCCAGGCCAACCATCCACAGCCCGAGGGCGAACAAACCGAATACGGCCAGTGCCACGCCCCAGTGCATGAAGATGCTGACCCAACCGTAGCGGGAGGTAGAGTTACGTAGCTGCATTGCCTAGATCCCTGTAAGTGCTGGCCCAAGACTATCGAGTTATCTATCGAATTAAAGCCGAAAATTTCGCTTTGAAATATCGAGAAATACGATCAAGAGTCTGAAACAGGCGAGTTAAGAAAAGATTAAAGGCTAATGTGTGTACAAAAATGTAGCGCAAATCAATAACACTTCTTGCAAAAGGTTTATTCGATTGTGAATCCGGATTTCTCCGGCCATAAAAAAACGCGGCATTTCTGCCGCGTTTTTTTTGACTCCAGGGCTTACTGCGCCTTGGTGTCCGTTGCCGGGGCTGCAGCAGGTTTGGCAGCCGGCTTCTTCGCTGGCTCAGCCTTCTTGACCGGTGCCTTGGCCGGGGCTTTTTTCGCCTCGGTCTTGGCTGACGGCTTGGCTGGCGCTTTGGCCGGAGCCTTTTTGGCTGGCTCGGTTTTTACCGGGGTCGCAGGCTTCGGTGCTTCCACCGGGGCCGGTGCGACGGCCGGGGCTGGCGCCGGAGCAGGCGCTGGCGGTGCAACGGGTTCAGGCGCCTTGACCGGCTCTGGCTTCTTCTCGTCATCCGAGCCGCCAAACAGGTTGCTGAAGAAATTGCCTTTCTTCGCCGCCACCGCGCCAGCGCCCGCCGCAGCGGCGGCCGGGACCACTTTCGCAGGTTCAAACGACTTGCCCGCCGCCAGGTCTTCAACCTGGCTGGCTGCACGCTGACCGGTGCGCAGCGCGCCTTCCAGGGTGCCAGGGTACAGGGTGTCGGTGTGTTCGCCGGCAAAGGCTACGCGCTGAACCGGACGTTCCCACAGGCGCCAGAACTTGCTGATCTGGCCCGGACCGAAGGCCAGGTAGGCGCCGCCAGTCGATGGGTCGGTGCTGTAGCGACGGATTTCATAACCGGTGAACGAACCGCGAGCCTGTGGATAGAACGCATGCAGGCGGATCAACACCTGGTCGACCATCTGCTTGTCGCCGAAAGCCTGCATCACCCGCGCGTTGTCGCCGGACAGGTTGATCACCACATTGGCGCCACCCTTCAGTGCAGGTTCGACCCACAGCATGCCCAGGCCGGTGTTGCTGAAAATCTCGCCAGACATGCGCGCCTTCGACTCCCACACCGGCGTCTTGAACTTCAGCATGATCTGGTCGCGCCAGCCGTAGTTGGTGCCCTTGATCGCCGCCAGGTGCTGGGCGTCCAGCGCCGGGGTCATCTGGATCTTGTTCAGCGCGCGCAGTGGCACGGCCAGTACGGCGTAGTCAGCCTGATAACTGACGTTGTCGACTTTGACGGTCACACCATCCTTGTCCTGAATGATCGCCGAGACCGGAGAGCTGGTCTTGATGGTTTTCAGCTGCTTGACAAAGGCCTGGGCCAGCACCGGGCTGCCACCGACCAGGCGCGAAGCACGCAGGTCACGATCGGAGACGCCACGGTAAACGCGGCTCTGCTGCGCGAAGTACAGCAGCGACAGGCGCGAAGGTTCGTCGTAGCGGGTACGGATCTGCTGGTTGATCAACTGGCGAGCGGTGGCCGGCAGGTTCTGCTTGTCGAGCCAGCTCGACACGTTCATCTGATCCAGCGCGTGCAGCGTGTTGTTGGCTGCCGGGTTCTGCGGGTCGTCGATCGAGCGCGCCAGATCGTCCACGGTCTTGTCGAAGCGCTTGAGCACCTCGGCGGTGGCCGGCTGTTTGGTCGCCAGATCGGCGGCGGAGAAATACTCGCCATCGATCAGGTAGCCAGGGGTGCGCACGAACTCAGGGGCTGGCGTGGTGCTCAGCTTGAAGTTCGATACGTACTTGTTCAGCACCGGTTGCGTCTTGTCATTGCCGATCCACTCGCCGGAGGCCATGCCGGAACGGCCGCCCAGGCTCGACTTGGCTTCCAGCAGGGTGACCTGCCAGCCCTTGTTCTGCAGTTCGTACGCGGCAGTCAGGCCCGACAGGCCGCCGCCGATCACGATCGCGGTTTTATCCTTGGCCAGCGCAGACACGCTGAACAGCCCCAACATCACCAGCGCACAGGCGCGCAGCCAACCGACAGACATTCAGCGAACTCCGGAATTACACGAGGAAAACAGCAGTTTTTGCGAGCCAGGCGGCTCAAGAACCGCGAAGGATACGTCAGCCTTCAAACACCCGCCAGCAACGTCTATCGGCCTGGATAAAGTAGTTCATTCGACACAATGGGTTGTCCCCGTGGCACGCATTGCATAGGCTTGCGCGATTGTTTGTCCGCGCAGGTTACGGACCGCCGCCAGGAGAGTGAAAATGGGCCTGAATAATCAGTGGATGCAACGCGATCTCGCCGTGCTATGGCATCCCTGCACCCAGATGAAAGATCACGAACAACTGCCGCTGATCCCGATCAGGCGCGGGGAAGGCGTGTGGCTGGAAGACTTCGAAGGCAAACGCTACCTCGATGCGGTCAGCTCCTGGTGGGTCAATGTGTTCGGGCATGCCAACCCGCGGATCAACCAGCGCATCAAGGATCAGGTCGATCAGCTCGAACATGTGATCCTTGCCGGTTTCAGTCATCAACCGGTGATCGAACTGTCCGAGCGTCTGGTGAAGATGACGCCGGAAGGCCTGACCCGGTGCTTCTACGCCGATAACGGTTCGTCCTGCATCGAAGTCGCGCTGAAAATGAGCTTTCACTACTGGCTCAATCGCGGTCAGCCGAACAAGAAGCGCTTCGTCACCCTGACCAACAGCTACCACGGCGAAACCATGGCGGCGATGTCGGTGGGCGACGTGCCGCTGTTCACCGAGACCTACAAGGCGTTGTTGATGGACACCATCAAGGTGCCGAGCCCGGACTGCTACCTGCGTCCCGAGGGCATGAGCTGGGAGGAGCATTCGCGCAACATGTTTGCGGCCATGGAACAGACCCTGGCCGAACACCACGACACGGTCGCGGCGGTGATCGTCGAGCCGCTGATCCAGGGTGCCGGTGGCATGCGCATGTACCACCCGGTGTACCTCAAGCTGCTGCGAGAGGCTTGCGACCGCTACGGCGTGCACCTGATCCACGACGAAATCGCCGTCGGCTTCGGCCGTACCGGGACGATGTTCGCCTGTGAACAGGCCGGCATCCGCCCTGACTTCCTGTGCCTGTCCAAGGCCCTGACCGGCGGCTATCTGCCGCTGGCGGCGTGCATGACCACCGACGAGGTCTACAGCGCCTTCTACGACGACTACCCGACCCTGCGCGCCTTCCTGCACTCCCACAGCTACACCGGCAACCCGCTGGCGTGCGCGGCGGCACTGGCGACCCTGGACATCTTCGAAGAAGACAACGTGATCGAGAACAACAAGGCCCTGGCGCAGCGCATGGCGACGTCCACGGCGCATCTGGTCGACCATCCGAACGTGTCCGAAGTACGCCAGACCGGCATGGTGCTGGCCATCGAGATGGTCAAGGACAAGGCCAGCAAGCAAGCGTATCCATGGCAGGAACGTCGCGGCCTGAAGGTGTTCCAGCACGCCCTGGAGCGCGGTGCCTTGCTGCGCCCACTGGGTAGCGTGGTGTATTTCCTGCCGCCGTATGTGATCACCCCGGAGCAGATCGACTTCCTGGCCGAAGTGGCCAGCGAAGGGATCGACATTGCGACCCGTGACAGCATCAGCGTGACGGTGCCGAAGGACTTCCATCCGGGGTTCCGTGATCCGGGTTGATTCGATTAATTCAGGATTTGTGGTGCCTGGACTGCCGCTTTCGCGAGCAAGCCCGCTCCCACAGGGAAATGCATTCCAATGTGGGAGCGGGCTTGCTCGCGAATGAAGTCAACACCGGTTTAACTGATTCACATTTTTCCAGAGATCCAGCATGAGACTGTCCCGCTTCTTCATCGACGCCCCCCTGAGCACCGGCGAGCACGAGTTGCCCGAAGCCCAGGCCCACTACATCGGCCGTGTGCTGCGCATGGCTGAAGGCGATGCACTGCAACTGTTCGACGGTTCCGGACACGAGTTTCGCGCCACGCTGGTCGAAGTCGGCAAGAAGCGCGTCGTGGTGCAGATCGATGAAAGCTTCGCCGGACAGATAGAGTCGCCGCTGCAAATCCATCTCGGCCAGGGCCTGTCCCGAGGCGAGCGCATGGACTGGGCGATTCAGAAAGCCACGGAACTGGGCGTCACTGAAATCACCCCGATCTTCACCGAACGCTGCGAAGTCCGGCTCAAGGACGAGCGCGCCGACAAGCGCCTGCTGCATTGGCGCCAGGTGGCGATCAGCGCTTGCGAGCAATGCGGGCGTTCAAGGGTGCCGGTGATTCACCCGCCGGTGCTGCTGGCGGATTGGCTGAAGCAGACGCAGGCTGAGTTGAAGCTGGTTTTACACCCGGTGGCCGAGCCGCTGGTGAGCCATGCCAAGCCTGCAACGCTGGCGTTCTTGATTGGGCCGGAGGGTGGTTTGTCCGATGCCGAGGTGGATCAGGCCAAGGGTGCCGGTTTCCATTCCGCACGCCTCGGCCCTCGGGTGTTGCGCACCGAGACCGCGCCGGTGGTGGCGTTGGCGGTGGCTCAGCAGCTTTGGGGGGACTTCTAGTCCGCCTTCGCGAGCAAGCTCGCTCCCACATTTGATCGGCGTTCACTGGAGATCCACTGTGGGAGCGAGCCTGCTCGCGAATGGCAGCAACGCGGTCTAGAGGACATAAAAGAAAATCGCCACAAAGTGCAGCAAACTCCCCGCAATCACGAACAGATGCCAGATTCCGTGGGCATGCCGTAGCCGGTCGTCCAGGGCAAAAAAGATGATCCCCACGGTGTACAACACGCCGCCTGATGCCAGCCACGCAAATCCGGCGCCGCCCAGCGCCGCAAGCAACGGCTTGACCGCCACCAACACAATCCAGCCCATCACCGCGTAAATCACGATCGACAGAATTCGCGCTTCCGAACGCGGCTTGATCTCCTGCAGGATGCCGATCAGCGCCAGCCCCCAGACAATCCCGAACAACGTCCAGCCCCACGGCCCGCGCAGGGTCACCAGGCAGAACGGCGTGTAGCTTCCGGCGATCAACAGATAGATCGAAAAGTGATCGACCTTCTTCATGATCGCTTTCTTGCGCCCGCGCACGCTGTGGTACACGGTCGATGCGCTGTAAAGCACCAGCAGGGTAAAGGCGTAGATCGCCATGCTGACAATCTTCCACGGGCTGCCATCGAGGCTGGCAAGCACAATCAGCCACACCCCTCCGACAAACGCCGCCACTGCCCCGACCAGATGCGTCCAGGCATTCAATCGTTCCCCGTGATACATGTGTTGCTCACCTCTAATTTCATTGCTGCAACGCGCAAGGCTCAGGCCTGGAGCGTAAAAGCGCAATGTTTCTGAACGACGGGCCCGGCGTAATTGGGCACAATCGAGTCATTCCAGAAAGAGTCCGGCCCATGCTGATCGATGAAGAGTTGACCCTGAAAAAACTCGAGGTGTTCCTGGCCTTCATGCGCACCGGCAATCTGGCACGCGCCGCTGCCGAGCTGCAGACCAGCAATGTCAGCGTGCATCGGGCGATCCACTCCCTGGAAAGCGCCCTGCGCTGCCCGTTGTTCAAGCACGAAGGGCGCAGCCTGACACCGCTGGAAAGTGCCTATGTGCTGGAAGAACGGGCGCAGAAGCTGATTCAGGATGTCGTCGAAAGCGTGCGCCTGACCCGCGAGGCCGCCGGGTTCTCGGCCGAACGCTTCAAACTGGGCTCGCTGTATTCACTGACGGTGAAGACCGTGCCGCAGCTGATCATGGGTTTGAAGATCCGCCGCAGCGAGCTCAACATCGACCTGATCCTGGGCTCCAACATCGACCTGCTCTACAAGCTCAAGAACATGGAAGTCGATGCGGCCCTGGTGTCGCTGGACGACAGCGTCAATGATCCGGATTGCGAGCACATCCCGCTGTTCTCCGACGACATCTTCCTCGCCACGCCCGCCGACTCCAGGTTTGCCCAGCGCACCGAAGTCGACCTGGCCGAGGTCCGCGACGAAACCTTCATCACCCTGACCCAAGGCTTCGCCACCCATCAGGACGGCAAGCGGGTATTCGAGCAGGCAGGGTTCGAGCCGAAGGTGGCGATGCAGGTCAACGACATCTTCACCCTGCTGAGCATGGTCAGTTCGGGCGTAGGTTATGCGTTGCTGCCGGGGCGGATTGCCGCGGTTTACGAGAACCGGGTGAAGCTGATCCCGTTGCAGGAAAAGTACCGCTTGCAGCAGCACATTGGCGTGGTGTTCCTGAAGGCCAAGGAGCGGGATCCGAACCTGCTGGCGTTGCTGGCGGAATGCCGGATGTATGCCAATCGGCAGCCTTGAAACCGGGTCGCGCCCTTCGCGAGCAAGCCCGCTCCCACATTTGACCGCATTCCAAATGTGGGAGCGGGCTTGCTCGCGAAGGCGTCAGATCTGACGATTCAGAATTTATAGCTACCCAACAATCCCCCGAACGATAAAGAACAACAGCGAAGGCCCCAGCAAGCAGCCCAACCCGGTATGGAACGTCGCGGTCAACGCGCCATAAGGCACCAGCCGCCGATCCGTCGCCGCCAAGCCGGCAGTCACGCCACTGACCGTCCCGGCCAGCCCACCGAACACCATCGCCGAGCGCGGGTTATCCAGGCCCATCCAGCGCGCCGCCATTGGCGTGCCGACCATCACCAGGATCGCCTTGATCAGGCCAGTGGCAATCGATAACGCCACGACATCGGAACTGGCGCCAATGGCCGCTCCGGTGACCGGCCCGACAATGTAAGTCACGGCACCGGCGCCAATAGTGGTCATGCTCACCGCATCGCGATAACCGAATGCCCAGGCCATGCACGCGCCGACAATAAACGGCAGCACCGTGCCCAACAGCAGTGCGATCACGCCGATCAAGCCGGCTTTTTTCGCTTCGGTTGCCTGCACCTCGAATGCCGTGGCGACGATGGCGAAGTCCCGCAGCATGGCACCACCCATCAAGCCAATGCCGGAAAACAGCGTCAAGTCCGCCAGGCCCTTTTGCCCACCGGTCATCGTGCCCCCGACCCAGGCGAGCACCAGGCCGATGACGATGGCAATCGCCGACCCGTGGATACGCCCGAAGGTCAGGCGTTTGGAAAGAATGACCGACACCCACATGATGATGCCGACAAACGCGAATGCGGTGACCAGGCTGTTGGTTGCCAGGCCTTTCTCAATGAGTTCCCACATGTCAGCGACCTCCTGCCGGAGTGCCAACCGGCGCTACATCCGCCGGTTCATCGGGCAAGGGCTCGCCCTTGTGGGTCCGGCTGATCAGGGCAATGGTGCAACCGCAGACCACCACCGAACCGATCGCCGCCAGCACTGCCACCGGACCGCCGTGCAGCGCCGTGACCACGTTTTGTTGCGCCGCCATCGCCACCACCACCGGGATGTACATGGCGCCCCAGAAGCCGACGCCCATCTCGCAATCCCTGGTCATGCCGCCACGTTTTTGCATCCACAACCGGGCGCAAATCAGCAGGATCATCGCGATCCCGACACCGCCGACGTTTGACTTAACGCCCAGCAATACACCGAGCAAGTCACCCATGATCACCCCTGCCAGCGTACAGATCGCCAACAGCGCCACACCGTAAATAATCATTGTTGTAGTCCTCAAAGTGCATTTCGAATGTTGTTTTTGTTGTTCGAAGCCTGAGTCGGCGATTCAAGAGTGACGGCTTCCCTCCTCACGCATCAGCGCCTGCAAGGTATCGAGCCGCGCACCGTCGAAGGCAATCACGGTGCCCTGCTCGAACACCCGGCGCGCCAGCCCGGTCAACACCGCACCGGGCGGCAGTTCGATCTGTAGACGTACCCCGCGTTCGTAGGCGCTTTGTACCGTGCCGCGCCAATCGACGATGCGGCACATGTTGAAGGCCAGGTCGTCACGCAAGGCTTCGGGTTTGATCAGCGGACGCGCACGACTGCCGCTCAGGTAACCGATTTTTGGTGTATTCAGCGACACGTTGGCGAAGGCGTCGGCCAGTCGTTGCGCAGGGACCTCAAGCAACGGGCAATGGGACGGCACGCTCACGGCCAGACGCTTGGCCAAGCCGGCTCCGCAACCTTTCGCCAGCTCGGCCACCGCCCTCATCGCCACGTCGCTCCCGGCAATCACCACCTGGTTATCGGCGTTGATGTTGGCCAGATAAACCGGCATTTCCGTGCTGTGCACCCGGGCCAGCAACCCCTCCACCGTGACCAGGTCCAGACCGATGATGGCGGTCATGCCGTAGCCCTGTGGATAAGCCTGCTGCATCAGCTCACCGCGCAGGCTGACCAGATGCAGTGCATCGCTGAAACTCAAGGCACCGGCCACCACTGCGGCCGGGTAGGCGCCGATCGACAAGCCGGCCACGTAGTCCGGGGTCATGCCCAACTGGCGTGAAGCGGCGACGCCGGCGATCAGCAGGCAAAGCTGGACCGCCCTCGTCGACTGCAGCGCCTCGGCAGAATCCAGCTGCGTCACCGCTTCACCGAGCAGCTCGCTTGCCTCGTCCAACGTTTCCCGAGGCAAACGCGCCAGCATGCCGGGTTGTTGCGCACCCTGGCCGGGAAACACCAGCAAGCTGCTCACGCTGCTTGCTCCTGTGGATTCCACGGATCGGTGACCAGGCTGGCATGAGTGGCACTTTTCAACAGGACCCGCGGCGAAGTACCGGCCCACTCGCGCAGGGCGACGGCGCCCGACGGTGTTTGCAGTTGCAGGTCCACGCGGCACACGGCCGTGTCCAGGATGGCCACCAACGCCTGCGCATCGACACGACTCAACGGACGTGGCGTACGCAGGATCAGATCGAGATCGCTGCCCTCGTGCAATGCGGCAAACCCGCTGGCCAACTCGAACCCGGCGCTGCCACTGACACCCCAGGTCCAGCCACTGTCATCGAGGTGCGGACGCAGCTGCGCCAAGGCTCGCAGCGCCGGGAAATCCCGCAGGCCTTGAACATGGCACAGCGCTTCCGGCCGCACCCGCCGCGTGACGGCGGCGACTTCCATTTGCGCGGCAAATCGCTGTTCGCGCAACGGCCCGCGTACGCCCACCGCCACCTGCCCCACCGCGCTCAAGGCGCGACGAACCACCACCGGCTGGCCCGCACCGATCGACTCGATCACCCACGCAGGCGCATCCGCAGGCAACTGCTGCGGGGTCATGCCCCACAGCAGGTCGTGAGCCAGAAGCGCATTCACCACTGCGCTCTCAGCAATTGGCGAACCTTGCCCGACGCCGCACGGTTGGCCGCACCAAGACGACCGCTGAGATCCGTGCCCTTCTCGGCGATGTCACCCATCGCCTGGCTCAGGCACTCGGTCACTCGCGCCAGATCCACCGCAGTCGGCTGCTCGATCTGTTCCACCGACAAGGTTTCCCACAGCAGCCCGAGGCTGGCATAGCTGTCGATGTCATAGGCCATCGGCGGCACGCTGGCGGCGAAGGCTTCGAGTTCTTCAACGCTGCGCAAGGTCACCCGCGCCGCCGACGCCTTGCCCATTGCATGCACCATCACGCCCGGATCGCGCAGGGCGATCAAGCGATTGGCCTGATAACCGTGGGCCAGAAACGCTCCGGACATGGCCTTGCCCACCAGCAAACCGATGACCGCATGGCCGGCCAGGCGGGCACGGGCATAACTGTCCGCCGCAGCGGCCAGCGCCTGATGAATGCCAAGGGCTTCCTCGCGTCGACCGTAAGCCTGGCTCGGCACGTCGACGATGGCGACCAGAGCGCGCTTTTGTGCCTTGTCCTGATCGGCGGCAATGACTTCATCCACGGCCTTGGCCAAACCCCAGCCTTCGAGCAAACCCACTTCGCCGTTGCGTGCCCGGACGAAGCGGTTTTCGGGGTCAGCCACCACCGCGATGTAACGCACAGGCTGATCGCCCAGCACGCCGTCCGCGGCCTTCAGCGAAGCAGGCAAACTCTCGACCGGTTTTGCCCCGGCACTCAAGGCGTTGAACCAGTTCAAACCACGCAGGGAATACGAACTCATGGGCGTTCTCCTTGGTACAGATCGCGAACCACCGACGGCTCGATTTGCGGTGCGGCGTCCAGACGCGCCAGGCGTTGCAGGAACAACCCGGCCTGACGGCTGCGGGGTTGCGCCGGCAGACCTTGCTTGAGCCATTCACCAGCCTGCTGGCGGATCTGCGCCACGTCGTCAGCGACATAGCCGTCCGCCAGACCACTGGCAAAGCGCTGCTCGCCACCGGTCAGGCTCCAGATGAAAGGCCGGTCGCGGGAGTCGTATTCCTCGAGTCCGGCTTCCTGCTCGATCACCTGCGGGCCGTTCAGGCCGAGTCGCGCTTCCTGGGTCACCAACAGGTAGCTGCACAACCCGGCGGCAATCGACATGCCGCCAAAGCAACCGACGCTGCCCGCCACGACACCGACCACGGGTTGGTATTGCTGCAGGTCGACAATTGCCGCATGGATGTCGGCAATCGCCGCGAGGCCGAGGTTGGCTTCCTGCAACCGCACGCCACCGGTTTCCAGCAGCAGCACCGCGCGGGTCGGGATGCCATTGCGGTTGTCTTCGGCAGCCAGTTCCAGTGCGCCGGCAATTTTTGCTCCGCCGACTTCACCGAGGCTGCCGCCCTGGAACGCACCTTCGATGGCCGCGACCACCACGGGCAGGCCAGCAAGACTGCCCTTGGCGATCACCACGCCGTCGTCGGCTTGCGGGACCACGCCCTGGCGCTCGAGCCACGGCGACATGATGCGCTGGAACGGGTCAAGCAATTCGCGGAAGGTCCCGGCGTCGAGCAGGGCCCTGGCCCGTTGCCGGGCGCCGAGTTCGACGAAGCTGTGCTTGTTCAGTAAAGAGGCGCTGTCAGTCATGGCCGATCTCCTCGAAGCCCTGTTCCAGGCGCAGGCGCACCACGCCCGGTGTCGCGCCGAAATCATGGATGTCGATGGCCATCGCCGGCGGCGTCTGGCCGTCGAACATCCGTGCGAACAGATGCTGCCAGCGTTGTTCGCTGCCATTGACCGAGGTCTGCACGTTGATCGTCAGCTTGCCGGCCTGACCCGGTTCGATCAGCACTTCCAGATCGCCCGAGCCGACACAACCCACCAGCGTGCGGCCGCGTGGTGGCTGCCCGGCGGGGAATTCAAAGGATAAGGTTTCCATCAAAACACTTCCGTTCTTGAATGGCAGAGGATGAGGCCGTCGTCCGACTCGATACGGTCGATGAACAGGCAGGCTGCGAGCAAGTCCGCAGCACCACCGGGCGAGGCATTCAACGCGATCAGTTGTTGGTCCAGTTCATACAGGCGGCGACGTCCGCCGAGGCTGGCACTGCCACCCGCATCGAGCACCGCCCGGGCGCCCCGCTGCATGGTGTTCAGCCCCTCTTCACCCGCGCGGTAAAGCACGCAGGTGTCGGCCAGATTGGTCATGATCGCCAACAGTGCATCGAGCCGGGCGTTTTGCTCGCCGTGACCTGCGTCGCGGCTGCGGCGCAGTTGTGGCAACGCACGTTGCACCACCGCCGGGAAGCCCAGTTGCGCTTCTTCACGGGCACCCCGTGCGCCGAAACGCTGGGCGACTTGAGCGCCGTGGCTCAGCGGGCGCGGCGCGTGACGGTCGTCGAGCAACGCCAGGCGCGCGGCACGAATCGAAACGCTGCTTGCAGCCGTTGACCTGGGGTCCAGCGCAACGGCCGTGACCAACAAGCCCAAGGCCCAGATAGCCCCGCGGTGGGTGTTCACACCGCCGGTGGTGTCGAGCATCGCTTGCTCGCCTTCGCGACCGATGCGACCCACGGCTTCGCGCAGCGGCAATCCGACTTCGCCGAACTCGATGGCTGCTTCAGCCATTTCTTTAAAGGCCGGCCACAAGGACAGCGCCGAAGCGTGCATCAGCCCCAGGTGCAGATCGGTGTGGGCGCCATTGCCGCGACGGTCGACCAGTGCCGGTTTCGGCGACAGATCAGCCTCGTCGATCAGCGCGTCCACCGCGAGGTCTGCCAGCCGTTCGGCCAGGCTCAGGGTTTTGGTTTGCAGGTTGAGTGCGTGCATTACCAGCTCCTGAACTTGGCGGGCGGGTTGTACAGGCCACCGGACCATTCCACCAGATCGGCCACGCTTTTCGCCGCGAGCAGTTCGCGGGTGGCGTCGGTGCGGCGGATGCCGAGGTCTTCGGGCAAGGCAATCAGGCCTTCACGGCGCATGCGCGCGGTGTCCTTGGGGTTGTGACGCAGGCCGATGGCGGTCACCCCGGCGACGGCGGCGATCATCGCCTGGCGTTCCTCCAGCGAGCGCGCCTTGTACAGATAGGCGATGCCTTCTTCGGTCAGCAGGTGCGTGACGTCGTCGCCATAGACCATGATCGGTGCCAGGGGCATGCCGCTTTTCTTCGCCACATCCACCGCATCGAGGGTTTCAACGAAGGTCGGCTTGCCGCCCTCCTGGAAGGTCTCGACCATCTGCACCACGAGTTTTTTACCGCGCTCGAGCATCGGCTCGGCCACGTCGGTGTTGCGCATGTCGAGCCAGGCTGGCGTACCGTGACGACGACCGCGCGGGTCGTGGCCCATGTTCGGTGCACCGCCGAAACCAGCCAGGCGTCCACGGGTGACGGTGGAGGAATGACCGTCGCCATCGACCTGCAACGTCGCGCCGATGAACAGGTCCACGGCGTATTGCCCGGCCAGTTGGCTGAACATCCGGTTGGAGCGCAGGGAGCCGTCGCGCCCGGTAAAGAACACATCCGGCCGCGCCGCAATGTAGTGCTCCATCCCCAGCTCGGTGCCAAAACAATGCACGCTTTCGACCCAGCCGCTTTCAATCGCCGGAATCAGGGTCGGGTGCGGGTTGAGTGTCCAGTTGCGGCAGATCTTGCCCTTGAGGCCGAGGGATTCGCCGTAGGTTGGCAGGATCAATTCGATGGCGGCGGTGTTGAAACCGATGCCGTGATTCAGCGACTGCACGTTGTGTTTTTCGTAGATCCCACGGATCGCCATCATCGCCATCAGCACGTGAACGGGCTTGATGTGCCGGGGGTCGCGGGTGAACAGCGGTTCGATGTAGAACGGCTTGTCGGCCACCACCACGAAATCGACCCAGGAGGCGGGAATGTCTACCCGCGGCAGGTCGCTGACGTCGTCCACCAACTGGTTGACCTGGACGATGACGATGCCGTCGCTGAAGGCCGCCGGTTCGATCAGTGCCGGGGTGTCCTCGGTGCTCGGCCCGGTGTAGATGTTGCCGGCACGGTCGGCCATGAACCCGGCCGACAACACGACGTTGGGAATCAGGTCCACCACCAGCCGTGCGTAGAGTTCGATGTAGGTGTGGATCGCACCGATTTCCAGCAGGCCGTCTTCGAGCAACTGGCTGATGCGCAGGCTCTGGGTGCCGGCAAAAGAGAAGTCGAGCTTGCGGGCGATGCCGCGTTCGAACAGGTCCAGGTGCTCGGCGCGGCCGACGCTGGGCATGATCATGTGCAGGTCATGCAGCTTCGCGGGGTCGGCCTTGGCCAGCGAGCGCGAAAGGAAATCAGCCTGCTTCTGGTTGTTGCCTTCGAGCACCACACGGTCGCCGGGCAGGATCAACGCCTCCAGCGCCGCGACGATGTTGTCGGTGGGCAACACCACACCGTCGGCAAGACCTCGCACCAGCTCGAGGCGCCGCTGCTTTTCGCTGCGCCGCCGCGTCCATCGCGAGTCGGGGGATATTGTTGTTGTCATGACCACTCCACGGGTTCGCTGTCGTGGGGATCACCTTAGGAGTGTTGGGTGGGGGCATCAATCAAGCAGAGCGGTGGATCGTTACGCTTAGGGTAATGATCGAGATTCATGTCGTTCATGCTGGCCTCTTCGCGGGCAAGCCCGCTCCCACAGTGTCCGTGTGTTACCCAAGTTCAATGGCAACCACTAGCTCTGTGGGAGCGGGCTTGCCCGCGATGAGGCCGGTGCAGTCAACGCAAGTCCGCGATCAGATGGTCAATCCGGCCTCCACCAACAGCTCCTCCAGCGCCAGCAGATCCGGCACCTTGGCCACTTGCTCGCCCACCTGCACCGCCGCCTGCTCAAGCGAGCACAACGGCACATCCACATAACTCAATTGGCTATCGAGCTTGCAGGAGCGCGGAATCCCCTGCACCAGCAGCGCGATGAATTTCAGCTCGGGCCGCCCGCCGAGGGTGTTGAGGATGACGATCCGCGCACGCTCGCCGATGACGATTTTCTGTGCGCAGGCCGACTCGAAACTCAGCAGCGGAATCTGCCGGTCGCGCCACGTCACCAGCCCCAGGTACCACGGCGGTGTGTCGAGGTCGAACGTCCCCGGCGGCTGGTAATCGATCAGTTCGGCCACGGCAACGTTGGGCAGGATCAGGATGCGGTCGGCCAACGGCAGCAGCAGGCCGGTGAGGTTGCTGGTGCGGTGCTCAAGCATGGGTCTTGCTCCACAAGGCGATGCTTTCGAGCAGCACCGATTCCTGGTACGGCTTGCCAAGGTAGTCGTTGACGCCAATGGCCATGGCGCGATCGCGGTGTTTCTGCCCTGTGCGCGAGGTGATCATGATGATCGGCAGGTGTTGCAGGCGTTCGTCGTTGCGTACCTGCGTCGCGACTTCGAAGCCATCCATGCGTGGCATCTCGATGTCCAGCAGCATCAGGTCGGGCATGTGTTCTTCCAGCAGCAGCATGGCATCGACCCCGTCCTTGGCGGTGAGCACGTTCATGCCGTGGCGTTCGAGCAAGCGACTGGTGACCTTGCGCACGGTGACCGAGTCGTCGACCACCATCACCAGCAGCGGACGCTGCGGCTCGGCCTCGACTTCCTGCCCCGCCGGACGCTGGGGGAGACGGGCCTGCATGGCGCGGATCGGCGCCAGCAAATCGAGGATCAACACCACCCGGCCGTCCCCGAGAATGGTCGCACCGGACACCCCTTGCACCGCGGCAAACTGCGGACCCAGGCTCTTGACCACAATCTCGCGAGTGCCGGCCATGGCATCCACCTGAACGGCGATATACCGCTCGTTGCACTGCACCAGCAACACCGGCAATGGCAGGCTCTGGCCCAACAGTTTCGGGCGCGGGATGGTTTTCAGCAGCTCACCCAGATAGCACAGCTCGTAACGTTGCCCGGCGTATTCGTAGGTTGGCGAATCGAAACGGAAATAGCCTTCGAGCTCGTTGGGCAGGACGCGAACGATGCCGTCGATGGTATTGAGCGGAATGGCGTACTGGTCCTCACCGCACTGCACCATCAGCGCCCGGTTGACCGATACGGTAAACGGCAGGCGAATGCGGAAATGCACGCCCTGCCCGGGTACCGAGTCGATGCTCATGGTCCCACCCAGTTGCCGCACCTCTTCGTGCACCACGTCCATGCCGACCCCGCGACCGGAAATCTGGGTGATTTTCTCGGCGGTGGAAAACCCCGGTTGCAGGATGAACTGCAACACATCGTGATCACTGATGACGCTGTCCGGGGCCAGCAAGCCGCGCTTGATCGCCTTGCGCCGCACCGCGTCCAGCGGCACACCGGCACCGTCATCACGGATGTCGAAAATGATGTCGCCGCCTTCGCGCAGCAGATCGAGGGTGATCTTGCCCTTGGCCGGTTTCCCTGCCGCCAGCCGCGCGTCGACTGACTCCAGGCCGTGGTCGACGGCGTTGCGCAGCATGTGTTCCAGCGGCGCGGCCATGCGTTCGAGGACATTGCGATCCATCTCGCCTTCGGCGTTATCGACGATGAAATCCACGTCCTTGCCCAATTCGCTGGACACCTGCCGAACGATGCGCTGCAAACGCGGAAGCATGCGTTCGAACGGCACCATGCGCGTGCGCATCAGGCCTTCCTGCAGTTCGGTGTTGATGCGGCCCTGCTGCTGCAACAGGTTTTCCGCATCCTGATTGCGGCGTTCGAGGGTTTCCTTAAGGTCGAGCAAGTCGGAGGCCGATTCGAACAGCGCCCGGGACAGTTGCTGCAACTGTGAGTGGCGGTCCATTTCCAGCGGGTCGAATTCTTCGTAGCCCAGACGGTCGGCGTCGACTTGCTGGCGGCTGAGGATCCGCCCCTGGGTTTCGGTATCGAGGCGGCGCAACTGGTCGCGCATGCGCTCGATGGTGGTCTCCATCTCGCTCAAGGCGATGTGTGCATCGTTGACCTGCTGTTCGATGCGGCCACGGAAGATCGATGTTTCACCGGCCAGGTTGACCAGATCATCGAGCAGCTCCGCCGAGACCTTGACCATGTCCGCCCCGGTATCGGACGGCGGCGCCGGCGGCTCGGCCTTGGGCGTGGCCGACGGTGCAACCGGTGCGGGGATTTCAGGTTCGGCTGGATGGCTGAAGTTCCTGATCGCATCGATCAAGCGGTCGGCGGGAGGCATGGGCTCACCGGCGCGGGCCGCGTCGAGCATCTGCGCCAGGCGGTCATGGCTGCGCTGCAACAGCGCGAACAACGGCTCCGTCGGTTGCAGCGCGCCAGTGGACAAGCCTTCGTAGAGAAATTCCAGTTCATGGGCCAGATCACCGATCGCGGCGATTTCCACCATGCGCGCACCGCCCTTGAGGGTGTGCAGGTCGCGCAGCAGGGTTTCCACTTCCTGGCGATTCGAAGGCTGGGCCTGCCAGCGCTCCAATGCCGCCCCAGAGCTTTCGATGATGTCGAAACCTTCCTCGAGGAAGATTTCCAGCAATTCCGGATCGTGCCCGGCCGAGTCGCTGTCGATCGCTTGCCGGGCCGCCTCGGCGACACCCGCATGACCTTGGCGATAGGCACGAATGGCTTCGATCAGCTCATGGGAATCGTCCAGTGGCTGGTTGAGTTGCAACTGTTCAAGGTACAACGCCAATCGCTCATGGCTCTGTTGCAGCAGCACCGCCAGTGAATCGCTGAAGGCGTAGCGACGGTCCAGCAGGCCTTGGTAAAGGCTTTCCAGTTCATGGGCCAGATCGCCGACCGGCCCGACCTCGGCCATGCGCGCGCCGCCTTTGAGGGTGTGCAAATCCCGTTGCAGCGACGACAGCGGCGCGGCGTTGTCCGAGTCGCGCAACCAGCGCTGCAAGGCCTGTCCGGCGCTTTCGAGGATATCCACCGCTTCTTCAAGGAAGATCGCAACGATTTCATCGTCCAGCTCGACCGCGCGGTCCCTTGTAGGAGCTGGCTTGCCAGCGAGGGACTCACCGGCACTGCGTTTACTCAGTGAAAACGCGTCATTGTTAACGTCCATCGCTGGCAAGCCAGCTCCTACAGGGGGTTGCGCCGTGCGCTCGAGTTCCTCGGTGGCAGAACCCAGCTCGCGGATACTCAGGCTCCGGCTGCCATCGCTGCGGATCAGGCCCATGGCCGACGGGTCAAGGCTCTCGTCGAGCAGCTCGCGCAAGGCCCTGATCCGTTGCGGCTGCGGGCTGATTTCCTGGCCGGCGGCCAGTTCGTCGAGCATGTTGATCAGCGCTTCGCGGGCATGCTGGGCTTCATGGAAAAACCGTTCGCTGACCGCAAGGCTGCTTTCTTCCACGGCACCGTACAGGTCGAGCAACGCTTCGCACAATTCGTCCACCGGGTGCAGGTCGGCCAGATGCGCGCCTTCGCCGAGGGTGGTTAATTCGTCCAGCAGCGCGCTGAGCTCCTGACGTTCACCGGGGTGTTGCTGCCAACGCTGCAACAGGCTTTCGGCGTCCAGCAGGATGTCCATGCCCTGGGCGAGGAAGTTGTTGATCAGTTGTGGGTCACGCTTGATCCGCAGCCCCGTGTTCGGCGTGCTCAGGAGGTTTTCCAGACGCTCGGCCAGCAGCGCCCTGGCCCGTTCGGTCAACCCCCGGGCGCCGGGAATTTCCGCCAGCGGATCTTTCTTGAGCTGACGCAAACCGAGGCGGAACAACCCTTCTGCTTCCAGCAGCAATTCGACTTCATCCAGATCCAGCGCGATCAGGTGCGCCTTGTATTCACGGGCCAGTTGATCCAACGGGGCAGCCAGTTCGGCAATCGGCAACACGCCGGCCATGGAGGCACTGCCCTTGAGGGTGTGCAAGGCGCGCTGCAATTGGTCGCTGGCCTGCAACGGCACATGTTCGGCGGCCTGATCAAGGAAGCGATTGAGGCTGCCCAAGTGGGTTTCGGCCTCTTTGCGGAAGATCTCCAGCAACAGCGGGTCGAGGGCCGCGACATCTTGCGTATCCTCATCGGACACCGGCTCCTCGCCCTTGGCCAGGGCATGAGCACGGGCGGCCAACTGGTCGACATCGTTGCGCTGGCGCTGGGCATTGGCGGCGTATTCGGCCACCAGATCCGGCAGCAGATGCAGCACATCGCCGATCAGTTGTTGCACGGTGGCACCCGGCTCCACGCTGTTTTCCAGTACGCGGTTGAGCAGGTTTTCCACGGCCCAGGCCAGCTCGCCCAGCACCAGGGCGCGCACCATGCGGCCACTGCCCTTGAGGGTATGGAAGGCGCGGCGCAGCTCACTCAGGGCCGAGCGGTTGTCAGGGTTGATCGACCAGCGTGGCAAGTACTCGCGCAGGATTTCCAGGACTTCGTCGGTTTCTTCGAGGAACACCTCGCGCAACTCCTCGTCCACCGGCTCTTCGCCCGAGGGCGGCGGCAGCAGGCTGCCCGGGGTGTTCAGCGCGGGTGGGTTCAGGCTCGAAACCGGGCTGGCGAGCACGTCTGCCAGGGTCTGGACGATCTGCGGATCATCCAGTTCCTGCATCATCTGCATGACCTGCGCCTCGCTCGGGTTGAGCACATCATCGAGCACTGGCACATGCTGCTCACTGGGGAAGAACCCGAGGCTCGCCAGGCTCTTTTGCGCGACATCGAGCAGGTTTTCACCTTGCGCTTGCGGGTCGTCGCTGAGGCGCTCGAGGTAGTACTCGATGCTGGTGATCACGTCGGCCAGGCTGTCCAGTTCCTGCCAGCCCGGTTGACCCGGTTCGAGCAACAGGTGCTCGCGAATGAAGTGGTTGCAGGTTTCGACCAGGCTCGCCGCGCGGCTCAGCGGAATCATCGCCAGCGCGCCGCGCACCTGGGTCAGCAAGGCCGGCAGCGCCTGCAAATGCTGACGATCCCAATCGGCGTCGATGTAGTCGACGATCATGTCCTTGGCCTGCTGCAAACAGATGCGGGCCTCCTTGATCACGATCTGGTGGATCTGCGTCAGGTCGGTGGTCGGCAGGCGGTTGTCGTCCTGGCTCTCCGGCTCCACGGTACCGACCATGCCGGCCAGCGTCGCTTCGACATACAACAAGGCCCCGGCAACGTCCATGAGGATGGCATCGTTGGGTTCACGCTGGCCCTGAGCGAGGCTGAGCACCACCGCCAATTGATCGATGATCACCTTGCGCGGCTGGCCGAAGCCCAGGACCGCCAGGGTGTCGGCAATCTGCCGCAGCGGCGCCAACAGGCTGTCGAGGTCGGAGGTGTGCTGGCGGTCACTGCGTACGAACAGGTCCAGACGCTCCTTGACCCGCACCAGCTCTTCACACAGCGCCGCCAGCACCGAGCGCATGGCGTCGCGGTCGGGACCGGCCAGCCGCGCGCGTTCTTCATCGACCATCGCGCTGTCGGGCAGCGCGTCGTCCAGTGAGTAGCGTTCTTTCATGGTCAGCATCTGCCCGGTGGGATGTTCGGCCTTGGCAATGTAGAACAGCAAACTCTTGAGCAGCTCCGGCGGGGCCGGCTGATTGATACCGTGCATGCCTTGCTCGAGCAAGCGCTTGAGCTCCTTGTCGGCATCCTTGAACAGGCTGCGCAAGGCCGGGCTGTTGGCAATGACACCGCCCTGCATGCCTTCGACCAGCGCCGACGCCACCTGCCACAACGGGCTCAGGGGCGCGTTGCCGCACAGCGTTTCGAGGCGGGTGAAGACCTTGGCCAGGTAGTCGAGGTTGGTGTCGTTGTCCTGCTCGCGCAGGAATCCGACCAACGCCATTTGCAGCATCTGCCGCAGCTTGCGCAGCACATTGGGCAATTCGTCCGGTTCCAGCTGCGCCAGCGCTTCTGCGTTCAGCGCCGGCAACTCCGGCAATAGCGGGCTGAACAGGCTGGTTTCCGACAACAGGCTTTCGCCTCGGGCGCTGCGCAGGTCGTTGATCAACGGCAGTACCACCAGCGGCAAATCGCGGCGCGCGCCTTGCACCCGGTCCAGATAAATCGGCAGTTGCCCAAGGGCCTGCATCAGCAGGTGCAGTGCCTCGTCGCGATGGCTGACACGGTTGCCCTGCAAGGCCATGGCCAGTTGTTCCATCTCTTCGGCGAGCAACGCCGCGCCGTAGAACTCGACCATCTGCAAACTGCCGTGGACCTGATGGATGCACGCCAGGCAATCATCCAGCGCATGCGTCGCCTGCGGGTCATCGAGCAGGTTTTCGATCGCGTGATGAGCCTGTTTCAGCGTTTCGGCAATCTCGCCCTTGACCCACTCGAGGGCCACATAGTCGTGCCGATCACCCATAACCACTCCAATCACAATTCAGATACCCATGGGCGGTTCAAGCTTTGTCCACAACCTGCGCCTTGGCATCCGGCAAGGTGAAACCGGACACCGAACGACGCAACTGACTGGCCATTTTCGCCAGGTTGCCGATGCTGTCGGCAGTGGCGGTGGAGCCCGACGACGTCTGCGAGGTGATCTGCTGGATCACGTTCATCGTCAGGGAGATTTGACCGGCTGACGACGTCTGTTGTTGCGCCGCATTGGAAATGCTCTGGATCAACGCCGCAAGTGTCTTGGACACGCCTTCGATTTCTTCCAGGGCCACACCGGCATCCTGCGCCAGCCGGGCGCCGCGTACCACCTCGGTCGTGGTCTGCTCCATGGAGATCACCGCTTCGTTGGTGTCGGTCTGGATCGCCCGCACCAGGGTTTCGATCTGCCGGGTGGCGGCGGATGAGCGCTCCGCCAGTCGCTGCACTTCATCGGCGACCACGGCGAAACCACGACCGGCGTCACCGGCCATGGACGCCTGGATGGCCGCGTTGAGGGCAAGGATGTTGGTTTGGTCGGCAATGTCATCGATCAGGCTGACAATGTCGCCGATTTCCTGGGAGGACTCGCCCAGGCGCTTGATGCGCTTGGCGGTGTCCTGAATCTGCTCGCGAATGTTGTCCATGCCGTGGATGGTGTTGTGCACCACCTCGTTGCCCTTGTTGGCGATTTCCACCGAGCGCTCGGCCACCGCCGACGACTCAGCCGCGTTGGCCGACACCTGGTCGATGGACTCGGCCATGTCGTTGATCGCCATGGAGGCCTCGGATATCTGCTGGGCCTGATGTTCCGAAGCCTGGGCCAGGTGCATGGCGGTGGCCTGGGTTTCCTGCACGGCGGCGGCCACCTGGCCGGCGGTGAGGTTGATGGTCGCGACCAGGTCGCGCAGCTGGTCGACGGAGTAATTGATCGAGTCGGCAATGGTGCCGGTAAAGTCTTCGGTCACCGAGGCCGTCACTGTGAGATCGCCATCGGCGAGGTCTTCGATCTCGTCGAGCAAACGCATGATCGCATTCTGGTTGCGCTCGTTTTTCTCGGCGGTTTCACGCAACTGACGATTGGTTTCGCGCACCATCACCATGCCAATCAGGATGATCGAGGCCAGCGCCAACAGGCCCAGCACATAACCGCCTATGGTGTCGGTGGTGCGCCCGCCGACCATGTTTTCAAAACCGCTGGCCAGGTGCGAGGCTTCGTCGAGCAGGGTTTGCGACAGACTGAAGATGTTCGAGGCCGATTCGCGGACCTTGAACAGTTGCGGCGAGGTTTCGAGAATCTCGTCCACCGAGCCCGATACGAACTCGAACAGCTCGGAGATTTCCGCGAGCCGCGCACGGGCGTCGCGATCTTCAACCTGGCTGACCTTGAGTGCCGGGTCGCCCTGGAGCATGCCGTTGAGCACCTTGCCGAACTGCGTCGCGTCACGTCCGAACGCATCGGCGGCCTGCTGTGAATTCTCGTCGCCGGCCAACACTGTGTTGACCGCGCCGAGAATCCGCTCGGCCAGCAGCGATTGACGCTGGGCCATCGCCACCTGGGTCGCCGGGGCGCCCCGTTGCAGGAGAATCTCGACGACTTTTTCGTATTCGACCTGCAACTGCGGCACGGTCTCGGCCAAAGTCGCGGCGACCTGATGCAGCGACAGTACGGTTTGTTCGCTGGAGAGAATCGCGTCGGTGTTTTTCAGCAGGCGTTCCCAGTCCTGTTGCACGGCGCGCATCTCCGGACGCACGGTGGAGGGGGCTGGCGGCAGACCGGTCGCCGGGTCGCCCTTTTTCAGATAAGCCCAGCGCTGGGCAAAGTCGTTGCGCGCATCGCTGAGCAACTTGAATGCGGCAGCCTTGCCGGCGGCGGCTTCGGTGGCGTTCTTGGCGATACGCTGGGACAGCACGCGCAGTTCGCCGGCGTGGCCGATGTACTGTTTGTCGTAGGTAGCCTGGGTGTTGAGGTACGCGAAGTTGGCGAACAGCAGCATGATGAAGACGATCAGCGCGATGAACAGCACGATAATCTGCGACCTGCTGCGCGACCCTTCCATTGGCTTGCCTGCTTTTGCTTTTATCATCGGTCCTCGCCTGTTAACCCATTTCCGGGCCTGCCCGGGACCTTGTGGGAGCGGGCTTGCTCGCGAAAGCGGTAGATCAGCCAATATCAATGTTGTATGGACTGCCGCCTTCGCGAGCAAGCCCGCTCCTACAAGGGTCCGTGTTTACACCGCGACGTTCATGAACCCCTGAGACCGCGTCAATGCAAACGGGCTGAACACCTGCCAGCACTGCTCGCGCTGAAACCGGCCTTTGACAAACGCCGCCATCGTCCCTTTCAACTCACCTGCCGGCACCGGCTCCAGGCTGTCCTGGGCAAAGTGCTGCAGGCCGAAGATTTCATCGACCAGCAACCCGGCAAACACTTCTTCATGTTCCACCACCAACACCCGGCGCTGACGGCGCGCCGTCGAAAGCTCGTGACCGAAGAAGCCGCACAAGTCCATGACCGGCAGCAAACGCCCGCGCAGGTTGGCGACCCCCTTGACCCAGGGTTTGACTCCCGGCAACTGAGTGAGGCGTGGCTCGTGCAAGACCTCGCTGACTTCGCTCATGGGCGCGACATACCAGTGCTCGCCCAGGCGAAAACCGATGCCGCTCCAGCTGTCCCGCCGGGCCGGCTGGGACGGCAAGTCCGCCGCCAGCAAACGACAGCGCTGGTCGATTTGCAGCAGCAGTTCGAAAGCCGTCAGCGACTCGTTCATGGCCTGACGATCAACCGGCCAGCACGTTGTTCAGGGTCTTGATCAGGGTGTCTTCATCGACCGGCTTGGTCAGGTAGTCCCTGGCGCCCTGGCGCGTGCCCCAGACCTTGTCGGTTTCCTGATCCTTGGTGGTGATGATGATCACCGGGATATGCCCGGTGTCCGGGTCCTTGGTCAATTGGCGGGTCGCCTGGAAGCCGTTGAGGCCCGGCATGACAATGTCCATCAGGACCGCATCGGGCTTTTCCTGGCGGGCCAGGGCCACGCCGTCGGCGCCGTTTTCGGCTTTCAACACTTCATGGCCGTGCTTTTCCAGCATGCCGGTCAGTTTGTACATTTCGGTCGGCGAATCATCGACGATCAGAATACGTGCCATGGTCTTCCCCATTTTTGTCGACGCCAGGCCCGATGGCCGAGCGTCACTGTGCGTGTCCTACTGCGGCAAAACGGCGGCGAAACCAGGAACATGGGCCTGGATCGCATCAAGCAATTCTTCCTTGCTGAAAGGCTTGGTCAAAAACTGGTCGGAGCCGACGATGCGCCCCTTGGCCTTGTCGAACAGCCCGTCCTTGGACGACAGCATGATCACCGGCGTGGACTTGAACGCACTGTTGTTCTTGATCAGGGCGCAGGTCTGGTAGCCATCCAGGCGCGGCATCATGATGTCGACGAAGATGATGCCGGGGTGGTTGTCGGCAATCTTGGCCAGGGCATCAAAACCGTCGATGGCCGTGATGACCTCACAACCCACATTCTTGAGCAGCGTTTCGGCGGTGCGACGGATCGTCTTCGAATCGTCGATCACCATGACCTTCAAGGCGCTGGGGTGTCGTTCCATAAAATGCTCTACCGTCGCCTTTGCGAAACAAATTGTCCGTTTGCCGGTTAACGCGGCTCGAAACCCTTGATGCTCAAGGGCCAGCACGACATGGCAGCCTTTTTAGCACAGTCTCCAGAACCAATCTATCAGCCGGCCTGCAAGGTGGTTTTTCCTTGACCGGGAACACACTCGGCGCCACTCTGACGCCACTTTTATACGCTGATCTTTTGTAGGAGCGAGCTCGCTCGCGATGGTCGTCAACGATGACGCGCCTTCGCAGGATGAGCGCGGCGCCCTGAAGCGCATCGCGAGCGAGCTCGCTCCTACAGGTCGCCATAGCCCCCAAATTTCGAGGAAACACCCATGAGCGTTCGCGTCGGGATTGTCATGGACCCTATCGCCAGCATTTCCTATAAAAAGGATAGCTCGCTGGCCATGCTGCTGGCCGCGCAGAAGCGTGGCTGGGAGCTGTTCTACATGGAGCAGCGCGACCTGTATCAGGGCGAAGGCCAGGCACGGGCGCGGATGCGTCCGCTGCAGGTGTTCGCCAACCCGGAAAAATGGTTCGAACTGGGCGCTGAAAGCGATGCGTTGCTGAGCGATCTGGACGTGATCCTGATGCGCAAGGATCCGCCGTTCGACATGGAGTTCGTCTACTCCACTTATTTGCTGGAGCAAGCCGAGCGCGCTGGCGTACTGGTGGTCAACAAGCCGCAAAGCCTGCGCGACTGCAATGAAAAGCTGTTCGCCACACTGTTCCCGCAGTGCACGCCGCCGACTGTGGTCAGCCGCCGCGCCGACGTACTGCGCGAGTTCGCCGCCAAACACGGCGATGTCATCCTCAAGCCGCTGGACGGCATGGGCGGCACTTCGATTTTCCGTCACCGCGCGGGCGATCCGAACCTGTCGGTTATCCTCGAAACCCTCACCGCCCTTGGCGCCCAGCAGATCATGGGCCAGGCCTACCTGCCAGCGATCAAGGACGGCGACAAGCGCATCCTGATGATTGATGGCGAGCCTGTGGATTATTGCCTGGCGCGGATTCCGGCCCAGGGCGAAACCCGCGGCAACCTCGCCGCCGGCGGCCGTGGCGAAGCCCGCCCGCTGACGGACAAGGACCGCTGGATCGCCGCGCAAGTCGGTCCGACCCTGCGTGAAAAAGGCCTGCTGTTCGTGGGTCTGGACGTGATCGGCGAGCACCTGACCGAGATCAACGTCACCAGCCCGACCTGCATTCGCGAGATCGATAATGCATTTAGCACCGACATCGGCGGCCTGTTGATGGATGCCATCGATCAGAAGCTCAAGGCACGTTGATTAGCCAAACCAACATTGCGTTATCATGCGCGGCCTGTAAAAACGCGATGTTGGTTTCCTTGTCATGACACTCCCGTCCGATCTGCCTGCCGAACTCGCCCACCGCGGCGTGCGCCCGGCCGATCGTCTCGGTTTTACCCTGTTCCTGGCAGCGCTGATCCACCTGGCCTTGCTGTTGGGCGTCGGGTTTGCGGTGGTCGAGCCCAAGCAGATCAGCAAGACCCTGGAAATCACCCTCGCCACCTTCAGAAGTGAAAAGAAGCCCGAGAAAGCCGATTTCCTGGCCCAGGAGAATCAGCAAGGCAGCGGCACCCTGGATAAAAAGGCGATTCCCAAGACCACCGAGGTCGCGCCCTTCCAGGACAACAAGGTACAGAAAGTCACGCCACCGCCGGCCGCCAAGCCTGAGGTGCAGGAAGCGCCACCGAAGGCAGCTGTGACCACAGTGGCGCCGAAGCCGAAAAAAGCCCCCGCCAAGACCGAAGAACCCAAGATCGAGGCCAAACCCCAGGTCCAGGCGCCGACGTTCGACAGTGAGCAATTGTCCAGCGATATCGCCAGCCTCGAAGCGGAACTGGCCGCCGAACAACAGCTGTACGCCAAGCGCCCGCGCATCCACCGCCTGAGCGCGGCCTCGACCATGCGCGACAAGGGCGCCTGGTACAAGGACGAATGGCGCAAGAAAGTCGAGCGCATCGGCAACCTCAACTACCCCGACGAAGCGCGGCGCAAGCAGATCTACGGCAATTTGCGCCTGATGGTCTCGATCAATCGCGACGGTTCGCTGTATGAAGTACTGGTGCTGGAATCTTCCGGCCAGCCGCTGCTGGACCAGGCGGCGCAACGGATTGTCCGACTGGCGGCGCCATTCGCACCGTTTACCGGGGATTTGTCGGATGTTGACCGGCTGGAGATCATCCGGACCTGGAAATTTGCCCGCGGCGACCGCCTCTCAAGCAACTGACCACCACAATTCCCTTGTGGGAGCGGGCTTGCTCGCGAAGGCGTCAGGTCAGTCGACATCGATGTTGAATGTGCCGGCCTCTTCGCGAGCAAGCCCGCTCCCACCCTGGATCTGAGTTGTTGACGGGTATTCGGGGTATTTCCCATGCATCCCCAGCTTGTCAGTTTGCCCCCCGAACGCCACACTAGCGCACATGAAAAACGTCAGCCCCAGCTACCTCAAGCATCAATTCCTGATCGCCATGCCACACATGGCCGACCCGAACTTTGCGCACACCTTGACCTACATCGTCGAGCACACGGCCAATGGTGCCATGGGGCTGGTGGTCAACCGTCCGCAAGAGCTGAGCCTGGCCGATATCCTCGAGCAATTGCGCCCGGATATCGAACCGCCGGCGCTCTGCCAGCATGTGCCGATCTTTATCGGCGGCCCGGTGCAGACCGACCGCGGCTTCGTCCTCCATCCCAAGGGGCTGAGCTTCCAGGCTACCGTTGATCTGGAAGACGACTTAGCCCTGTCGACCACCCAGGACATACTGTTCGCCATCGCTGACGGCGTCGGCCCGGAAAAAAGCCTGATTGCCCTCGGCTATGCCGGTTGGGAAGCCGGGCAACTGGAGGCCGAACTGGCGCAGAACGCCTGGCTGACCTGCCCGTTTGACGCCGACATCCTGTTCAACACCAGCAGCGAGCTGCGCCTGGAAGCGGCGGCCAAGCACCTGGGCGTCAACCTCAGCCTGCTCACCAGCCAGGCGGGGCACGCCTGATGGCCCTGCGGTTGATTCTCGGATTCGACTACGGCACCAAACAGATCGGCGTTGCAGTCGGCCAGGTGGTTACCGGCCAGGCCCGCGAGCTGTGCACCCTGAAAGCGCAGAACGGCATTCCCGACTGGAACCAGCTCGAAGCGCTCATCAAAGAGTGGAAACCCGATGCCGTGGTAGTCGGCCTGCCGTTGAACATGGACGGCACGCCCAGTGACATGTGCGCCCGCGCGGAAAAGTTCGCCCGGCGCCTGAACGGACGCTTCAACCTGCCCTTTTATACCCACGATGAACGCCTGACCACCTTCGAGGCCAAGGGCGAACGCCTGGCCCGTGGCGGCCAGAAAGGCAGTTACCGCGATAACCCGGTGGATGCCATCGCCGCCGCCCTGCTGCTGCAAGGCTGGCTCGACGAGAATGGCGCACTGTTCGAATCCTGAAGAGCCGCTGCGCGTCTCTATTAGCTACAACCCGAGCCACCTGCAGCAGCTTTAACCAAAAAGCAGGGCCCGGGCCCAAGAAGGAGCAACCATGAGCCTGCCAAATCCCGCCGAACTGATCAGCCAGATGGCGACCCGACTTGACGCTTATCTGGCCAAACGAGGCATTAGCGATCCGCGTTTCATCGGCATCCGCACCGGTGGCGTCTGGGTGGCCCAGGCCCTGCTCAAGGAACTGGGCAGCGCAGAGCCCCTCGGCACCCTGGACGTGTCCTTCTACCGCGACGATTTCAGCCAGAGCGGCCTGCACCCACAGGTTCGCCCATCGGCGCTGCCGTTCGAGATCGAAGGCCAGCACCTGGTGCTGATCGACGACGTGCTGATGAGCGGCCGGACCATCCGCGCCGCCATGAACGAACTGTTCGACTACGGCCGCCCGGCCAGCGTGACGCTGGTGTGCCTGCTGGACCTGGACGCCGGCGAACTGCCGATCCGCCCGAACGTGGTTGGCGCCACCCTGTCGCTGGCGGCCCACGAACGGGTGAAGTTGTCCGGCCCGGAACTCGCCCTCGAACTGCAAGACCTCGCCCTTTAATTCGCCCTATTGAGAGTCCCCCTTGCGATGACGCCTCTAGAAACCAAGCGCCCGCTGCAGCTCAATGATCAGGGCCAGCTGCGCCACTTCCTATCGCTCGACGGTTTGCGCCGCGAGCTGCTGACGGAAATCCTCGACACCGCCGACTCCTTCCTCGAAGTCGGCGCCCGGGCCGTGAAGAAAGTCCCGTTGCTGCGCGGCAAGACCGTGTGCAACGTGTTCTTCGAGAACTCGACCCGCACCCGCACCACCTTCGAACTGGCGGCCCAGCGGCTCTCGGCGGACGTGATCACCCTCAACGTGTCCACGTCGTCGGCGAGCAAGGGTGAAACCCTGCTCGACACCCTGCGCAACCTGGAAGCCATGGCCGCCGACATGTTCGTCGTGCGCCACGGTGACTCCGGTGCCGCGCACTTCATCGCCGAACACGTTTGCCCGCAGGTGGCGATCATCAACGGCGGTGACGGCCGGCACGCACACCCGACCCAGGGCATGCTCGACATGCTGACCATCCGCCGGCACAAGGGCGGCTTCGAGAACCTTTCGGTGGCCATCGTCGGCGACATTCTGCATTCGCGGGTCGCGCGCTCGAACATGCTGGCCCTGAAAACCCTCGGCTGCCCGGACATCCGCGTGATCGCGCCGAAGACCCTGCTGCCGATCGGCATCGAGCAATACGGCGTGAAGGTCTACACCGACATGGCCGAAGGCCTGAAAGACGTCGACGTGGTGATCATGCTGCGCCTGCAGCGTGAACGCATGACCGGCGGCCTGCTGCCGAGCGAAGGCGAGTTCTACCGCCTGTTCGGCCTGACCACCGCGCGCCTGGCCGGCGCCAAGCCCGATTGCATCGTGATGCACCCGGGGCCGATCAACCGTGGCGTGGAAATCGAGTCGGCAGTGGCCGACGGTCCGCATTCGGTGATCCTCAACCAGGTGACCTACGGGATCGCCATTCGTATGGCGGTACTGTCCATGGCCATGAGCGGGCAGACTGCGCAACGCCAATTCGAGCAGGAGAACGCCCAGTGAAGCTCAGCATTCTCGGTGCCCGCGTGATCGATCCGGCCAGCGGCCTGGATCAAGTGACCGATATCCACATTGAAGCCTGCAAAGTCGTCGCCCTTGGCGCTGCGCCAGCCGGTTTCGTTGCCGTCGACACCATCGACGCCAAAGGCCTGGTGGCCGCTCCCGGCCTGGTCGACCTCAACGTTGCCCTGCGCGAGCCGGGTTACAGCCGCAAAGGCTCGATCGTCAGCGAAACCCGCGCAGCGGCGGCTGGCGGCGTGACCAGCCTGTGCTGCCCGCCGAAGACCAAGCCGGTGCTGGACACCTCCGCGGTGGCCGAACTGATCCTCGACCGCGCCCGTGAAGCCGGCAACACCAAAGTCTTCCCGATTGGCGCCCTGAGCAAAGGCCTGGACGGCGAACAGCTGGCAGAGCTGGTTGCACTGCGAGATGCAGGTTGCGTGGCTTTCGGCAATGGCCTGGAGAGTTTCCGCAACACCCGCACCCTGTGCCGGGCGCTGGAATACGCAGCGACTTTCGACCTGACCGTGATTTTCAACTCCCAGGATCACGACCTCGCCGAAGGTGGCCTGGCCCACGAAGGCCCGACCGCCAGCTTCCTCGGCCTGCCGGGCATTCCGGAAACCGCGGAAACCGTAGCCCTGGCCCGGGACCTGCTGCTGGTCGAACAGACCGGCGTGCGCGCGCACTTCAGCCAACTCACCAGCGCTCGCGGCGTAGCCCTGATCGCCCAGGCCCAGGCCCGTGGCTTGAAGGTCACGGCGGATGTCGCCCTGTACCAGCTGATCCTGACTGACGAAGCGCTGATCGATTTCAGCAGCCTCTATCACGTCCAGCCACCGCTACGTACCCGCGCCGACCGCGAGGGCCTGCGCGCTGCGGTGAAATCGGGCGTGGTCTCGGCCATCTCCAGTCATCATCAACCCCATGAACGCGACGCCAAGCTGGCACCGTTCGGCGCGACCGAGCCGGGCATCAGCAGCGTCGAACTGCTGTTGCCACTGGCAATGACCCTGGTCGAAGACGGCTTGCTGGACCTGCCGACGCTACTGAAACGCCTGAGCGTCGGCCCCGCCGAGGCCTTGCGCCTGCCAGCAGGCAAACTGGCGGTGGGTGGTGCGGCGGACATCGTGCTGTTCGACCCGGCGGCCTCGACCGTGGCGGGTGAAAGCTGGTTGTCCAAAGGCGAAAACTGCCCGTTCATCGGCCACAGCCTGCCGGGCGTGGTGCGTTACACCCTGGTGGATGGCCGGATCAGCCACCAGGCGTAGGACCCTGTGGCGAGGGAGCTTGCTCCCTCGCCACATTAATCAGCGACTCTGTGCGTTACGCACGGAAACCTGATCATTCAACGTCCAGAAGTCATATAGCCCTCCTGCCCCTCCTCCACTACCTTTCCCCAAACAGCACATCCGCATCAAGAACATTTCTACAAACGATGGCGAATAAAACTATCCAGCGAACAGAAATTTCTGACTTCTCATCATCTGTGCGAAAGGAACTTCGCAACATACAGAAATAGCCTACAAAGTTATTCAATGCAGACTCAACAACCATCACTTAGTATAAAAATAGCACAAGGAAAAACCACTTCCCTCTGAATACAAATGCTGTACAACCAAGGAGCAACACATGAAAAATGGACTTACCCTACCTCCTATCGTAACGAAAGGAACAACGGGCAACTCAGGTGGCTTTACAGTTAATCCCGGGTTCAACTGGGGAGCCTATGCGACTGCAGATTGGCAGGGAGCCGGTGAAGCCATCATCACCAACGACGGGCAAACTTACTCACTACCACTATGCGATGGCCCCGTCATTACCTCAGCCGAAATGGATATGTTCCATGCCTGGCTCGAAATGAAAAGTGGCATAAAAGCCTTTACTTATGAACTGCAAATGGTAGGCAGAGCAATTAACAACGACGCCTCGGGCGCCATTCAAGACCTTTGGAAAATCACGGAGAGCGACAACTACCTACTAAATAATTCTTCGATCATTACTCATGCCTACTTCAAAAACAAACTCGTAAACTTCAGCCTTGCCGACACCTTCGTAACGCAACAAAAACTAAGCAACCTTGACGCACTGATCAAAGTCGCATCAACAAGCCTGTACAATATCAACTATGAAACACAAACAACCGAACTATCAGGTGGAACATTTAGTCCTGTCAAAGCATTTGCTCACTACCTATGGGGAAATGGAGAGAAACTGCGAGTCAATATAAATAATATAGGCCTCAACATAAAGGCGAGTGAAATTCCACTGCTAGCCAACACCATAGTCAGCACCAGAGAATCCGGAAGATACTATTTATCTGATCCAAAAGTACCTTACGGCACTAATGACGACAGCAAAATCACAGGACATTATCTAGGGCGAATAACATTGAAAATCGAAGGAGATTTTACAAGAGAAGAAAACGGCTCTTGGATTTTTGAAGGAACTGCAAAAGCCTATACTGACTTATACGACTTCAACGAAAGCAACAGATCAACACTACTCGAGATTTTAACCACAGCAGGCAGGGCACTATCAGGAACGGATTATGAAATCGACATAACAGGAGAGCACAAAATAAGGCTAACTGGAACTGGCTTCCAGCCGGATCTGCACTAGATAAATCCGTTAGAGTTTTCAACTATCAACTGCACCCAAGAAGAGCCCACATGAAGACTCTCTACAAACACCTGAACTACATCTACCCTTTACTTTTAGCGATCACTTCCAGCGTAGCAATATTTACCATAGAAAGAAATTTGAGCGCAGGCATTTACGACATAGATCGAGACTCAATCGGAATACCAATAGGCGCAATCCTGATTGCGGGCTTAATGCTATTCATATTTCACCTGATGCAAATATTTTTATACAGGAAAGCCCGTAAATACCATACCAATGCAATCTTGATAAAAGTATCAGCGCTGACAATTGCAATTGCATCGCTTGCGATTCTCTCCGACAGCATAAATTACTGGGCCACCCCAAACCACTTCATCATTTCAATTTTCTACAGCTTCGGCACAATGGCATTTTTAACGCTTCAGCTTCAATTACTGAAAGCATTTCAGTAACCACCCATAGGCTGTAATTCAAGCGGGCAGATAGCCGGATCAGTCACCAGACGTAAAACCCTGCGGCGAGAGGGCCTGCCCCCCCCTCGCCGCAGAAATCAGCGACTCTGTGCGTTACGCACGGAAACCTGATCATTCAACGTCCAGAAGTCATACAGCACGCCAATGAAGAACAACCCGCCCGTGAGCAGGTACAGCAGCCCGCTGATCCATTTCCCCTGATACATCCGGTGCACGCCAAACACCCCGAGAAACGTCAGCAGAATCCACGCCACGTTGTATTCGATCGGCCCGGCGGTGAACCTCAGGTCCGCTTCACGGTCCATGGACGGGATCAGGAAAACGTCGATCAGCCAGCCGATGCCCAGCAAGCCGAAGGTGAAGAACCAGATCGTCCCGGTCACCGGCTTGCCGTAATAGAAGCGGTGAGCGCCGGTAAATCCGAAAATCCACAGCAGGTAACCGATCACTTTGCTGTGGGTGTCTTGCTGCTGGACTGTCTGTTGATAGGGGTTCATGAATGACCTCGATTCGTGCAATAGATAAATATTCTTGAATTCTTTGTGACTTTTTTACAGGCACCCGACGTATGGCAGGTGCTACCTTCACTCCTGTCAAAGCCTTGTAACACCTGACTTGTGTCGGACAATTGCGCCAATTTGCCGCTATTTTGCCGCCATTGCCCCCCTGGTTGAATCGACCAACGGCCTCGGAGGCGCCAAAAAAGCTGTTATAAAGTTGCGCGCTAACTTATTAAGAGCCTTGCCTAATGCGTTCATTTTTCAAGACATGGCTAACCATTTGCCTTTTGATGCCACTGGCCGCCCACGCCACCAATCGTGAGCAACGTCTTCCTAACGTTAATGGTTACACCCCCAAATCCCACGTTTCTGCTCCTTCGAGCAAAAACAAAAAAAACGCTAAACACGCTCCGACCCTGGCCAGCGACAAAAGCGGCCTGGTTCCACCGATGGGCACCAAGGACAGCAGCAACGTACTGAGCCGCGCTGTAAACGTCCTGGGCACTCCCTATCGTTGGGGCGGCAGCAGCCCAAGCAAAGGCTTCGATTGCAGCGGCCTGGTGAAATACGCGTTCAACGACGCCACGTTCGACCTGCCTCGCACCTCCAACGCCATGGCCAGCGGTCATGGGGAGAAAGTCGATCGCGACGACCTGAAGCCGGGCGACCTGATTTTCTTCAACATCAAGAGCCGTCGGGTCAATCACGTTGCCATTTACCTGGGCAACGACCGCTTCATCCACGCGCCACGTCGCGGCAAGTCGGTGAGCATCGACACTTTGAAGAAACCGTACTGGGAAAACCACTACGTGGTTGCCAAGCGGGTTCTGCCGAAAGAGCCGAATCAGTTGCGTGTGGTTCAGCGCTGATTTCAGTGTCCTGAATCCGTATCGAACATGATGACCCCATCGCGAGCAGGCTCGCTCCTACAGGATTGATGCAGTCCATGTGGGAGCGAGCCTGCTCGCGATGGCGTCCTTGAAAACGCCACACTCCTCTCAAATCCCATCCGGTGACCGCGCCTTCTCCTGCGCATGCTCACGACTGACCAGCCCCCTGGCCACCAAGCCCTTCAAGCTCATATCCAGCGTCTGCATTCCCAACGCCCCTCCCGACTGAATCGCCGAATACATCTGCGCCACCTTGTCCTCGCGGATCAGGTTGCGGATCGCCGACGTTCCCAGCATGATCTCGTGGGCCGCGATGCGTCCGCCGCCGACCTTCTTCACCAGTACCTGGGACACCACCGCCAGCAGCGACTCGGAGAGCATCGAGCGCACCATCGACTTCTCGTCCCCCGGAAACACATCGATCACCCGGTCGATGGTTTTCGCCGCCGACGTGGTGTGCAGCGTGCCGAACACCAGATGGCCAGTTTCTGCCGCGGTCAGCGCCAGGCGAATGGTCTCCAGATCGCGCATTTCCCCCACCAGAATCACATCCGGGTCTTCGCGCAGTGCCGAACGCAATGCGGTGGCAAAGCTACGGGTATCGCGATGAACCTCACGCTGGTTGATCAGGCACTTGCGCGACTCGTGAACGAACTCGATCGGGTCTTCGATGGTGAGGATGTGATGATGGCGATGGGTATTGAGGTAATCGATCATCGCCGCCAGCGTGGTGGACTTGCCGGAACCGGTCGGACCGGTCACCAGCACCAGGCCACGGGGAGCGTCGGTCATCTTGCGAAACACTTCACCCATGCCCAGTTCGTCCATGCTCTGCACTTTTGCCGGGATGGTGCGAAACACGGCACCCGCGCCACGGTTCTGATTGAACGCATTGACCCGGAAACGCGCCACTCCGGGTACTTCAAAGGAAAAGTCGGTTTCCAGATGTTTCTCGAAGTCCATGCGCTGGGTGTCATTCATGATGGCGAAGACCAGCGCCTGCACCTGCTGGTGGTCCATCGCCGGCAGGTTGATGCGTCGCACATCGCCATCCACCCTGATCATCGGCGGCAGGCCGGCGGACAAGTGCAGGTCGGATGCGCCCTGTTTAGCGCTGAACGCCAGCAGTTCGGTGATATCCATTGCGCCTCTCAATTCCAGTAGAATGCCGCGAACCTTCAGACCGCTGGCGCCTCTTGATGTCCACCATAGCAGACAACATTCTTGAAGTTAGTTCGCGCATCCATGCCGCGACACTCGCCGCCAACCGCACCGAAAACTGCGTCCAGCTGTTGGCCGTGAGCAAGACCAAACCCGCACAAGACCTGCGTGAAGCCTACGCCGCCGGCCTGCGCGACTTTGGCGAGAACTACCTGCAGGAAGCACTGGGCAAGCAGCTCGAACTGGCCGACCTGCCCTTGATCTGGCACTTCATTGGCCCCATTCAATCGAACAAGACTCGTGCCATCGCCGAGCACTTCGACTGGGTGCATTCCGTGGATCGTCTGAAAATCGCACAACGCCTGTCCGAACAACGTCCCGCCGACTTGCCGCCGCTGAACATCTGCATTCAGGTCAACGTGAGCGGTGAAGCCAGCAAATCCGGTTGCACCCCGGCCGACCTGCCGGCCCTGGCCAACGCGATCAACGCCCTGCCGCGCTTGAAGTTGCGCGGGTTGATGGCGATCCCCGAGCCGACTGAAGATCGCGCCGCCCAGGATGCCGCATTTGCTGCCGTGCAGAGCCTGCAAGCCAGCCTGAACCTGCCGCTCGACACACTTTCCATGGGCATGAGCCACGACCTCGAGTCGGCCATCGCCATGGGCGCCACCTGGGTCCGAATCGGCACCGCCCTGTTCGGCGCTCGCGGCCCCTCACCAATGCACGGCCAGCCATGAACCATGGCCGGCACACTTCTGAACAAGGACCTGACATGAGCAAGACACGTATTGCCTTTATCGGTGCCGGCAACATGGCTGCCAGCCTGATCGGCGGCCTGCGGGCCAAGGGTCTGGAAGCCGCACAGATCCGCGCCAGCGATCCGGGTGAAGAAACCCGCGCCCGCGTGAGCGCGGAACACGGTATCGAAACCTTCGCCGACAACGCCCAGGCCATCGTGGACGCCGACGTCGTCGTCCTCGCGGTCAAGCCCCAGGCGATGAAAGCCGTGTGCGAAGCCCTGCGCCCAAGCCTCAAGCCCGATCAACTGGTGGTTTCGATTGCCGCGGGCATCACCTGCGCCAGCATGAACAACTGGCTCGGTGCCCAGCCGATCGTGCGCTGCATGCCCAACACCCCGGCGTTGGTGCGTCAGGGCGCGAGCGGCCTGTTCGCTACAGCCCAAGTGTCAGCTGAACAGCGTCAGCAGGCCCAGGAGCTGCTGTCCGCGGTCGGCATCGCCCTATGGCTGAATGAAGAGCAGCAACTGGACGCCGTCACCGCCGTTTCCGGCTCGGGCCCGGCGTATTTCTTCCTGCTGATCGAGGCCATGACCGCCGCCGGCGTGAAACTCGGCCTGCCGGCGGACATCGCCGCGCAACTGACTCTGCAAACCGCACTGGGCGCCGCACACATGGCGGTCTCCAGCGACGTCGACGCTGCCGAGTTGCGCCGCCGTGTCACTTCGCCTGCGGGCACCACGGAAGCGGCAATCAAGTCGTTCCAGGCCAATGGCTTTGAAGCCCTGGTCGAAACAGCACTCGGCGCTGCGGCGCATCGCTCGGCCGAGATGGCTGAGCAACTTGGCCGCTAATCAGCTCTTACAAAGGACTCAATAATGCTAGGACTCAACGACGCTGCCGTTTTCATCATTAAAACCTTGGGCAGCCTGTATCTGCTGATCGTGCTGATGCGCTTCATCCTGCAACTGGTTCGGGCGAATTTTTACAACCCGCTCTGCCAGTTCATCGTCAAGGCCACCCAACCGTTGCTCAAGCCTCTGCGTCGGTTCATTCCGAGCATGTTCGGCCTGGACATGTCGTCGCTGGTGCTGGCTCTGATCGTGCAGATGCTGCTGATGGCGGTCATCCTCACGCTCAAGGGCTTCGGGTTTGACTGGCTGCTGCTGGTGCCATGGTCGGTGATCGCCCTGTTCTCGCTGTTCTTGAATGTGCTGTTCTACGCGATGATCATCAGCGTGATCCTGTCCTGGGTTGCCCCGGGCAGCCACAACCCGGGGGCCGAGCTGGTCGCGCAGATCACTGAGCCGGTACTCGCCCCGTTCCGCCGCTTCATCCCGAGCCTGGGTGGCCTCGATATTTCGCCGATCTTCGCGTTCATCGTGATCCAGTTGCTGCAAAGCTGGCTGATCCCGCGCCTTGCGTACTATGCCTTCATGCCGCAGGGTCTGCTCGGCCTGGTCTGATGAGCTACTTCCGCTGGGACGGTGACGACCTGATTCTGGAGTGTCACCTGCAACCGGCAGCCCGTAGCGATGATTTCTGCGGGCTGCACGGCGATCGCCTGAAGATCCGTCTGACCGCACCGCCAGTCGAGGGCAAGGCCAACGCGCACCTGATGGCCTTTCTGGCCAAGGCCTTTGGCGTGTCCAAGAGCCAGGCCAGCTTGATCAGCGGCGAGTTGAACCGGCAGAAACGGGTGCGGATTTGCGCGCCGAAGAAGTTGCCGGAGTTGCCAGGACTGATGCGACAGAACTGATATACCGAGGTGCTGCCTTCGCGAGCAAGCCCGCTCCCACAGGGGTATGCATTCCAATGTGGGAGCGGGCTTGCTCGCGAATGGCGCACCTCGGTCTTGTTGAATGAAAACAGGCCCGGCCTTTGCTTGCCGCTAACCCCAGCGGTCTTTAGACTTACGCCTCATTTCAATGAGAGCAGGGTCGATGCCAGCTGCCTTTCCCCCCGATTCTGTTGGTCTGGTGACGCCGCAAGTGGCGCACTTCAGCGAGCCGCTGGCCTTGGCCTGTGGTCGTTCGCTCCCGGCCTATGACCTGATTTACGAAACCTACGGCACGCTCAATGCCACGGCGAGCAACGCCGTGCTGATCTGCCACGCCTTGTCTGGCCACCACCACGCCGCCGGCTATCACAGCGCCGACGACCGCAAGCCCGGTTGGTGGGACAGCTGCATCGGCCCTGACAAGCCAATCGACACCAACAAGTTCTTCGTGGTCAGCCTGAACAACCTCGGCGGCTGCAACGGCTCCACCGGCCCGAGCAGCATCAACCCTGAGACTGGCAAACCATTCGGCGCCGACTTCCCGGTCCTGACCGTCGAGGATTGGGTGCACAGCCAGGCGCACCTGGCAGATCGACTCGGCATCGCCCAGTTCGCGGCCGTGATCGGCGGCAGCCTCGGCGGCATGCAGGCGATGCAATGGAGCATCACCTACCCCGACCGCATCCGTCACTGCCTGGCCATCGCCTCGGCACCCAAGCTGTCGGCACAGAACATCGCGTTCAACGAAGTGGCGCGCCAGGCAATCCTCACCGACCCTGAATTCCACGGCGGTTCGTTCCAGGAACACAACGTGATCCCCAAGCGCGGCCTGATGCTGGCGCGGATGGTCGGGCACATCACTTACCTGTCCGATGACTCCATGGGCGAGAAATTCGGCCGCGGGCTGAAAAGCGAGAAGCTCAACTACGACTTCCACAGCGTCGAGTTCCAGGTTGAAAGCTACCTGCGCTATCAGGGCGAAGAGTTCTCCGGGCGCTTCGATGCCAACACCTACCTGTTGATGACCAAGGCGCTCGATTACTTCGATCCGGCGGCGAACTTCGACGATAACCTGGCGAAAACCTTTGAAGGTGCCAAGGCCAAATTCTGCGTAATGTCGTTCACCACCGACTGGCGCTTCTCCCCTGCCCGCTCGCGGGAACTGGTGGATGCGCTGATGGCCGCGCGCAAGGACGTCTGCTACCTCGAGATCGACGCACCGCAAGGCCACGACGCCTTCCTGATTCCGATCCCGCGCTATCTGCAGGCATTCGGCAATTACATGAACCGCATTACGTTGTGAGAAAGCCATGAGAGCTGATCTGGAAATCATCCAGGAATGGATCCCCGCCGGCAGCCGCGTGCTCGACCTCGGGTGCGGCGATGGCGAACTGTTGACCTGGCTGCGCGATAACAAGCAAGTCACCGGTTATGGCCTGGAAAACGACGCCGACAATATCGCCGAGTGCGTGGCCAAGGGCATCAACGTCATCGAACAGGACCTGGACAAGGGCCTGGGCAACTTTGCCAGCAACAGTTTCGACATCGTGGTCATGACCCAGGCGCTGCAAGCGGTGCACTACCCGGACAAGATCCTCGACGAAATGCTGCGCGTCGGTCGCCAGTGCATCATCACCTTCCCCAACTTCGGTCACTGGCGCTGCCGCTGGTACCTGGCGAGCAAGGGCCGGATGCCGGTTTCCGAGTTCCTGCCGTACACCTGGTACAACACGCCCAACATTCACTTCTGCACCTTCGCGGACTTTGAAGCCTTGTGTCGCGAACGTGAAGCGAAGGTCATTGATCGGCTTGCCGTGGATCAACAGCATCGGCACGGGTGGGCCAGTAAGCTATGGCCTAATCTGTTAGGTGAGATCGGAATCTACCGCGTCAGCAGCCCGGGACTTTCCGACCACAAGGTCGCGGTCTGATCCACCCTATTTCAAGGAGAACGATCATGGGTCGTCTAGCGTTATTTCTACTCACTGCCTGCCTGAGCGTTACCGCCATGGCCGCCGACGTCATCAAGGGCGAGCGCAAGGAAACCTTCGGTGACGTGACGGTGCATTACAACACCTTCAACTCCACCTACCTGACCCCGGACATTGCCAAGTCCGCCGAACTGATCCGCAGCAAGAACCAGGGCGTGATCAACATTTCGGTACTCAAGGAAGGCAAGCCACTGATGGCCCAGGTGAGCGGCTCGGTCAAAGACCTGACCAGCCAGACCGTACCATTGCAGTTCAAACAGATTACCGAACAAGGCGCGATCTACTACATTGCGCAATACCCGGTGGATCAGCAGGAAGTCCGCACCTTCGATATCAAGGTGCAGACCGGCGACAAAACCAACACCATCAGTTTCCAACAAGAGCTTTTCCCCGGCCAATGATGAATTTCACCCAACTCGTACTGGCCAGCCATAACGCCGGCAAACTCAAGGAACTCCAGGCCATGCTCGGCGAGTCGGTGCAACTGCGCTCGATCGGCGAGTTCAGCAGCGTCGAGCCTGAAGAAACCGGTCTGTCGTTCGTCGAGAACGCCATCCTCAAGGCCCGCAATGCTGCGCGCATTTCCGGCCTGCCGGCGCTGGCCGACGATTCCGGGCTGGCGGTGGATTTCCTCGGCGGTGCGCCGGGCATCTACTCGGCGCGTTATGCCGACGGCAAGGGCGATGCGGCGAACAACGCCAAGCTGCTCGACGTGCTGAAAGACGTACCTGAAGCCGAGCGTAGCGCGCAGTTCGTCTGCGTGCTGGCGCTGGTGCGCCACGCCGATGATCCGTTGCCGATCCTCTGCGAAGGCTTGTGGCATGGACGCATCCTGACCCAGGCCAGCGGTGAACACGGTTTCGGCTACGACCCGCTGTTCTGGGTGCCGGAGCGCGATTGCTCCAGCGCCGAGCTGAGCCCGGGCGACAAGAACCAGATCAGCCACCGCGCCCGTGCAATGGATCTGCTGCGCCAGCGTCTGGGATTGAAATGACCTCTGAATCATCCGCGTCGCCGCTGATCTTCGGTGGCGCGCAATCGCCTCGGGCGGCCTTGCCTGTGCTGCCGCCCCTGGCGCTGTACATCCACATCCCGTGGTGCGTACGCAAATGCCCTTATTGCGACTTCAACTCCCACACCGCCAACCCTGTGCTGCCGGAAGAAGAGTACGTCGACGCCTTGCTGGCCGATCTCGACCAGGACCTGCACGCCGTCCATGGTCGTGAGCTGAGCTCGATCTTCTTTGGTGGCGGCACGCCAAGCCTGTTCAGTGCCGAGGCTCTGGGGCGTTTGCTCAAGGGCGTCGAGCAACGCATTCCGTTTGCCAGCGACATCGAAATCACCCTGGAAGCCAATCCGGGGACGTTCGAGCAAGACAAATTCGTGGCCTACCGGAAACTGGGGATCAATCGCCTGTCGATTGGTATCCAGAGCTTCCAGCAAGAAAAGCTTGAGGCCTTGGGGCGAATTCACAACGGTGACGAAGCCGTACGCGCCGCCGGCATGGCTCGGCAGGCCGGGTTCGATAACTTCAACCTGGACTTGATGCATGGCTTGCCGAATCAGTCCCTGGACGATGCCTTGGCGGACCTGCGCACAGCCATCGCCCTGAAACCGACACACTTGTCGTGGTATCAACTGACCCTGGAACCGAACACGGTGTTCTGGAACCAGCCGCCGACGCTGCCGGAAGACGATACGCTGTGGGACATTCAGGAGGCCGGGCAAGCGTTGTTGGCCGAACACGGTTACGCGCAATATGAAGTCTCGGCCTATGCCCTGCCCGGTCGCCCGGCGCGACACAACCTCAATTACTGGAGTTTTGGCGACTTCATCGGCATCGGCGCCGGCGCACACGGCAAGCTCAGCCACCCGGACGGGCGCATCATCCGCACCTGGAAGACCCGCCTGCCGAAGGATTACCTGAATCCGGCGAAAAGCTTCAAGGCCGGCGAGAAAGCGCTGACCAATGACGAGATGCCGTTCGAGTTCCTGATGAACGCGCTGCGCCTGACCGGGGGTGTCGAATCGCGGCTGTACCCGGAACGCACGGGCATGACGCTGGACAGTCTCGCCGAAGGTCGCCGCGACGCAGAACAAAGCGGCCTGTTACAGGTCGAACCGTCACGTCTGGTGGCCACCGAGCGCGGACAGCTCTTTCTCAACGACTTGCTGCAGAAATTTCTGACATAAGGAAATCGAATGGATCTGATACTCGACCTGCTGGCCACGGTATCCCGCTGGAGCCGCAGCAACCTCTCGGAAATCGCCCTGGCCCTGGTGGGTTGCCTGCTGGTGCTGTTCGGTGCGGATTTCAAAGGCTGGGTCGAGCAGCGCCTGGGCAGCATCGCCGGCGCCTTGCGCGTGCCGCTGATGTCCCTGCTGTGCATGATCGGCAGCGGCGCGGCACTGATCTACGCCACGCCATGGGTCGTGCGCGGCCTGAGCCAGTTCAATAACTACAGCCTGGCGCCGGTGTTGCTGGTGGTGCTGGTGTTGATTGGCGTGGTCGCTGACCGCCGCTGATCTCAGCCACACCCTAAAACAACTGTGGGAGCGGGCTTGCTCGCGAAGGCGGTGTATCAGACAACATTAATGTCGACTGACACGACGCCTTCGCGAGCAAGCCCGCTCCCACATTTTTACCGTGTAAGAGTTAAGCCAGCTTCTCGAACTTCAGATCCCACACCCCATGCCCAAGTCGTTCGCCACGGCGTTCGAACTTGGTGATCGGGCGCTCGGCCGGGCGTGGTACGCACTTGCCGTCTTCGGCAAGGTTGCGATAACCCGGTGCAACGTTCATCACTTCCAGCATGTATTCGGCGTACGGTTCCCAGTCGGTGGCCATGTGCAGAATGCCGCCGACCTTCAACTTGCTGCGCACCAGTTCAGCGAAGGACGCCTGAACGATACGGCGCTTGTGGTGACGGCTCTTGTGCCAAGGGTCCGGAAAAAACAGCATCAGGCGATCGAGGCTGTTATCGGCCACGCAGCGGTTGAGCACTTCGATGGCGTCGCAATCGTAGACCCGCAGGTTGGTCAAACCCTGGGTCAGCACGCCATTGAGCAGCGCCCCGACACCCGGACGGTGAACTTCCACGCCGATGAAATCCTGATCCGGCGCCGCCGCTGCCATTTCCAGCAGCGAATGGCCCATGCCGAAACCGATTTCCAGCGAGCGTGGTGCCGAGCGACCGAACACCTGGTCGAAATCCACCGGCGCGTCGGCCAGCGGCAGCACGAACAGCGGCGCGCCCTGCTCCAGGCCGCGTTGCTGGCCTTCGGTCATGCGCCCGGCGCGCATCACGAAACTCTTGATGCGGCGGTGTTGGCGCTCGTCGCCTTCTTCCGTCTGGATAGGCGTGTCGTTCGATTCAGTCATCAATGGCTCTTACTTGATCAGACCATCCAGCGGCGAAGAGGCGCTGGCATAGAGTTTTTTCGGCATGCGGCCGGCGAGGTAGGCCAGGCGGCCTGCGACGATCGCATGTTTCATGGCTTCAGCCATCATGACCGGCTGCTGGGCGTGGGCGATGGCCGAGTTCATCAGCACCGCGTCACAACCCAGTTCCATGGCGATGGTGGCGTCGGAAGCGGTACCGACACCGGCATCCACCAGCACCGGGATTTTCGCCTCTTCGAGGATGATCTGCAGGTTGTACGGGTTGCAGATCCCCAGGCCCGAACCGATCAGACCGGCCAGCGGCATGACTGCGATGCAGCCGATTTCCGCCAGTTGCCGGGCAATGATCGGATCGTCACTGGTGTAGACCATCACGTCGAAGCCTTCCTTGACCAGCGTTTCGGCGGCCTTGAGGGTTTCGATCACGTTGGGGAACAGTGTTTTCTGATCCGCCAGCACTTCCAGCTTCACCAGGTTGTGGCCATCGAGCAGCTCACGGGCCAGGCGGCAGGTGCGCACGGCCTCGATAGCGTCGTAGCAACCGGCGGTGTTCGGCAGGAAGGTGTAGCGATCCGGCGACAACACTTCAAGCAGGTTCGGCTCGCCCTCGATCTGCCCGAGGTTGGTGCGGCGCACGGCGAAAGTGACGATTTCGGCACCCGAGGCTTCGATGGCCTGACGGGTTTCTTCCATGTCACGGTACTTGCCGGTACCGACCAGCAAACGCGACTGGTAAGTACGACCGGCCAGGACGAAGGGCTTGTCGCTACGAACGATGCTCATGGGAAATCCTCTGTAGGGGTGAGGTTCTTGCAGAATTCCTTATTAACCAAACGCTGTGAAAACGTCGCGAGCGAAGGAAAGACAAGGCAAAAACAGGCGAGGAAGCGGAGTTTACGGGTTGTAAATGAGCATTCCGAGCCTGTTTTTAACGCAGTATTTCCGAGCGCAGCAGTTTTCACAGTGTTTGGGGCTAGCCGCCGCCGATGGCGTGTACCACTTCGACGTTGTCGCCGTCGTTCAACGTGGTGTCTGCATGCTGGCTGCGCGGGACGATATCCAGATTGAGTTCGACCGCCACCCGGCGTCCGGTCAGGTCCAGACGGGTCAGCAGGGCCGCAACGGTTTCACCGTCGGGCAGTTCAAAGGATTCGCCGTTCAACTGAATGCGCATGCCGGATGCCGCCATCATTTTTTGGGGCAGGCATTCTAGCCCGATCGTGACCTAAAGGTCAGCAATAAGCGTCAAGTGGTCAGCGGCAAGCGCCAGGCGGCGAGGCCAAGGCAGAGCCAACCCGCGAGGAAGGCCAGGCCGCCGAACGGGGTGACGATGCCAAGCTTGCTGATACCGGTCAGCGTGAGCACGTACAGGCTGCCGGAGAACAGCAGGATGCCGACGGCAAAGGACGCACCGGCCCAGCTGAGCAAGCGGCCGGGAATCTGCGTAGCCAGCAGCGCCACGCCCAGCAGCGCCAGGGTGTGCACCAACTGGTAAGTGACGCCGGTATGAAAAATCGTCAGATATTCAGGTGTCAGACGGCTCTTCAGGCCGTGGGCGGCAAAGGCCCCAAGGCCGACACCGGTGAAGCCGAAAAAAGCGGCCAGCAGCAGAAAGCCACGCAGCATGCAGAACTCCAGTCAGACTCGATCAACAGTGTCTGTATAATGGCCCGCTCAACGGGTTCGGCCAAGCCATCTCTATGCTGCGTATCTATTTTCGTCTTTTCACCAAGGCCGTGCTCTGGTTCATGGGTGGCAGCGTATTGCTGGTGCTGATCTTTCGCGTGGTGCCGCCACCGGGGACGGCGTTGATGGTCGAGCGCAAGATCGAATCCTGGTTCGATGGCGAACCCATTGATCTGCAACGGACCTGGAAACCCTGGGACGAGATCTCCGATGACCTGAAAGTCGCGGTGATTGCCGGGGAAGACCAGAAGTTCTCCGAGCACTGGGGCTTCGATATCGGCGCGATTCAGGCCGCGTTTGCCCATAACGAGCGCGGCGGTTCGATCCGTGGCGCCAGCACCCTGAGCCAGCAAGTCTCGAAAAACCTGTTCCTGTGGTCCGGACGCAGCTATCTGCGCAAAGGCCTCGAGGCCTGGTTTACCGCGCTGATTGAAGTGCTCTGGCCCAAGCAGCGGATTCTTGAGGTTTATCTCAATAGCGTCGAATGGGATGAAGGGGTGTTTGGTGCAGAGGCAGCAGCCCGGCATCACTTTGGCGTGAGCGCCAAAGGCCTCAGTCGCCAGCAGTCGAGCCTTCTCGCTGCCGTGCTGCCCAACCCGCGGGTCTGGAGCGCCAGCCATCCGACCTCTTACGTTGCACGGCGCGCCGGGTGGATTCGGCAACAGATGAGCCAGCTCGGTGGAGACAGTTATCTGCTGGGGCTCAACGATTCGCGCCGGGCGCCGTGGTCTCAATAACACGACGCCTTCCCCTGTAGGAGCGAGCTTGCTCGCGATGGTCGTGAACGATAACGCGTAAAGCCAGATGCTCAGCGGCGCCCTTGGGTTTTTCGCGAGCAAGCTCGCTCCTACAGGGATTGGGACGTGAATCAGGAATAGCAGGCACAAACAAAAACGCCCCGATCGATGATCGGGGCGTTTTTTATTGCCTGCTCGCCAGTTACGCGGCGATCGACAACTTGAGCTTGTTCATCGCGCTCTTTTCGAGTTGGCGAATACGCTCGGCCGACACGTTGTACTTCTGCGCCAGGTCGTGCAGCGTGGCCTTTTCTTCCGCCAGCCAGCGCTGGTAGAGGATGTCACGGCTGCGGTCGTCCAGCACTTCCAGCGCTTCGTGCAGGTTGTGGTTGGAGTTGTCGCTCCAGTCGGCGTCCTCCAGTTGACGCGCCGGGTCGTACCGGTGGTCTTCCAGATAGTTGGCCGGCGACTGGAATGCACTGTCGTCGTCCGCTTCGGCAGCCGGGTCGAAGGCCATGTCATGGCCAGTCAGGCGACTTTCCATCTCGCGCACTTCCCGAGGCTCTACACCCAGGCTTTCCGCTACGCGATGGACTTCCTCGTTATTCAACCAGGCCAGACGTTTCTTCTGGCTGCGCAGGTTGAAGAACAGCTTGCGCTGAGCCTTGGTGGTCGCGACTTTCACGATGCGCCAGTTGCGCAGGATGAACTCGTGGATTTCCGCCTTGATCCAGTGCACGGCAAAGGACACCAGGCGCACGCCCATTTCCGGGTTGAAGCGCTTCACGGCCTTCATCAGGCCAACGTTGCCTTCCTGGATCAGGTCAGCCTGAGCCAGGCCGTAGCCGGAATAGCTACGGGCGATATGTACGACAAAACGCAGGTGGGCGAGCACCATCTGCCGAGCCGCCCCCAAATCCTGCTCATAATAGAGACTCTCGGCCAGTTCACGCTCCTGCTCCGGCGACAGCAATGGAATGCTGTTGACGGTGTGCACATAGGCCTCCAGGTTCGCACCCGGGACCAGAGCATATGCAGGTTGCAAAGAATTGGTCATACGAAAAAACCTCCGACTTACAAACTCGTGCAGTTCAGCACTGCGAAAATTGACCGGAAACCGAAAGACAAGTTCCCTAAAACCCATAAACGCTGAAAGGTCAATACGAGCAAAATGATACTACTTAGGCGCAAGCTCCCTCAGGTGGCGTGCGACTGCAATCCATGCACCGATATACCCCAACAGCACCGCGCCAAGCAAGAGAGACAGACCGTCGGCAACTGGCACTCCAGCCAGCGCAAAGTCACTGCCGTACAAACCGGCCAGCCCCACCACCGCATCGTTCAGCCAATCCAGGCCGAACGCGAGTACGCCCCAAGACAGAATCCCCGCACCGAAGCCGTACAGCGCCCCCATATATAGAAAGGGCCTGCGTACATAGCTGTCAGTGCCGCCGACCAGTTTAATCACTTCTATCTCTGTGCGGCGGTTTTCAATATGAAGACGAATGGTATTGCCTATCACCAAAAGTAATGCAGAAACCAGAAGCACGGTCAGACCGAAGACAAAACGGTCACCCAGCTTGAGGATGGCTGCCAGACGCTCAACCCAGACTAAATCAAGTTGCGCCTGCTGTACCTTCGGCAGCTCGGAAAGTTTTTGTCTTAATGCTTCAAGGGCCGGCTTGTCGACTTCAGTCGGCGTTACCAGCACCACGCCCGGCAACGGGTTTTCCGGCAGCTCCTTGAGCGCCTCGCCCAGGCCGGACTGTTGCTGGAACTCTTCCAGCGCCTGCTCCCGACCAACATATTCGGCCTCGGCGACGCCAGGCATACCCTTGATCTGCTCGCGCAACGCCTCGCCTTGCGCCGGGCTCGCCTCGATTTCCAGATACAGGGAAATCTGCGCCGCGCGCTGCCAGGAACCGCCCAGGCGCTCGACGTTACTTAGCAGAAGTGACAGGCCCATGGGCAAACTCAGGGCCACCGCCATCACCATGCAGGTGAAAAAACTGCCGATGGGTTGTTTGCCCAAGCGCCGCAGACTATCCACCAGGCTCGCGCGATGGCTTTCGATCCAGGCACGGAACAACGTGGCGAAGTCCGGCCCGTCGTCATCGTCGTGTTTTTTCTTTTGCGGCTGCGGGTCGGCGGCTTTCGGGGCCACACGCTCGGAAACCTTGGGGCTACGTGTTGCACTCATACGGCAGCCTCCCCGTCGCCGATCAGTCGGCCGCGTTGCAGGGTCAGCATGCGGTGACGCATGCGGGCGATCAGGGCCAGGTCGTGACTGGCGATCAGCACGCTGGTACCCAGACGGTTGATGTCTTCGAACACACCCATGATTTCGGCGGCCAGACGCGGGTCGAGGTTACCGGTTGGTTCGTCCGCCAGCAGCAAGGCCGGTCGGTGGACGATGGCGCGGGCGATACCGACGCGCTGTTGCTGACCGGTGGACAGGTCGCCCGGGTACAGATCGGTTTTATCCGACAGCGCCACGCGTTCCAGTGCCGAGTCCACGCGCTTGGCGATCTCGGCCTTGGACAGGCCCAGGATCTGCAAAGGCAACGCGACGTTATTGAACACCGTGCGATCGAACAGCAACTGGTGATTCTGGAACACCACGCCGATCTGCCGACGCAGGAAAGGAATCTGCGCGTTGCTGATGGTGCTCAGGTCTTGCCCGGCCAGCAGTAACTTGCCGCTGGTCGGGCGCTCCATGGCCAACAACAGGCGCAACAGGGTGGACTTACCGGCACCGGAATGGCCGGTGACAAACAGAAACTCGCCACGACGGACTCGAAAGCTCAGCTCATGCAAGCCGACGTGACCGTTCGGGTAGCGTTTACCGACCTGTTCGAAACGAATCATGAACGCTCCCGCTCGGCAAAGAGTGCCTGGACAAAGGGTTCTGCTTCAAAGGTACGCAAATCGTCGATGCCTTCGCCGACGCCAATGTAGCGGATCGGCAGGCCGAATTGCTTGGCCAGGGCGAAAATCACCCCGCCTTTCGCGGTGCCGTCGAGCTTGGTCAGCGCCAGGCCAGTCAGTTCGACGGTCTGGTTGAATTGCTTGGCCTGGTTGATGGCGTTCTGGCCGGTGCCGGCGTCAAGCACCAATAGCACTTCGTGCGGCGCATCGGCATCGAGCTTGCCGATTACCCGGCGAACTTTCTTCAGCTCTTCCATCAGGTTGTCTTTGGTGTGCAGGCGACCGGCGGTGTCGGCGATCAGCACATCGATGCCACGAGCCTTGGCGGCCTGCACGGCGTCGAAGATCACCGAAGCCGAGTCAGCGCCAGTGTGTTGCGCAATCACCGGGATCTTGTTGCGCTCGCCCCAGACCTGCAACTGCTCGACCGCCGCCGCGCGGAAGGTATCGCCGGCCGCCAGCATGACTTTCTTGCCTTCCAGCTGCAGTTTCTTCGCCAGCTTGCCGATGGTGGTGGTCTTGCCGGCACCGTTGACGCCGACGACCAGAATCACGAACGGCTTGTTCTGCGAGGTGATTTTCAGCGGCTGCTCGACAGGCTTGAGCATGGCGGCCAGCTCGGCCTGCAGGGATTTATACAGGGCATCGGCGTCGGCCAGCTCCTTGCGTGCGACCTTCTGCGTCAAGCGCTGAATGATCACCGACGTGGCTTCTACGCCGACATCGGCGGTCAGCAAACGGGTCTCGAGGTCTTCAAGCAGCTCGTCATCGATGACCTTCTTGCCCAGAAACAGGCTGGCCATGCCTTCGCCGATACTGGCGCTGGTCTTGGACAGGCCCTGCTTGAGGCGGGCAAAGAAACCGGCCTTGGTTTCTTCGGTGCGTGCCGGCGCGGCCGGGGTTTCGACCGGAGCCGGGACGGGAGCAGCGGCTGCAACAACCGGGGCTACCGGGGCTACGACGGGCGGGGCAACCGGTTCGGTTACAACCGGTGCAGGTGCAGGCTCAGCCACAACGACTGGCGCCACCACCGGCTCGACCACAGGCGCATGGACCGGAGTCGGCGTGAACGCTGCCGGGGCCGGAATCGGCGGGGTCACATGGGGTGCCAGGTCATTCTCGACCAGCGCCACGGCCTCTTCCGCCACCGGCAAGGTCAGCCATGGCTCGGCAGCGGTGGTCAGCGGCTGCCCGATGATTTCGCGGGCAGGTTCGGCCTGCGGTTGCAGCACCGGTTCGGCAATTGGCGGGATCAGTGGCGCAGGCGCTTGTTCTATTACCGCAGCCGCGACAGGCGCTGGCTCAGGGACGGGTTGTGGCTGTTCGACGGCGGGTTCCTGCGGCTTTTTGCGCAGCCATCCGAACAGGCTTTTCTTCTCACCAGCCGCAGCTGGGGTCTTCTTGTCGTCGTTGGAACCAAACATGGAGGACGGCTATCTCACGGTAGCGACGCGCCAATGGCGCCCCGGCAATTAAATATTCGATGCAGAACAGACTGCGATTGACCCAGCTTGTTCACGCGCAACATTTTGTCGAGGTGCCCATCGGCGCCTCAAGAAATCGATTTCTCATAGGACTAAAGCAGCAAAATCGGCGAAAAAGCAGAGTTTAGTTGATAAATATCCACCTTCCGTCGCAAACCCATACAACCTGATCAAGCATAAAGGCCTGATAGGCGTGGCCGCCGCTAAAACGGATCAGTATCCTAGCACCCTCTCGCCCGCTGACGCTAAGAACAAGCGGGCAGCCCCAAAGGTTTGAAAACGAATGAATGCTCTTGCCCGCCGCGCCGCAGGCCTGCTGCTCAGCACAGTTTGCCTGCCCCTTTCGGCCTTGGCTGCCGACCCGCAACCCACCCACGAATTCACCCTCGACAATGGCCTGAAGGTGGTCGTGCGTGAAGACCACCGAGCACCCGTGGTGGTTTCCCAGGTCTGGTACAAGGTCGGCTCCAGCTACGAGACACCGGGCAATACCGGCCTGTCCCACGCCCTGGAACACATGATGTTCAAGGGCAGCGAGAAAGTCGGCCCCGGCGAAGCCTCGCTGATCCTGCGCGACCTCGGCGCCGAAGAGAATGCATTCACCAGCGACGACTACACCGCGTACTACCAGGTGCTGGCCCGGGATCGCCTGGGCGTAGCCTTTGAACTCGAAGCCGACCGCATGGCCAGCCTGCGCCTGCCGGCCGACGAGTTCGCCAAGGAAATCGAGGTCATCAAGGAAGAACGTCGCCTGCGCACCGACGACAAGCCGATGTCCAAGGCCTACGAACGCTTCAAGGCCATGGCCTACCCGGCCAGCGGCTATCACACGCCGACCATCGGCTGGATGGCCGACCTTGAGCGCATGAACGTCGAAGAGCTGCGTCACTGGTACCAGACCTGGTACGTGCCGAACAACGCCACGCTGGTGGTGGTCGGGGACGTGACGCCTGATGAAGTCAAGGCTCTGGCCCAGCGCTATTTCGGCCCGATCGCCAAGCGTGATGTGCCGGCGGCGAAAAAACCGCTGGAACTGGCCGAACCCGGCGAGCGCCAGATCACCCTGCACGTGCAGACCCAACTGCCAAGCCTGATGCTGGCCTTCAACGTGCCGAGCATCGCCACCACCGACGACAAACGCCTGGTCAATGCCCTGCGCCTGATCTCGGCGCTGCTCGATGGCGGCTACAGCGGGCGCATCCCGGCGCAGCTGGAGCGCGGAGAAGAACTGGTGTCCGGCGGCTCGTCGAGTTACGACGCCTATACCCGTGGCGACAGTCTCTTCACCCTGTCGGCATCGCCAAACTCACAGAAGCACAAAACCATCGCCCAGGCGCAAGCCGGCTTGTGGAAGCTGCTCGATCAACTGAAAACCACGGCGCCTACCACCGAAGAGCTGGAACGCGTACGCGCACAGGTCATTGCCGGTCTGGTCTACGAGCGCGACTCGATCACCAGCCAGGCCACCGCCATCGGCCAACTGGAAGCCGTCGGCCTGTCATGGAAGCTGATGGACACCGAACTGGCCGACCTGGAAAGCGTGACACCGCAAGACATCCAGAAAGCCGCCAAGCTGTATTTCACCCGTGAACGTCTCAGCGTCGCCCATGTACTGCCTCTGGAGACGACTCATGAGTGAGCGTAAATCCTCCCGCCTGGCCCTGATCGGCCTGGTCGCCGTTGCCGTTATCGGTTCCGCTGCGTTCTATTTGTCACGCCCTGGCCAAACCAATGCCAGCGAAGCCCTGGACAAGGCCAAGGCCAGCCAGAAACTGCAATCGCTGACCGAACTCAACGGCAAGGCACCTGACCACCGCAAGCTCGACGTGCAGACCTGGAACACCGCTCAAGGCACCAGGGTGCTGTTTGTCGAAGCCCATGAGCTGCCGATGTTCGACATGCGCCTGATCTTCGCCGCCGGCAGTAGCCAGGACGGCGATACACCGGGCCTGGCGCTGTTGACCAACGCCATGCTCAACGAAGGCGTGGCCGGCAAAGACGTCGGTGCCATTGCCCAGGGCTTCGAAGGCCTTGGCGCCGATTTCGGCAACGGTGCCTATAAGGACATGGCCATTGCTTCGCTGCGCAGCCTGAGCGCCAAGGACCAGCGCGAACCGGCCCTGAAGCTGTTCGCCGAAGTCATCGGCAAGCCGACTTTCCCTGCCGATTCGCTGGCTCGCATCAAGAACCAGATGCTCGCCGGTTTCGAATACCAGAAACAGAACCCCGGCAAACTGGCCAGCCTGGAGCTGATGAACCGCTTGTACGGAGATCACCCGTACGCGCACTCCAGCGACGGCACGGCGAAAACCGTACCGACGATTACCCTGGCCCAACTGCGTGCCTTCCACGAAAAAGCCTACGCAGCGGGTAACGTGGTGATCGCGCTGGTCGGTGACCTGTCCCGCGCAGAAGCCGAGGCGATTGCCGCACAGGTTTCCAGCGCCCTGCCCAAAGGCCCGGCCTTGCCGAAGATCGCGCAGCCTGCCGAGCCCAAGGCTGGCGTCAACCATATCGAGTTCCCGTCCAAGCAGACCAACCTGATGCTCGCGCAACTGGGCATCGACCGTGACGACCCGGACTACGCGGCGTTGTCCATGGGTAACCAGATTCTCGGTGGCGGCGGCTTCGGCACCCGGTTGATGAGCGAAGTGCGCGAGAAGCGTGGCCTGACTTACGGCGTGTATTCGGGCTTCACGCCGATGCAGGCACGTGGCCCGTTCATGATCAACCTGCAAACCCGCGCCGAGATGAGTGAAGGCACCCTCAAACTGGTGCAGGATGTGCTGGCCGACTACCTTAAGACCGGCCCGACCGAAAAAGAACTCGACGACGCCAAGCGCGAACTGGCCGGCAGCTTCCCGCTGTCTACCGCCAGCAACGCCGATATCGTCGGCCAGCTGGGCGCCATCGGTTTCTACAACCTGCCGTTGAGCCACCTGGAAGACTTCATGCAACAGTCCCAGGACTTGACCGTCGAGCAGGTCAAGGCCGCCATGAACAAACACCTGAGCACGGACAAAATGGTCATCGTCAGCGCTGGCCCGACCGTGCCGCAACAGCCGTTACCGGCCCCTACTGATAAACCTTCCGAGCAGCCGCTCGGGGTTCCGGAGCACTAATGGCCCATCCAAAAAAACCCGCCAAAAACGTCCACAACGGCGTAAACCAGCTGCGCATCATCGGCGGCGAATGGCGCAGCCGGAAGCTGAGCTTCCCCGACGCCCCGGGCCTGCGCCCGACGCCGGACCGTGTGCGTGAAACCCTGTTCAACTGGCTCGCGCCGTACGTGCCGGGCGCCAAGGTGCTCGACCCGTTCACCGGTAGCGGCGCACTGTTCCTCGAAGCCCTGTCCCGTGGTGCGGCCATGGGGCAGGCGCTGGACGCCAGCAGCCTTGCGGTATCGAGCCTGAAGGAACACCTGGGCACACTGCGTTGCACCAACGGCCAGGTCCAGACCGCCGATGCCCTGCGCTATCTGGAAACCCAGACCGCAACGGCCTACGACCTGGTGTTCCTCGACCCGCCGTTCAACCAGAATCTGTTGCCCGCCGTTTGCAAGCTGCTCGAAGAGCGCCAGTGGCTGGCCGAAGATGCCTGGGTGTACACCGAAAGCGAGTCCGCGCCGTCGACCCTGGGCCTGCCGCAAAACTGGCGCCTGCACCGGGAGCAGAAATCCGGGCGCGTGTATTACTCGTTGTGGCAACGTAGCGCCTGAACGCCTGGCGAGATGACTGCACCAAAGACAATTTTGGAAAGCACTACATAGTTACCGCCTGACACCCTTCCGGATCATCCACAGTGGTTTGCGCAAATAACTGCAAACCACTGAGGATGTACACGGATGAACATCTCCCGCAGCACGTTTGTGCTGTCCTTTATCGCCTGGTTGCCGCTCGTGGCTACTGCGGCAACAAACCCCACGACACAAGACTTCGTACTCGATAATGGACTCAAGGTTGTCGTGCGCGAGGACCATCGCTCTCCCATTGTCACCGCCCAACTCTGGATCAAGGTCGGCTCAAGCTACGAACCCCCCGGCCAGTCGGGCCTGTCCCACGCCCTCGAACACTTGGTTTACAAAGGCAGCAGCAAGGCCTGCGCCGGAGAGTTCGCGCACATACTGAAGAAGCTTGGCGCCAGTCAAAACGCATTCACCGGCACTGACTTCACGTTTTTTTACCAGACCCTGCCTTCCGGCCGCACAGGTGTCGCTTTCGAAATACTGGCCGACCTGATGAGTACGGCCAAGCTGGATGCACAGGACTTCACGCCGGAGCTCAAGGTCATTCAGGAGGAGCGTCGGATGCGCGTCGATGATGAAATCACCGCGTCGGCTCACGAACGACTGAACAGCATCGCCTACCCGGCCAGCGGCTACCGCACCCCGACAATTGGCTGGATGCACGACCTGCAACGCATGAATGCCGTTCAATTGCAGCAGTGGTATCAGGCTTGGTATTCGCCAGGCAATGCGACGCTGGTAGTCGTTGGCGATGTTGTGCCTGAACGCATCAAGGAGCTGGCACAACAGTACTTCGGCCACCTTGAGAAGCGCGCAATACCTGCAGTTCCTGCACCCGTCGAGCTGGCTTCTGCCGGCGAACGGTCACTGGTCTTGCATGCACCGATATCATCCCCGCGCCTCATCATGAGTTTCAACACGCCAAGCCTGGCCACGGCACAAAATCGCCGGAGCGCTCATGCCTTGCGCTTGCTCAATGTGATGCTGGCCGGGTCCGAAAGCGCGCGAATCAAGCAGCAACTGCAACTGAGCGAGGCAATATTTACCGACGTCCAGGCAGAGTACGACGCCTTCAATCGTGGCGATTCGTTGCTGACCATCAGCACACAGCTCAACCCGGACAAGCTCAACGACGCTGACGAAGCCTCCGCCCGCCTGTGGCAAGTGATCGACTCACTGAAAAGCAAGGCACCGGATCCGGCAGAACTGGAGCGCGCGAAAAACATCCTGATTGCCAATTCGGTTTATGCGCAGGACGACGTGGAGGCACAGGCCAGCACCCTTGGCTTGCTGGAAACCATCGGCCTCGACTGGCGGCTGGCCGATCAGAACACAGATGAGCTGAACCGGGTCACGCCCCAGGACATTCAAAACGCCGCGATCACATTCCTGACACATGAACGCCTGAGTACCGCGAAAATTTTGCCGGAGAAAAACAATGGATAAGTTAAAAGTCGCCATCAACGGATTGATATTGGCCGGAATGCTTATGAGTGGGCAGGTCCTGGCAACCACGATTACGGCACCCAGGAAACCGGCACTGCAATCGCTCAATGAACCTCTGGTCCCGGCAATCCAGCGCCCGCTATCCATCAAGGGTTACAAAACTCACAGCGGGACCAAGATCCTCTTCATCCGCACTCCAGACTTGCCGATGTTCGACGTCCTTGTGAGCTTTGCCGCCGGCAGCGCTCACACACAGCAGCAACCCGGCCTGGCAGCGGTGACTTTCAGCCTTTTGAATGAAGGTGTGGCTGGCAAGGACGCCAACGACATACAAGCGACGTTCGACAACCTGGGTGCAAAGGTGGGTATGGACATAAGCCAGGATCGGACCCTTTTTTCCCTGCGCAGCTTGAGCGACGAAGCCCGGCGCGCTCCGGCCCTGGAACTGTTTGCCCAAGTACTCGGCAAGCCGCTGTTGCCGGAAAAATCCCTGTCTGCGGTGAAATCCCAGTTGCAGTACTTTCTGGACCTTGAAGATGAGTCCCATGCCGTTCAAGCCCGACAAGCGAACCTCACTCAGCTGTTTCCCGACCACGGTTATGCTCAGTCCCTCTACGGAACCAGGGCCGGACTTGCCTCCATTACCCGTCCCCAGGCGCAAGACTTTCATCGCGAGGCTTATGCCGCGGGCAACGCCCAGATCACGCTGGTCGGTGACCTCACCGAGGAAGAAGCCCAGCGCATCGGCGCACAGATATCCGCGGCTTTGCCCCTGGGACCGGCCATTGCCGCGATCCAGCCAATGACGAGTCCGACCGCTCCAGAATCACTGTTAATAGAGCGCCCCTCGACCCAGGTTTACCTGCGACTTGCGCAGCCAAGCGTATTGCGCAGCAGTCCGGACTACGACGCACTTCGGCTGGCCATGCAGATATTCTCCATCCGGTTGGCGAATGAACTTCGTGAACGCCGAGGCCTGACCTACCACGTTGAAGCCGACCTTTCAGCCCTTCAGGCCCAAGGGTTGCTGACCATTCAATTGCAGACCCGACCAGAGCAGGCCGATGCCGTGCTGGCCCATATCAAGACGATGTTCAGCGACTTCCTCGCTCAAGGGCCGACCCAACAGGAACTCGACGACATCCAACTACAACTGTCCGGTAGCGCGCCATTGAACAGTGCCACCAATGCGCAGATTCTGAGCCAGTTGCACGCCATCAGCACCCACAACCTGCCGCTGGAGCTCGACTTCTCCACGCAAGCGGCCTTGAAGCTGAACCTCGCATCCATCAAGAACGCACTCAACCGGCATTCCCACGCTGACCAATGGCGCGTTGTAATCCTGGGACCGAAGACAGATCAACAACCGCTGCCAGCACCGAGCGAAAGCGCAACCAATGCCATATGTCGCGCACCTGACGAGATTGTGGCAAGTTAGCTACCCACGACGACGCGTTCGCAGTGATGTACCGCCGCGTTTTCGGGCAGGCTCATGAACACTTTTTCCGAGAATCGCTGTGCACTCCGGACTGGCCCAATCACCGCCCTTCACCCCCGCCTTCGGCCTCGGCAATCCGCACTTGCAAACCTTGTGGGGGCCGCTGTGGCGCAAGACAGTGCATCTTGATCGCGAGCGCGAACGCCTGTGGCTTGAAGATGGCGACTTCCTCGATCTGGACTGGCACGGCCCGCACAGCGCCGACGCGCCTTTGGTGCTGGTGCTGCACGGGCTCACCGGTTCGTCGAATTCGCCTTACGTGGCCGGTATGCAAAAAGCCCTGGGCGACCGCGGCTGGGCCAGCGCCGCGCTGAACTGGCGCGGTTGCTCGGGCGAACCCAACCTGCTGCCGCGCAGCTACCATTCCGGCGCCAGTGAAGACCTGGCCGAAACCATCAGGCACCTGCGGGCCAAACGGCCTCTCGCGCCACTGTATGCGGTGGGTTACTCATTGGGTGGCAATGTTTTGCTCAAGCACTTGGGCGAAACCGGCAGCGACAGCGGCGTGACGGGGGCCGTGGCGGTGTCGGTGCCGTTTCGCCTGGACCAGTGCGCCGACCGGATCGGCCAAGGCTTCTCCCGGGTCTACCAGGCGCACTTCATGCGCGAAATGGTCGCCTACATCAAGAACAAACAGCGACAGTTCCAGCACGATGGGCGCGAGGAAGGCCTGGCAGCCCTGGCGGCCCTCGGATCACTGGAAAACATGCGCACGTTCTGGGATTTCGATGGCCGGGTAACCGCGCCGCTGAACGGTTTCGCCGATGCCGAGGATTACTATCGCCGGGCCTCCAGCCGCTATTTTCTCGGCGAAATTCATACACCGACCTTGATGATCCAGGCCGCCGACGACCCCTTCGTGTTTCCCCACAGCCTGCCGCACGTCGATGAGTTGTCCGCTTGCACGCAATTGGAACTGCAAGCCAAGGGCGGGCATGTCGGCTTCGTCGACGGCACGCTCAGGCAACCGGGTTACTACCTGGAACGGCGCATCCCCGAGTGGCTGGCCGCCGTCGGGGGCGCTTGAATCATGGACACGGATCAGGGCGAGTCGATCCACTTCTGGCAAACCCCGCCACTGGCCGGGGTCGAGTTGCTGTCCGCCCGCTACATCGATCATCGCTTCGCCCCCCATGTGCATGACGGCTATGTGATCGGCATGATCATGGCCGGCGCCCAGCGTTATCGCTATCGCGGCGCCGAACACCTGGCGGGCAGCGGCACACTGGTGCTGATCAACCCCGATGAACTGCACACCGGCCACAAAGGTACCGAGGATGGCTGGCTGTACCGGGCGTTTTATCCGGACAGCGAACAGATACTCTCGCTGCTGGCCGAACTCGATCTGCCAACCCACAACCCGCCAGCCTTCGGCGCCACGCTGTATCGCGACCAGGATCTGGTGAGCGGTTTCTGCCAATTGCACCGCCTGCTGGAAAGCCCTGCCACCGCGCTGCAGCAGCAAACCGCCTGGCGCGAGCTGATGCTGTCGCTGTTACAACGCCATGCGGCGGTCCCCGATGCCGCCAAACCCGGCAAGGAACATCGGGCCGTGAGCCTGGCCAAGGAATTGCTGCACGCGCAGCTGGCAGCACCGCCCTCACTGGAGACGCTGGCGGCGGCGGTCAACCTTTCGCCCTTCCATTTCGCCCGGGTGTTCCGCCGGGCCACCGGCATGCCGCCGCACACCTGGCTGATGCAGCAGCGCATCGCCCGGGCGCGAGGGTTATTGCAAAGTGGTTGTTTGCCGCTGGAGGTCGCGACGCAACTGGGATTTGCCGACCAGAGCCATCTGAGCCGGCAGTTCAAGCAGGTGTATGGGGTTGGCCCGGGGGCGTATCGCACAGCCCGGCAATTACCCGGATCCTGATAGCGACGAAAAACCAATGTGGGAGCGGGCTTGCTCGCGAAAGCGGTGGATCAGTCGACATCTTCTTTGACTGTCACACCGCTTTCGCGAGCAAGCCCGCTCCCACAAGGTTATGTGGTGTGTTTATTCGCCTGTGGCGACGCCTCGCGCAGGTTCGTTGATCCATTCACTCCACGACCCGGCATACAACGAAGCCAACGGATAACCGGCCAGGCACAACGCAAACAGGTTGTGGCACGCCGTCACGCCGGAACCGCAGTACGCCACCAGCTCATTCGGCGAACGATCACCCAGTTTGGCGGCAAAACGCTGCTTGAGCTGATCGGCCGGCAGGAAGCGCCCGTCACTGCCCAGGTTGTCGGTAAATGCTGCGCACTGGGCACCGGGAATGTGTCCGGCTACCGGATCGATCGGCTCCACTTCCCCCTTGAAACGCGGCAGTGCACGGGCATCGAGCAGGGTCAGCTCCGGCCGGGCGAGGCGCTTTTGCAGTTTCTCGGCACTGATCAGCAACGCTGTGTCAGGGCTGCCGGTGAAAGAGCCACGGGCGATGGACGGCGCATCCAGGCTCAGTGGCAAGCCGGCCGCATGCCAGGCCTTGAGACCGCCATCGAGGATGAATACACCGTCGCGCTTGCCCAACCACGCCAGCAACCACCAGGCCCGCGCCGCATAGGCACCCGGACCGTCGTCATACAGAACCACTTCGCTATCGGCATTGATGCCCCAGGCTTGCAGGCGCTCGATCAATTGCGCCGGCTCGGGCAATGGATGACGCCCGGTCACGCCCTTGACCACGGTGCCACTCAGATCACGCTCAAGGTCGGCATAGCTCGAGCCGGCGATGTGCCCTTGCGCATAGCTGCGATGGCCGTAATCCGGGTCTTCGAGAGCAAAACGACAATCCAGAATCACCAGCCCCGGCTGGTCCTTTTTCAGGTCCAGTGCTTGCGGGCTGATCAGTTGCGCAATGGGCATAGCGGGCTCCTGTGATGTTTATCGGCTTTCGATCCTACGACACTTCCTCAAGCGCCTGGGCCAGGGGGACGTAAAACTCTTCGAACAAGGCGTTGACTGCATCGCGGGCCAGATCCGTGACAAACCCGGCTTCCAGCACCAGCACCTGATACACCCCGCGTTTAATGGCCTGTTCGCTCAAGTGGCTGGAGTTCTCCCGCGTGGTGCACAGGAAGCGTACCCAGGACGTGAGGATGATCCAGGCATTGAGCGTCAGGGATTCGATCTGCACCTTGTCCATCTTCAGGATGCCGGCAGCGACAAAACCTTCGTAGATCGCCGCCCCCTGGATCAGGCAGCGCTGGGAGAAGCGTCGATAGCGGTCGGCCAGGTCCGGATCGCTGTCGAGCAGATGTTCGAGATCGCGATGCAGAAACCGGTAGCGCCACATCGCCGACAGCAACTCCTTGAGATAGAAGCGCTTGTCTTCCACCGTGGCGGCACGACCCTGGGGCGGGCGCAGGAAGCTGTCCACCAGGCTTTCGTACTCGCTGAACAGCACGGCGATGATCGCCTGCTTGTTCGGGAAGTGGTAGTACAGGTTGCCCGGAGAAATTTCCATGTGGGCAGCAATGTGGTTGGTGCTGATGCTGCGCTCGCCCTGTTGATTGAACAGCTCCAGGCTGTTCTGCACGATGCGCTCGCTGGTTTTGATCCGTGGGGCCATGGCTTGAGCTTTAATTCAGAGTGCGTTGACGGGCATCTTAGATCTATCCGCGAGCGGATAAAACAAAGCTGTTCCAGGATGTCATTTGACTTTTTAGAGCATAGACTCTAAAAGGTGCTTCATTACAATAAATCCGGAGCCGACCATGACCGCTGACATTTCCTACATGCAGAACCTTCAGCAGCCGCTGGAAGCGCTTCAGGCCCTGTTTGTCGCCCAGCGTGCCGCGTACGCCGCCAACCCGATGCCACCTGCTGCGCAGCGTCAGCAATGGCTCAAGGCGCTAAAGGATTTATTGAGCAATGAACGCCAGGCGCTGATCGACGCGATCAGCCAGGACTTCAGCCATCGCAGTGCCGATGAAACCCTGCTCGCCGAACTGATGCCCAGCCTGCACGGCATCCATTACGCCAGCCGCCACCTCAAGGGCTGGATGCGCGCTTCACGGCGCAAGGTCGGCGTTGCCTTCCAGCCGGCGTCGGCGAAAGTGGTCTACCAGCCGCTGGGCGTGGTCGGGATCATCGTGCCGTGGAACTACCCGCTGTACCTGGCCATCGGTCCGCTGGTCGGCGCGTTGTCGGCGGGCAACCGGGTGATGCTCAAGCTCAGCGAATCAACGCCCGCGACCGGCCTGCTGATGAAGCAACTGCTGGCGCGGATTTTCCCCGAAGACCTGGTTTGCGTGGTCCTGGGCGAGGCTGACATGGGCGTGGCGTTTTCACGCCTGCCGTTCGATCACCTGCTGTTCACCGGCGCCACCAGCATCGGCAAGCACGTGATGCGCGCCGCCGCGGAAAACCTGACCCCGGTGACCCTGGAGCTGGGCGGTAAATCCCCGGCCATCGTTTCTCGCGACGTACCGCTCAAGGACGCCGCCGAGCGTATCGCCTTCGGCAAGACCCTGAACGCCGGCCAGACCTGCGTGGCCCCGGACTATGTTCTGGTGCCGGAGGACCGTGTCGGCGGTTTCGTCGAAGCCTATCGCAGCGCTGTCCGCGGGTTTTATCCGACGCTGGCGGACAACCCGGACTACACCGCGATCATCAATGAACGACAACTGACGCGCCTCAACGGTTACGTCAGCGACGCCACCAGCAAGGGTGCGCTGCTGATGCCACTGTTCGACCAGGGCCAGGGCCGCCGCATGAGCCATAGCCTGCTGCTCAATGTCACTGACGACATGACGGTGATGCAGGACGAAATCTTCGGGCCACTGTTGCCGATCGTGCCGTACAAGGATCTGGACCAGGCCTTTGCCTACATCAACCAGCGCCCTCGCCCACTGGCGCTGTATTACTTCGGTTATGACAAGCGCGAACAACAGCGCGTACTGCACGAAACCCATTCCGGCGGCGTGTGCCTGAACGACACGCTGCTGCACGTCGCCCAGGACGACATGCCGTTCGGCGGCATCGGCGCCTCGGGCATGGGCCATTACCACGGCCATGAAGGCTTCCTCACGTTCAGCAAGGCCAAAGGCGTATTGATCAAACAGCGGTTCAACGCGGCGAAGCTGATCTACCCGCCGTACGGCAAATCCATCCAGAAGCTGATCCAGAAGCTGTTCATCCGCTAACGATCGTCACCGTCAGGTAATAACAATAATGAACCAAAGCCTGTCCGAATCACCCGCGCTGTCACGGCGCGGGTTGCTTAAATTCAGCCTCGGCGCCACAGCGTTCCTCGCCACCGCCGGGCTCGGAGCCAGCCTCAGCGGTTGTTCGTCGAGCGACCCGGCCAGTGGTTTCACCACGTTACGCAGCGGCGACCTGCCGTTTTTGCGGGCGTTGATTCCGGTGATGCTCGAGGGTGCCGTGACCTCCGAACGGATGCCCGAGGCTGTCGAAGGCACACTGAAAAACCTGGATTACAGCCTCGCCCACCTGTCGCCGGAAATGCTCAAGCTGACTCGGCAACTGTTCGATGTGCTTGGCATGGCCGTGACCCGCGGCCCGCTGACCGGAATCTGGGGCAGCTGGGAAAACGCCAGCGCCGACGATATCCGGCATTTTCTCGAGCGCTGGGAAAACAGCTCGTTGAGCCTGCTGCGCATGGGCCACAGCTCCTTGCTGCAACTGGTGATGATGGCCTGGTACGGGCGCAAGGAGTCGTGGGCGCATTGCGGATATCCCGGACCGCCAACGGTTTGAAACTGAGTCGACCCCTTCGCGAGCAAGCCCGCTCCCACATTGACCGCGTGACCCTGTGGGAGCGGGCTTGCTCGCGAAGGCGTCAGTCCTGTCACCCCCAGTACCCAGATCCTAATAAAAAGAGAACCCGAAGATGCCCGTACCCGACCCGTTTCGCGAAGGCATGGCCCGAGGCTGGAAAACCCACGACGGCTCGCAACTGACCCAGGACCTGACACTCGAAGCGGATGTGGCGATCATCGGCAGCGGTGCCGGCGGCGGCACCACGGCCGAAATCCTCAGCGCGGCCGGCTACAAGGTGTTGTTGATCGAGGAAGGTCCGCTCAAGACCAGCAGCGACTTCAAGATGCTCGAAGACCAGGCCTACGCCAGCCTTTATCAGGAAGGCATCGGCCGCATGAGCAAGGACGGGGCGATCACCATCCTCCAGGGCCGGGCGGTGGGCGGCACCACGTTGATCAACTGGACCTCCAGTTTCCGCACCCCGGAGCCGACCCTGGAGCACTGGGCCAAAGAGCACAACGTCAAGGGCCACAGCCCGGCGGACATGGCGCCGTGGTTCGAGAAAATGGAGCAACGCCTGGGCGTCGCACCGTGGATGGTGCCACCCAATGCCAACAATGATGTGATCCGCCAGGGCTGCCAGGCGCTGGGCTACAGCTGGCACGTCATCCCGCGCAACGTTCGCGGCTGCTGGAACCTCGGGTACTGCGGCATGGGCTGCCCGACCAACGCCAAGCAATCGATGATGGTCACCACCATTCCAGCCACCCTGGAAAAAGGCGGCGAGCTGCTTTACCTGGCCCGCGCCGAAAAACTCATGATCAGCGGCGACAAGGTTACCAGCCTGCAATGTTCGGCGATGGATGAACGCTGCGTCGCACCGACCGGGCGCACTATCACGGTCAAGGCGCGGCATTTCGTGCTGGCCGGGGGTGGCATCAACAGCCCCGCCTTGCTGATGCGCTCCGGGGCACCCGACCCGCACAAGCGCCTTGGAAAACGTACATTCCTGCACCCGGTGAACATGTCTGCCGCGTTGTTCGACGAAGTGGTCAACCCGTTCTACGGCGCACCACAGTCGATCTATTCCGACCATTTCCAGTGGCAGGACGGCACCACCGGCAAGATGTCCTACAAACTGGAAGTCCCGCCCCTGCACCCGGCGCTGGCCACGACACTGCTCGGTGGTTTCGGCCAGGAAAACTCGCAGCACATGGCCGATCTGCCCCATACCCACGCCATGCTGGCGTTGCTGCGGGACGGGTTTCATCCGGACAGCCCCGGCGGCAGCGTCGAATTGCGCAGCGACAACACGCCGGTGCTGGATTACCAGCTCTCGCCGTACGCCTGGGATGGATTGCGCCGGGCGTTCCATACCATGGCCGAGATCCAGTTTGCCGGTGGCGCCAAGGCCGTCATGCCGATGCACGCCGATGCCCGTTACGTGAAGACCCTCGCCGACGCCCGCTCGCTGATCGACGGCCTGATCCTGGAGTTGTACCGCACACGCCTGGGCAGCGCCCATGTGATGGGCGGTTGTGCCATGGGCGAAAGCCCGGAAACTGCGGTGACCGACAGCCTCGGCCGGCATCATCAACTGGGCAATCTGTCGATCCACGACGGCTCGCTGTTCCCCACCAGCATTGGCGCCAACCCGCAGCTGTCGGTCTACGGACTGACGGCGCAACTGGCGACATCCCTGGCCGATCGTTTAAAAAACCCATGAAAATGACGATAATTCCCATCGTCTATAGTGCTTTCTTACCCAACAGGCGACTTGGCCGACCGGGAAGGCTGCGATACCATCCGACTCCCCAACGGATTCCCGCCAGGACGACGCGATGAACCGAGTGTTGTACCCAGGTACCTTCGACCCTATTACCAAGGGCCATGGCGATCTGGTCGAACGCGCCTCGCGCCTGTTCGATCACGTGATCATCGCCGTTGCCGCGAGCCCGAAGAAAAACCCGCTGTTTCCTCTGGAACAACGGGTAGAACTGGCGCGCGAGGTCACTAAACATCTGCCGAACGTTGAAGTCGTCGGCTTCTCGACGCTGCTGGCGCACTTCGCCAAAGAGCAGAATGCCAACGTGTTCCTGCGTGGTTTGCGCGCGGTGTCGGACTTCGAATACGAATTCCAGCTGGCCAACATGAACCGCCAGCTGGCGCCGGATGTGGAAAGCCTGTTCCTGACCCCGTCCGAACGTTATTCCTTCATCTCCTCGACGCTGGTCCGTGAAATTGCTGCCTTGGGCGGCGATATCACCAAGTTCGTGCACCCTGTGGTGGCGGACGCCCTGACCGAACGCTTCAAGAAGTAGGAGCGAGCTTGCTCGCGATGGGCGTCAACGATAACGCTGGAAACCTGACACCCCGCGGCGCTCTCAGGTTTTTCGCGAGCAAGCTCGCTCCTACGGCGCCAATGCGGCACAATTAAGCGCATTGGTTTATTGCGCCCGGGCCTGCCGCCCCGGCTGGAGTTAGCATGTCCCTGATCATCACCGACGATTGCATCAACTGCGACGTCTGCGAACCCGAGTGCCCGAACGCCGCCATTTCCCAAGGCGAAGAGATCTACGTGATCGACCCGAACCTGTGCACCCAGTGTGTCGGCCATTACGACGAACCGCAGTGCCAGCAGGTCTGCCCGGTGGATTGCATTCCACTGGACGAAGCTCATCCGGAGACTGAAGAACAGTTGATGGAGAAGTACCGCAAGATTACCGGTAAGGCTTAAGTCTTCCAGCGCCTGTCAGGCCGCCTTCGCGAGCAAGCCCGCTCCCACATTTGGAATGCGTTCCCCCTGTGGGAGCGGGCTTGCTCGCGAAGGCGTCATAAGCCTCACTGAAGCTGTAACTGGCGATCAGCTCTGACAGCGCGGGCAAAAAACGCTGGCGCGCTGCCCCAGCTTCACTTCCCGCAGGCCCGTGCCACAGACTTTGCAGTGCTCGCCGCCGCGACCGTACACGAACAATTCCTGCTGGAAATAACCAGGCTGACCGTCACCACCGATAAAGTCCCGCAACGTGGTACCGCCGCGCTCGATGGCAGCCGCCAGGATGCGCTTGATCTCGATGGCCAGCTTCAAATACCGCGCACGGGAAATGCTCTTGGCTTCGCGGCGCGGGTCGATTCCAGCGGCGAACAACGCTTCGGTCGCATAGATATTGCCGACGCCCACCACCACCGCGTTATCCATGATGAACGGCTTGACCGCCATCGAACGCCCACGGGACAGCTGAAACAGGCGCTCGCCGTCGAACAGGTCGGTCAGGGGTTCCGGCCCCAGGCGGATCAGCAATTCATGATTGAGCGGATCGAGGCTCCAGAGCATTGCGCCGAAGCGCCTCGGGTCGGTGTAACGCAGGGCCAGGCCCGACTCCAGCTCGATGTCCACATGCTCATGCTTGGCCGCCGGCAACCCGGCCTCCACCAGACGCAAATTGCCTGACATGCCCAAATGGCTGATCAAGGTACCGACTTCGGCATTGATCAGCAGGTATTTGGCGCGCCGCTCCACCAGTACGATGCGCTGCCCGGACAACCGCACATCGAGGTCTTCGGGAATTGGCCAGCGCAAGCGACGATCACGCACGATCACCCGGCTGACACGCTGGCCTTCCAGGTACGGTGCGATGCCGCGACGGGTGGTTTCGACTTCTGGCAATTCAGGCATGGTGCTCTCGGATCAGGCTCGTGGCCTGGAAAGTTCCGACACTCAGCGATGAGTGCCGAGGTCGCGGATCGTCTGCTTGAGGGTCTCGAAGTCGTAGTCCGAGAGGCCGACATAATCGAGCACCAGCGGTGCGATGCTGTTCCACTCGTGATCTTCGGTCTGGTTGCCCAGCACCCGGTACGACGCGCAAATGTGCTCGGCCATCTTCAGGATCGCCAACAGGTTCTTCAACGAACTGTTGCGCGAAGTCTCATCGCTGAAGATCGCCAGGGCATTGTGGTGATTGGCGATCGCAGCGCTCACGTGCTCCGGCAGGCGCCAGGACTTGGCCGTGTAATACCCGACCACCGAGTGATTGGTATTGAACACCTGATTCTCCGTGTCCACCACCCGGCATTCGGCACTGGCATTGGCATAGGCCTGCTCCAGAACCCCCATGTAATCGGGAAAACGCTGGAGCATCAAGGGCACGCCGCAGTCGTGGAACAAACCGAGCGCGTACGCTTCATCGCCGTTTTCAACGCCGATGCGCTTGGCCAGGGTCAGGCAGGTCATTGCCACGTCCTGGGCGGTGTCCCAGAAACGGTTGAGGGTGACAATGGTGTCGTCATTCATCTCGCCCTTGATCGACTGCGCGTTGATCAGGTTGATGATCGAGCGGCTGCCCAGCAGATTCACCGCGCGCTGGATCGAAGCAATCTTGTTGCTCAGCCCGTAATACGGCGAATTGACGATCTTCAGCAGGGAACCGGAAAGGCCCGGATCCTGGGAGATCAGCTTGGCGATGACTTCCAGATCCGGGTCGGGCATGTACTGCTCCATCTGCAAATCCACCATGATTTGCGGCTGGGCCGGTACGCTGATGCCCTGCAGGGCGTGTTGGATCTGTTCGGAAGTCAGCTCTTGGGACATAAGTACACACTCTGGGTCAGGCGCAGATTCTAGCTTCTAACAGTTGGATCCGAAACCTTGTACCGCCCATCGCCTGAAGTTTCATCCGGGCCGGCCCTGCTCACCGCATGTCCATCCACCCTGCCGAGGCCTTGCGCAACAGGCTATACTCCCGCTCTTTTTTCCGGAGCGACGTCATGTCCCTGCCTAGCCTGCGCCTCAAAGCCAACGCCGACCGCCGTCTGCGCAACGGCCACTTGTGGGTCTACAGCAACGAAATCGATGTAGCCGCTACGCCTTTGCACGGTTTCAAGGCCGGCGACCAGGCGATCCTCGAAGCCGCCGGCGGCAAGCCGCTGGGCATCGTTGCCATGAGCCCGAACAACCTGATCTGCGCCCGTTTGCTGTCGCGCGACATCAAGCTGCCGCTGGACAAATCGCTGCTGGTGCATCGCCTGAACGTGGCCCTGTCACTGCGCGATCGCCTGTTCGACAAGCCGTTCTATCGCCTGGTCTACGGCGATTCCGACCTGTTGCCAGGCCTGGTGGTTGACCGTTTCGGCGACATCCTGGTGGTGCAGATCGCTTCGGCGACCATGGAAGCCCATAAGGACGACGTGATCGCGGCGCTGACCCAGGTGCTCAAGCCAAGCGGCATCCTGTTCAAGAACGACTCCGCTGCCCGTGACGCCGAAGGCCTCAACCGCTACGTCGAAACCGTGTTCGGCCTGGTGCCGGAGTGGGTTGCCCTCGAAGAGAACGGCGTGAAGTTCGAAGCCCCGGTCATCCAGGGCCAGAAAACCGGCTGGTTCTACGACCACCGCATGAACCGCGCACGCCTGGCGCCTTATGCCAAGGGCAAGCGCGTACTCGACCTCTACAGCTACATCGGCGGCTGGGGCGTTCAAGCTGCTGCATTCGGTGCCAGCGAAGTGTTCTGCGTCGACGCCTCGGCCTTCGCCCTCGACGGCGTCGAGCGCAACGCCGCGCTGAATGGCTTCGCCGAAAAAATGACCTGCATCGAAGGCGACGTATTCGAAGCCCTCAAAGAACTGAAGGCCAGCGAAGAACGCTTCGACGTGATCGTGGCCGACCCGCCGGCGTTCATCAAACGCAAGAAAGACATGAAGAACGGCGAAGGCGCCTACCGTCGCCTGAACGAGCAAGCCATGCGCCTGCTGACCAAGGACGGCATCCTGTTCAGCGCATCCTGCTCGATGCACCTGCCGGAAGACGACCTGCAGAACATCCTGCTGACCAGCGCCCGCCACCTGGATCGCAACATCCAGATGCTCGAACGCGGCGGCCAGGGTCCGGACCATCCGGTGCATCCGGCCATCCCGGAAACCCGCTACATCAAGAGCATTACCTGCCGGTTGTTGCCAAACAGCTAACAACCCAGACCACTGTAGGAGCGAGCTTGCTCGCGATGGTCGTCAACGATAACGCGGGGAACCTGATGCCCCGCGGCGTTCTCGGGTTCATCGCGAGCTCGCTCCTACAGTGCACGACACATCCTGACCCACAGTCGAAGCGGCAACCTCCCATCCCACGCCTACCGTTTCTCTTCTAACCACAGAAGAGGACAACGGAATGTCCAACACGCCGCAAGCTAATCGTTTACGTACTGGCCGCCGCTCGGAATCCGGTCGCATCTATCTCCTGACCGCAGTCACCCATGAACGGCAACCGATCTTCAATGATTTGTACGTTGGACGTTTGGTAGTGAACGAATTCAGAAGAGCTCATGAAGCTGGCAATGCCACCTCTATTGCCTGGGTGCTCATGCCGGATCACTTTCATTGGCTGGTTGAATTGCACAACGGTGATTTGCCGAAACTGATGCAAGCGGCCAAATCCAGAAGTGCTCGCGCCATCAACCAGCAAAGAGGTCGCCACGAAACGCTATGGCAAAAGGGTTACTTCGACCGAGCCTTGCGCCGCGAGGAAGACCTGAAAGCAGCTGCCCGATACATCATCGCCAACCCTTTGCGGGCAGGACTTGTGACTCGGGTTGGAGACTACCCGCTGTGGGATGCCATGTGGCTTTAATACTGTAGGAGCGAGCTCGCTCGCGATGGTGGTCAACGATAACGCGGGGAACCTGATGCCCCGTGGCGTTCTCGGGTTCATCGCGAGCTCGCTCCTACAAGGGCGGTCGCCGAACGTCTTGTGAATGCTTGCAGCCATTCCCTCCAGCCGCCAGCCGTGTAGAATCGCGAACATTCATCGCCAGTCATCCCCCGGCGGGTTTATGAGCTCAAGCTGAAGCGCGCGGCGATCCCGCAAAGTTATCGGCAACTTCCGGACACACGGCCATTTCTGAGTGTTCCAGACGTCAATAGAAGCTCACTTCCCTTTTGATACCTGATTAGCCGCCCGGAGTGCTTCATGCCTGATTACCGCTCGAAAACGTCCACCCACGGCCGCAACATGGCCGGCGCCCGCGCACTGTGGCGCGCCACCGGGATGAAAGATGACGACTTCAAGAAGCCGATCATCGCCATTGCCAACTCGTTCACCCAGTTCGTACCGGGCCACGTGCACCTCAAGGACCTGGGCCAACTGGTCGCCCGTGAAATCGAACGCGCTGGCGGTGTGGCAAAAGAATTCAACACCATCGCTGTCGATGACGGCATCGCCATGGGCCACGACGGCATGCTGTATTCGCTGCCGAGCCGCGAGATCATTGCCGACTCCGTCGAGTACATGGTCAACGCCCACTGCGCCGACGCCATCGTCTGCATCTCCAACTGCGACAAGATCACCCCCGGCATGCTGATGGCGTCCCTGCGCCTGAACATCCCGGTGATCTTCGTCTCCGGCGGCCCGATGGAAGCCGGCAAGACCAAACTGGCCAGCCACGGTCTCGACCTGGTCGACGCCATGGTGATCGCCGCCGACTCCAGCGCTTCTGACGAGAAAGTCGCTGAGTACGAGCGCAGCGCTTGCCCGACTTGCGGTTCGTGCTCCGGCATGTTCACCGCCAACTCGATGAACTGCCTGGTTGAAGCCCTGGGCCTGGCCTTGCCGGGCAACGGTTCGACCCTGGCCACCCACAGCGACCGCGAGCAGCTGTTCCTGCAGGCCGGCCGCACCATCGTCGAGCTGTGCAAGCGTTACTACGGCGAGAACGACGAATCGGTATTGCCGCGCAACATCGCCAACTTCCAGGCGTTCGAAAACGCCATGACCCTGGACATCGCCATGGGCGGTTCCACCAACACCATCCTGCACTTGCTGGCCGCCGCCCAGGAAGCCGAGATCGATTTCGACCTGCGCGACATCGACCGTCTGTCCCGTCACGTGCCGCAACTGTGCAAGGTCGCGCCGAATATCCAGAAGTACCACATGGAAGACGTGCACCGCGCTGGCGGCATCTTCAGCATCCTCGGCTCGCTGGCCCGTGGTGGTTTGCTGCACACCCAGTTGCCGACCGTGCACAGCCGCAGCATGGAAGAAGCCATCGCCAAGTGGGACATCACCCAGACCAACGACGAAGCGGTGCATCACTTCTTCAAGGCCGGTCCTGCGGGCATCCCGACGCAAACCGCGTTCAGCCAGTCGACCCGTTGGGAAACCCTGGACGACGACCGTGAAAACGGCTGCATCCGCAGTGTCGAGCACGCCTACTCGCAAGAAGGCGGCCTGGCCGTTCTCTACGGCAACATCGCCCTCGACGGTTGCGTGGTGAAAACCGCCGGCGTCGACGAGTCGATCCACGTGTTCGAAGGCAACGCGAAGATCTTCGAAAGCCAGGACAGCGCCGTACGCGGCATCCTCGCCGACGAAGTGAAGGAAGGCGACATCGTCATCATTCGCTACGAAGGCCCGAAAGGCGGCCCGGGCATGCAGGAAATGCTCTACCCGACGTCCTACCTGAAATCCAAAGGCCTGGGCAAAGCCTGCGCCCTGCTCACCGACGGTCGTTTCTCCGGTGGTACCTCGGGCCTGTCCATCGGCCACGCTTCGCCTGAAGCCGCTGCCGGCGGCGCAATCGGCCTGGTGCAGGACGGCGACAAAGTGCTGATCGACATTCCGAACCGCTCGATCAACCTGTTGGTCAGCGACGAAGAACTGGCGGCACGCCGGGTCGAGCAGGACAAGAAAGGCTGGAAACCGGTGGAAGTGCGTCCACGTAAAGTGACCACCGCGCTGAAAGCCTACGCCCTGCTGGCGACCAGCGCCGACAAGGGTGCTGTGCGTAACAAGGCGATGCTCGACGGGCTGTAAGGCTTAACCGTTGAACAAAAAATGCCCCGCCAAGTGCGGGGCATTTTTTTGGACCAATTATCAAACGATTATGTCAACCCTTGGAATTTTTGACTTTCAAACTTAAAACACTCTACATCAGGAGAATCAAAAGCAAGACTTTCTCATTCTTAGGCACGAGAGCTCCGCGCAACTTGCCACAGATAGTGAAGCGCTAACAATGTCGGCCCAAGAACTACCGCACCAAACCACATCTTGCTGCTGGGGTGGGTTAATGAATATATCAGCACAGGAAATATTACCACCAAACCTATTATTAACATTACTGATATAACCAGCCTGCGACACGGCCTGATGCCACTAGGCCAGTTGAACGACGCCAATACAAGCCCGATAGTTCCCAGCCATGCGAGTGTGCTTAGCAATATGCCAAACACGTCACCAAACATCGTAAAAAACAGACTGAGCAGAGCCAACCCAACAGCAGGCAGAACACCTCCAACCAAATATATCGCTGACCAAAGAATACGTACCACCATGTACATCTACTCCATTAAAGTAACTCGCCAAGTTAAATAATCTGACCTCATCGCACACCCCGGCCTGCGGCAATTTCAAGAATCGCCTGTTCGATGAGATGGCGATCAGAGCGCCGCAGCAACTCATCAAATTGCGTCGCGGCCTTGAGTACGAAGGGCATGCGTTGATGGATGTCGGCCAGATTGGCAAAGTAATCGCTGCTGAAACCAACTGTACGTCCGTCTTCACTGGGACGGCACTGGCTGGCCAGGGTCAATTCGACGGCTGCAGCGGCGCCGGACGGTAAGTTCGTAACATAAGAGAACTGATTGCCAAGTAGCAAAGCCACCAGATTCAGGTCACTGTACATTGCTGGCTGCAGGATGTTCTTCTGTTCATGTTCGGCAAGAAAAACAACACTTTCGACGATGTTTCCTGCATCAATGGCTTCGAAAGCTTGCAGGATTTCCTTGTAGTTATAACCAAATGTCACCTTCTTCTGCTCGATCGGCCACAGGACTTGATACTGATCATGTCTATAAATATCTTGACGAGAGCCCAAGCAAGTCCTGAGCGCCGACAATCCACGCTCTTTATAAAAAGCATGTAGCGGAAACACATCCAAAAACAGCGTGGTATTGCCCAGCGCCAGCATGTCGTGCACGAACTGGAGCTGCTTCTGCACATATGACAACGACTCTCCCTCGTTCCGCTTACCGCCAGGAAGCGGGTTGTTGCGGCGGGCTTGTTCGTATTCTTGTCGCGCTTGCTCACTTCGTTGAGCGCTCTGCTGCCGTTCACGCTCGCTTCGCTTGTCGAACAACCCGGAGAATCCTCTCCTGATCGCATCCTTCCAGCGTAAGTGCGCGTCATGTTCGGCCTGGATCTTGTCTATCGAATCAGCCGCATGCAACAACCCACACCCCACCTGCTTGGATGCGAAAGCCGCAAGTCCCGCCCATTGGAAACGCTGATCCTCCAACCACAATCGAGCGTACGCCGCATTGATCGCGCGATTACGCGCGTTTGGGTCTGCTATCAGAACGCCGCCCGGCGCCACGACGGCCTCGGCTCTCTGCTGGTATCCACGCCACAGGTTCTGGCAGATTACCCCCGGCAACTCGCTGAAAGACGGCGTCGAGGGGCTCGTGGCAGGTGCAAAACCGGAGGGGCGCGGTTCGACAATCGGTTGGCGCGCGTCCGTCGGTGTCGCGGGTTGAGCGGCGGCTCGGGCAGGTGGCGCGACGTTGCCAACGTCGATCTGTTGGCTCCTGTTGGTCTGATTGGCAATCAACTTGGGCGGTGGATCGCACTTGCACTTGCACAGGTCGCCGTCCAGTGCGGGCTTGCGTCCATCCCACTCCTCCGAAAGACGTGGGCTGACGCAAATGATGGTCCCGGTACTGTCGCATTCCGGGCATTTGACTTCATCGCCCTCGCGGGCCATGGCCTGGCCATTGATGCGGCCATGAGGAAAACCACTGACGACAGTGCCGCCGACGGTGGTTTTGGCCCCGACCGTAATGTAATAGCGCTTCATGCGAAATGTGTCCCTGTCAGATCGAAAGGACGCACGCTAGAAGAGGCGAAGCGGAGGAAGAATCAGACCCTTCTTTGATTGATGTAGGCCAATTCTGAAATGAGACCGGGTATGGTCGTCGGAGTGCTCGCGCTAACCGTCAAACATAAAAATGCCCCGCCAAGTGCGGGGCATTTTTGTTTCTGCCGGTCACCTTTCACCTGTAGGAGCGAGCCTGCTCGCGATGGACTGGAGAACGCCGCTGGGTGTCAGGCTTCCAGCGTTATCGTTGACGACCATCGCGAGCAGGCTCGCTCCTACAAGGGCAGAACTATTCCTGCGGATCGAGATTATCGAGGGCCTGGTTCACCGCCAGCTCGCCCAGCATGATGACCTGTGCAATCCCCAGCATCGTGCTGCGTTGGGAGCCTTCCAGCAGGCCGGCGAAATCGCTGGCCATGACGTTGGCCGAGGCGAGGGATTCGCAGGCGTGAGCCAACAGGGTTTCGGTGTCGAGGCCGGGTGCGATGATGAATGTTCGGCTGGGTTTGCGCGGAGGATCGGGGGTGATTTTTAGCATTGATAAAACTCCTTACACCATAAGACAAGGAGCCATCACCCTCGCTACCAAACGAAGGTGGCGGCCATGCGCAGGTTGGTAGACCGGGGTGTAAGGAAACCGGCGCGCCCGAAAGCGCCCTGTGCATGACCACCATAAAAAGCAGAGACGCAAGAACGTCTGCAAATCATGATGCTTTGCACCCTACACAGCCGGGCTACCAAACCCGATCACTGATGTTCAGTGACAGGTAGACGGTAGAGTCCGGGAGTAAGGCGCACAAGCCGGCGGATTCTGGCGTAGTCGTAGTCCCTTACGCAAGAAAGCGTAGGTTGCGACTGTCAGGAGATGGCGATCAAACAGAGGCTTTCATTGCACTGGCTGGCCTCTTCGCGAGCAGGCTCGCTCCCACAATGGATCTGCGTTGAACACTGGATTGGGGAACAACACCGATCAAACTGTAGGAGCGAGCTTGCTCGCGATGGTCGCAAGGACGCCGCGTAAAATCAGACAGCACGCGTCATCGTTAACGACCATCGCGAGCAAGCNCTGCGTTGAACACTGGATTGGGGAACAACACCGATCAAACTGTAGGAGCGAGCTTGCTCGCGATGGTCGCAAGGACGCCGCGTAAAATCAGACAGCACGCGTCATCGTTAACGACCATCGCGAGCAAGCTCGCTCCTACAGGGAATCAAAATCCTTACTGGATTTCTTCAGGCTTGACGATCACCCAGTTCTTGTCAGCAGTCACGGTGAGCCCTTCCTTGGCCTGGGCCGCAGCGTGCTTGGCCATCATGCCGTTGATCTGGGTCATGTACTTGTCTTTGCGATTGACCCACAGGTGGATGCCGCCCTTGGCCACGTCAACACTGTGGAACAGCATGTAGCCGTCGCTGCTCGGGGTGTCGCCGCCAACCAATACCGGTTTTTTCCACTCGTCGATGTAAGTCAGGATTGCCGCCTGCTTGCCGGCCATCCAGGTCGCCGGGGTCCACAGGTATGGGGTTACTTCAAGGCCGAGGTTGGCCTTCTCGTCATACTTGCCGGCGGTGATCTGCTTGCGTGCGGTGGTCAGCTCGCCTGTCTTCGGGTCCTTGAGCAGCAACGATACGCCGATCACGTTCTGCGGCTTTACGTTGTAGCCATACTTCGGATCGGCCGCGACCATGCGCACCAGTTCTTCGGAGGCGGCGGTCATTACATAGACCTCGATGCCGTTCTCCATCAGTTTGTTGTACAGCTCTTGCTGGCCGGTGAAGATTTTCGGCGGGTTGACGTCGAGCTTCTTGACCACATCGCCTTCGTAATAAGTGGCCGGCACCGGTTTGCCGGACGCCATCATCTCGTCGACGTAGCCCTTGAGTTCCTTGAGCGTAAAGCCGGAGAACACCTGGGCGACCCATGGATAGCAAACCATGTCGTCGACTTCACAGAGGCGGTAGTAGTAGCTGAACAGGCTTTCCTTGTGGTCGGCGGTGTCCTTGAACGGCATCAGCTTCAGGGAGGGATCGAGCTTGTCGCGGGTGATCAGGCCCTTGTTCTCCATGAACGGCAGCAGCGACTCTTCCAGGTCGTAGCGGTAACTGGTGTTGTCCATGTCGAACACCGCGTAGTTACCTTTGTTGGCGTTGGCCGCGATCATCGCGTCCAGTGCCTTGGCCTGATCGGCTGGCCAGTGTTTCAGATCCGTTGCGAAAACCTGGCCGGCAAGGCCCAGGCAAAGTGCTGCAGCCAGTAATTTCGGTGCGAACTTCATCGGCGTTTCTCCCTGAATGTGAAAGACATCGACGCTAACAAATAAGTGTGACAGTCCTCGTCTGTCAGCGACCGTCCGCGTCCCTTTCGCGTCAGTTGCATTTCTGACAGCGACATCCGCTTATTCCAAAAACGACGGATACCATACGTTTTTGATATTAATTCATTAGTTTTCAAGCTGTTAGGCTTGCCGGTTCGCAGCTGCCCCGGAAGGTGGCTGGCACAAGTCTCACTCGGAGTTCTCATGAATCTGCCGCTGATCCTCAATCTGCTGGTGTTCCTCGCTTTGCTCTTCGGCCTGGCGCAAACCCGCCACACCACCTGGAGCCTGGCGAAAAAAGTCCTGCTCGCGCTGGCACTGGGCGTGGCGTTCGGTGTGGCGCTGCACACGGTCTACGGTGCCGGCAACCCGGTGCTGAAAGCCTCGATCGGCTGGTTCGATCTGGTGGGCAACGGTTATGTGCAATTGCTGCAAATGATCGTGATCCCGCTGGTGTTCGCCTCGATCCTCAGTGCCGTGGCCCGTCTGCACAACGCTTCGTCGCTGGGCAAGATCAGCTTCCTGACCATCGGCACGCTGCTGTTCACCACGGCCATTGCGGCGCTGATCGGCATCGGCCTGACCAACCTGTTCGGCCTGACCGCCGAAGGCCTGGTGGCCGGCACCCAGGAAATGGCGCGCCTGCAAACCATCCAGACCGACTACGCCGGCAAGGTCGCCGACCTGAATGTGCCGCAACTGTTGCTGTCGTTCATCCCGCAAAACCCGTTCGCCGATCTGGCGCGGGCCAAGCCGACGTCGATCATCAGCGTGGTGATTTTCGCTGCGTTCCTGGGTATCGCTGCGCTGCAACTGCTCAAGGATGATGCCGAAAAAGGTCAGAAAGTGATCAACGCCATCGACACCCTGCAAGCCTGGGTGATGCGCCTGGTGCGCCTGGTGATGAAGCTGACCCCGTACGGCGTGCTGGCGCTGATGACCAAGGTGGTCGCCGGTTCCAACCTGCAAGACATCATCAAGCTCGGCAGTTTCGTGGTGGTGTCCTATATCGGCCTGGGCCTGATGTTCGTGGTGCACGGCGTGCTGGTGTCGGTTGCCGGGATCAATCCGCTGCGCTTCTTCCGCAAGATCTGGCCGGTGCTGACCTTCGCGTTCACCAGCCGCTCCAGCGCAGCGACGATTCCTTTGAGCATCGAAGCGCAAACCAGTCGCCTGGGCATCCCGCAATCCATTGCCAGCTTCGCCGCTTCGTTCGGCGCGACCATCGGCCAGAACGGCTGTGCAGGTCTGTACCCGGCGATGTTGGCGGTGATGGTGGCGCCGACCGTGGGCATCAACCCGCTGGACCCATTGTGGATCGCGACGCTGGTGGCGATTGTCACGCTGAGCTCGGCCGGCGTGGCCGGCGTGGGTGGCGGTGCGACGTTTGCCGCGCTGATCGTGCTGCCGGCGATGGGCTTGCCGGTGTCACTGGTGGCGTTGCTGATTTCGGTCGAGCCGTTGATTGATATGGGGCGTACGGCGTTGAACGTCAGTGGTTCGATGACGGCGGGGGCGATTACCAGCCAGGTGATGCAGCAGACCGACAAGGCGCTGCTGGATGCGGATGAGCATTCGGCGTTGGCGCAGGCTTAAGTGCTTTAGCGACTGAGCGGGCCTCTTCGCGAGCAAGCCCGCTCCCACATTGGATCTGTGAGCGACACAAATCCCCTGTGGGAGCGGGCTTGCTCGCGAAGCTTTCAGGCTTTTTCCCAAACTTCGAAGTTGAACGCCGGCTTGTCGCCTTCGGCCGGGTTCGGCACATTCGACACCAGTTTCCACTGGTTCAAATCAAACTCCGGAAACCACGCATCCCCTTCCGGGCTCAGCGCCACGCGGGTCAGGTACAACCGGTCAGCCTGCGCCAGGCCCTGCGCATACAACTGCGCCCCGCCAATCAGCATCAACTCATCGACGCCCTGTTCCTTCGCCCATGCTTCAGCGCGAACGATGGCGGCTTCCAGCGACGGATAAACCTCCGCACCTTCGAGCAGCAGATCCGCCTGACGGCTGACCACGATGTTCAAGCGGCCCGGCAACGGGCGACCGAGGGAATCCCAGGTCTTGCGACCCATGATGATCGGCTTGCCGAGGGTGGTGGCCTTGAAATATTTGAAGTCCCCCGGCAGGTGCCAGGGCATGCTGTTGTCGACGCCGATCACACGGTTTTCACCGAGGGCTGCGATCAGGCTGAGGGGGAGTGATTTAGTCATGTCGGCGAGGATACCAGAGCCGCGCTTTCGCCGATAAGCGCCACAGCGGTTATGCTCTCAGCTCAATGAAGCGACGGGATGCCGCGTGACTGAACTCAATACCCTCTGGCTGACAGAAACCATCCGCCTGCGCGAAGAACACGCTGGCCCCCTGGAAGACCTTGAAGCCAACCGGATGGCCCGCAGCGCCGGCGGCGATTTGCCGTCGCGCATTCAACGCCGGGCCCTGTGGCTGGCTGAACGCGATGGCCTGGCCGCAGCCCTCCAACACTGGCTGCAAGGCGCACGACTGGCGCTGATCGTATTGGCGGTGCTGGCCGTGGTCAGCGGCGCCGGCCTGGCCTTCGCGGCAATGGGTGACGGCCTGCACCCGGTGAATGTGTTCTGGGCCTTGGGCAGCCTGCTCGGGCTGAATCTGATCCTGCTGCTGAGCTGGGCGCTGGGGCTGGTGTTTGCCGGCGAACACGGCGCCAGTCTGGGGCGACTGTGGTTATGGCTGAGTGAAAAGCTCGCCCGGGACGCCAAGGCCGCACAATTGGCACCGGCCCTGCTCCTGTTGCTGCAACGCCAGAAACTCAATCGCTGGGCCATCGGCGTGCTGGTCAACAGCCTGTGGTTGCTGGCGATGCTCAGCGCCCTGGTCATTTTGCTGACGCTGATGGCGACCCGACGCTACGGCTTCGTCTGGGAGACCACTATCCTCAGTGCCGACACCTTTATCGCCGTCACCCAGGCGCTTGGCGCGCTGCCGGCCCTGCTCGGCTTCAACGTGCCGACCGAGGAGATGATCCGCGCCAGCGGCGATGCCGCACTGAACATCGAAAGTGCCCGCCAAGCGTGGGCCGCCTGGCTGGTGGGGGTACTGCTGGTCTACGGCGTTTTGCCGCGCCTGCTGCTCGCGCTGTTTTGCCTGTGGCGCTGGATGACGGGGCAAACGGCGCTGCGCCTGGATTTGAACCTGCCCGGATATGCGCAACTGCGCGAGCGCCTGATGCCCACCAGCGAACGCCTCGGCGTCAGCGATGCGGCACCGGCCCAACTGCATCGCGTGGAAAGCGGCGTCACCGAGCAGCAAAGCGACGGCGCGCTGTTGGTCGCCATCGAACTGGACGAGCAACGTCCGTGGCCACCGCAATTACCGAAGAACGTGAGCAACGCCGGCATCCTCGACAGTCGCGAATCGCGGCACAAACTCCTTGAACAACTGAGCCGCTTTCCTCCGGCACGCCTGGCCATCGCCTGCGATCCGCAACGCTCACCGGATCGCGGCAGCCTGGCCTTGATTGCCGAACTGGCCCGCAACGCCAGCGCCACCCGCGTGTGGTTGTTGCAGGCACCGCCCGGTGAAGCACTGGACGCCGAACGCCTCGGCGACTGGCACGTGGCGCTGCAACAACTGGAGCTGCCTTTTGCCGACTGTGCGCCGATGAACTGGCTGGAGACGGGCCATGACTGACACCCGCAAGCAGCCCCTGAAACTCGCCGTCGTCGGCCACACCAACGTTGGCAAGACTTCGTTGCTGCGCACCCTGACCCGCGACGTTGGCTTCGGTGAAGTGTCCCATCGCCCCAGCACCACACGGCACGTCGAGGGCGCACGGTTGTCGGTAGACGGCGAACCGCTGCTCGATCTCTACGACACCCCGGGCCTGGAAGACGCCATCGCCCTGCTCGATTACCTCGAACGCCTGGAGCGTCCTGGCGAACGCCTCGACGGCCCGGCTCGCCTGGCGCGCTTCCTTGAGGGCAGCGAAGCCCGGCAACGCTTCGAACAGGAAGCCAAGGTGCTGCGCCAGTTGCTGGCGTCGGACGCCGGGCTCTACGTGATCGACGCCCGGGAACCGGTGCTGGCCAAATATCGCGACGAACTGGAAGTGTTGGCCGGTTGCGGCAAGCCCTTGCTGCCGGTGCTGAATTTCGTCAGCAGCGCCAACCACCGCGAACCGGCCTGGCGTGAAGCGCTGGCGCGGCTGGGATTGCATGCGCTGGTGCGCTTCGACAGTGTCGCGCCGCCGGAGGATGGCGAGCGTCGACTCTATGAAAGTCTCGCCCTGCTGCTGGAAACGGCCCGGCCGCAACTCGAACGCCTGATCGCCGATCAGCAAGCCCAGCGTCTGGCTCGCCAGCAAAGCGCCGAGCGATTGATTGCCGAGTTGCTGATCGATTGCGCGGCCTGCCGGCGCAGCGTGGTCAGTGAAGCCGAGCAGGAACAACAAGCGATCAGCGAACTGCGCAAAGCCGTACGCCAGCGTGAGCAGCGTTGCGTCGAGGCCCTGCTCAAGCTCTACGCCTTCCGCCCACAGGATGCCGCGGCCAGTGATTTGCCCTTGCTGGACGGCCGTTGGGGCGATGACCTGTTCAACCCGGAAACCCTCAAGCAACTGGGCGTGCGCGTGGGTGGCGGAATCGCTGCGGGTGCTGCTGCCGGGGCCGGGGTCGACCTGCTGGTCGGCGGGATTACTCTGGGTGCGGCGGCTCTGGCGGGGGCCATCGCCGGCGGCGCGCTGCAAACCGCACGCAGTTATGGCAGCCGCCTGCTCGGCAAGATCAAGGGCCAGCGCGAACTGACGGTGGATGACAACGTGCTGCGCCTGTTGGCGCTGCGCCAGCGGCAATTGCTGCAAGCGCTGAACACCCGCGGGCATGCGGCGATGGACAGCATTCAGGTGGCCACGCCCCAGGACAAGAGCTGGCGAGAAGGCAAACTGCCTGAAGCCCTGAACAAGGCACGGGCACATCCGCAGTGGTCGTCGTTGAATCCGCATCCGAAGTTGAATCAGGCGGAGCGGCAGGAACAGGTTGAGGCCTTGGCGCAGCAGCTTTAGTGGCTTGATTGATGATGCATGCTGTCAGCGCTGGCCTCTTCGCGAGCAAGCCCGCTCCCACAGGGGATGTGCGTCGGTCACAAATCCAATGTGGGAGCGGGCTTGCTCGCGAAGGCAGCCACTCGGTGCCGAGACTTACGCAGCCAACAACCGCACCGCCTTGTCCTTCAGCACCGCCAGATCAATCACCGGCACATGCATCTCTTTCGCCAGCTCATCCCACTGGCGCATGCGCAAACTCACGGCACACAACGGGTCCTGCTCGAACGCTTCAGCCTCTTCAGCCGTCATCACCCCGCCCTGGTATTCGAGGGTCCGGCGGCTGGCTTCGCTCAAGCGTTCGTAGTACCCCGGTTCCTTGAGCGTCAGATAGCGCTTGGCTTGAACGTGGTATTCGACAAGCCGCGCCATACGTTCGCCAAAACCGGCGCGACGCAGGTAGTCGGCACCGAGACGCTCATGGCTGACCACCCCGAAGCCGCCCATGCTCTGCGCGCTCTCAGCGCAGATATGCCCGATGTCGTGGAAGAACGCCGCCAGCACCACTTCATCGTCGAAGCCTTCGGCCATGGCCAGTTCCGCCGCCTGGGACATGTGTTCGATCTGCGACACCGGCTCGCCGATGTAGTCGCTGTCGCCAAAGCGCTCGTACAAGCCGAACACCTCGGCAATCACTTGTTCATTGCGCTCCATCAGATTTCCTCCAATACGGTGGCAACGTTGCGTTCAGCCATTGCCGGCCCGACGCTCATGCCGACACCGGTGTGCATCAACGCCACGCCCAGGCCTTTTGCCGGGCGCAGGAACGAGAACGGTCCCGGCCCCCGTGAACCATAGACGCCCTGCCAGCGTTCGACCACTTGCACCTTGCAGCCCAGGGTTTGCTCGGCCAGTTCGATCATCCAGTCATCGACCTGCTCGGCATTGAAGGGCGACGGATCGCGGCCGTAATGGTGCGAATCGCCAATGATCAATTCGCCATAGGGCGTCGGGCTGATCAGCAGGTGGATGCCGTTTTCGTGCAGGTGCGGCGCGTGCCGCAGGATTTCCGCCTGCACCGCTGCAGCCTCCGGCAAGTCGGCAAAGGCGCCGTAGTGCACGCAACTCAAACCGGTGAGCAGCGCGTGTTGCAGGTTGAGGTTGATCTGCGGACGGGCGCGGAGCATTTGCAGGCGGCAGATTTGCGGATCGAGTTCGGCGATCTGCTCGGCCAGCAAGGTCTGATAATCGTGACCGGAACAGACGATGATCTGCTCGGCACTGAAGCTGCCGGCGCTGCTGTACAGGCGGCCTGGCTCGATGTCGCGGACCAGGGTGGAGAAGTGAAACTTGACCCCCAGGTCGCGGCGCAGGAAGTCGATCAGCGCCGGAATCGCTTCGCGCGAATACAGTTGCTGGTCGTCCATGCCGTGCAACGCCGCACGATGATGGCGGAACTGGCCGCCGTATAAATCGCGCAATGCGGCACCGCGCAGCAGGTCGACGCGGTAACTGTGCTTCACCGCGCGGCCATCGCAGAAGGCTTCCAGCAACTGTTCTTCCGCCTCGGTGCGGGCAAACAGGTACGAGCCGTTGCGTTTGAGTTGCAGGCCGGCGAGCTGCGCCCAGTCGCCCCAGATTCCGCGACTGGCGCGGGCCAGCTCCAGCATCGGGCCTGGCGGCTGGCCGGTGACCAGTGCCTGGCCGAAGTTGCGCACCGAAGCGCCGACTGGCGTTTCGCTGCGCTCGAAAACCGTGACCTTCAGACCGCGTTTGGCGGCGGCATACGCGTGGGACAAACCCAGGATGCCGGCGCCGACGATCAGCATGTCGTTGTGTTGTGTCATCTGGAGGTGCTCTGAATGAGAGACCGCTATCGCGGGCAAGCCCGCTCCCACAGGTTTCGAGGTGTCCACAAAATCTGCATCCACCATAGTTCCCTGTGGGAGCGGGCTTGCCCGCGATGGGGCCCTGTCAGCCGATAAAAATCTTACTTGGCCGCCACTTTCTCGGACTTGCCGTCATAACGCTTGCGCCATTCAGTGAGGATCTCGTCGCGGTTCTTCGAGGCCCAGGCGAAGTCGTTCTTGATCAGGCGCTGTTCGTAGTCCGCCGGCAATTCGGTCTGCGGCTTGGCGATGCCAGGCTGGGCGAGTACAGCGAAGTTTTCCTTGTAGAGCTCCATCGCCTCGGGGCTGGCGGAGAAGTCAGCCAGTTTCTTCGCGGCTTCCTCGTGGGCAGTGCCCTTGATCACGGCCGTCGCTTCGATCTCCCAGCCCAGGCCTTCCTTCGGCAGGATGATGTCCAACGGTGCGCCCTGACGTTTCAGCTGGACGGCCGGGTACTCGAAGGAAATACCGATCGGGAACTCACCGGCGGCGGCCAGTTTGCAAGGCTTGGAACCGGAGTGAACGTACTGGCCGATGTTCTGGTGCAGGCCGTCCATGTACGCCCAGCCCTGCTTCTCGCCGAAGGTTTGCAGCCAGGCGCTGACGTCGAGGAAACCGGTGCCGGACGATGCCGGGTTCGGCATGACGATCTTGCCTTTGTACTCAGGCTTGGTCAGGTCTTGCCAGCTCACTGGCTTGGTCAGGCCCTGCTTCTCGGCTTCGACGGTGTTGAAGCAAATGGTCGCGGCCCAGACGTCCATGCCGACCCAGGCTGGCGGGTTGGCGGCGTCGCGGTAGTTGGCGCCGATCTTGCCCAGATCCTTGGGTGCGTAGCTTTGCAGCATGCCCTGCTGATCGAGGATCGCCAGGCTGGAAGCCGCCAGACCCCACACGGCGTCAGCCTGCGGGCGTTCTTTTTCGGCCAGCAGTTTGGCGGTGATGATGCCCGTGGAATCGCGCACCCACTTGATTTCGACGTCCGGGTTGGCCTTCTCGAAAGCCTCTTTGTAGGTCTTCAGTTGTTCGGCTTCGAGGGCGGTGTACACCGTCAACTCGGTTTTCGCCGCGAAGGCGTTCAGGCTGAAAGCAGTGAGGACAGCAGCGGCCAGGGCCAGGGGCTTGAACATGATCTTTTCCTGTTTTTTGAGTTGAGGGGTTGTGCAGATTCAATGACCGGGCGCGGTCTGCCGCCAGGCCTGGGAGCGGCGCAGCAAGCCGCGCGAAGCCCAGGCCAGCAGCAGGGACACGCCCGCCGAGGTGAACAGAATCAGGGTCGACATCGCTGCCGCGCCGCCGACGTTGCCGGCGTCGTCCATGTTCAGCACCGCCACCGCCGCGAGGATGGTGTCGGGGCTGTAGAGGAAGATCGCCGCCGAGACGGTGGTCATGGCCGAGACGAACAGGTAGCGCACGATGTCCAGCAACGCCGGCAGGCAGATCGGCACCGTGACGCGCAGGTAATGGCGGTACAGCGGCGCCTTGAGCGACAGCGCGGCGGCTTCGAACTCGGCATCGAGTTGACGTAGCGCGGTGGTGGCGGTCATTTGCGCGGTGGTCAAATAGTGCGCAATAGTGCAGACGATCAGCAGCGCCATGCTGCCGTAGAGCACGTGCAGCGGGTTGCCGGTGAGGTTGAAGAAGAAGACGTAACCCAACCCCAGCACCAGGCCCGGCACCGCCATCGGTACGAAACTGAGCATGCGCAAGGTCAGGTTCAGGCCACGCTGTCCCTTGGTTTTTTCCATCAGGTAGGCCCCGGTAAAGATCAGCATGGAGCCGATCAGCGCGGTGCCCAAAGCCATCTTCAGGCTGTTGCCGTAGGCCAGCCAGCCACCGCCGGCGGTTTCGTTGAACTGATAGTGGTTGAGCGACAGCGACAGGTTGTACGGCCAGAACTTCACCAGCGACGAGAACACCGCCATGCCGAACACCAGCAGCAATGCGGCGCTGATCAGCAACACGATGACCAGGTAGCATCCGTCGCGCAGCTTCGATGGCACCGGCTTGAACACCTGGGCACGACCGCTCATGGAGTCGCCATGGCGCCGACGCAACCAGGCATCGACACCGAAGCTGAACAGCGCCGGCAGCAGCAGCACCATGCCGATCAAGGCACCGCGGCCGAACTGCTGCTGACCCACCACCGCCTTGTAGGCCTCCAGCGCCAACACCTGATAGTCGCCACCGACCACCACGGGCACACCGAAATCGGTGATGGTCAGGGTGAACACCAGGCAGAACGCAGCGAACACTGCCTGGCGGGTCGCCGGCCAGGTGATGCTGCGGAAGGCTTTGGCGGGGCTGGCGCCCATGCTTGATGCAGCATCGAACAGTCGTGCATCCGCCAGGGACAACGCCGACAGCAGGATCATCAAGGCGTGCGGGAAGGTGTAGATCACCTCGCCAAGCACAATGCCCCAGAAACCGTAGATGTTGTCCGAAAGCAGACCACGCAACATACCCTGGTTGCCGAACAGGTAAACCAGCGCAATGCCGGGCAGCATCGACGGCGCCATCAATGGCAGCAGCGAGATGCCGCGCCAGATGCCTTTGGCCGGAATCAACGTGCGTTGCAGGGCGTAGGCAAACAGGTAGGCCAGCGGTACGACAATGGCCGCGACGCTTAGGGAAACCTTCAGGCTGTTACCGAGCAACCAGTGGAAGTTCTCGCTGGTCACCAACTCCTTCGCTGCGACCCAACCACCGCCCTGCCCGGCTTCGGCGCTGAAACCACGCCAGAAGATCGCCAGCAACGGCATCAACACGGCAACGCCGAGCAACACCAGCAGGAGGACCTTGCCGCCGACCACGAATAGCCGGTCACCGATTTCGGCGCGGGAGGTCTGCCGAACCTGCCTTTGTGGCAGCGGCAGCGCGAGGTTCGCGCTCATCAGGCAAACACCTGCAGGCTACGCGGCGGCAAGGCGACCATGATCTGCTGGGCACCAAGACGCGGCATGGCTTCGGGCGCCAGTTCCGCCAACAGTGCATGGCCCGGCAACTGATCAAGTTCGAAGCTCATGCGGCAGCGATTGCCGAGGAAAGTGATTTCGCGGACCTTGGCCGGGAACAGGTTTTCCTCGTGCACCAGCGGGTTGATGCTGATCGCTTCCGGGCGGCAGAACAAACGGCCTGACGTGCTCTTGGCGCCGCCGTCGGCCAGGCGCATGCTCATTCCACCGACCTGGGCGTGGCTGTCGCTGCTGCGCTGGAACGGCAGCCAGTTGCCCTGGCCGACGAACTCCGCCACGAATGGCGTGGCCGGGCGGTTGTAGATTTCCTGCGGCGTGGCGTACTGCTCGACCTTGCCGTTGTTCATCACGGCAATACGGTCGGCCATCAGCATGGCCTCGTCCTGATTGTGGGTCACCATCAGCGTGGTGATGCCGAGGTTGCGTTGCAGTTGGCGCAATTCGGTACACAGGTGCTCGCGTACCCGGGCATCGAGGGCCGACATCGGCTCGTCGAGCAGCAACAGCGAAGGCGCCGGGGCCAGAGCGCGAGCCAGTGCAACCCGCTGCTGCTGGCCGCCGGACAATTGACCGGGATACTTTTTCTCGCTGCCGCCCAGGCCGACCAGTTCCAGCATCTGACCGACACGTTGGCGAATCTGCTCGCGGCCATTGCCGGCGAGGCCGTAGGCAATGTTCGCTTCGACAGTCAGGTTGGGGAACAACGCATAGGACTGAAACAGAATGCCGTAGTCCCGCGCCTGGGGTGGCAGGTGGGAAACGTCGCGCTCACCCAGGTACAACTCGCCACTGTCCTGCTTTTCCAGACCGGCAATGCAACGCAGCAAGGTGGTTTTGCCACAGCCCGACGGGCCCAGCAGACACACCAGCTCACCGGCCGCCACGTCGAGGGAAACGTTATCCAGTGCCGTGAAGGCGCCAAAACGTTTCTGAACGCCGCGCACTTTCATCGGCGCGCCGGGGTTGGTCAGGGCAGTTGCAATCGGGTTGTTCATGGACGGACCTCATCAAGCAGATGGGGCCATCCTAGAGTTGTAATGAGTCCGTCATGTGGCAGTTAGGCAAAAACTGCCGATAGTGGTATTCGAGGATTTTGGTTTAAGTCTTGTGTTGCCTGAACTGACGCCATCGCGGGCAAGCCCGCTCCCACAGTTGAGGTGGGAGCGGGCTTGCTCGCGAAGGGGCCGGTACTGTCACCACTGATCTCAGGCCGGGGCCATTTCCTGCGCCAACCCCAGAAACGCCGCCGGCAGCCGCGCGTTTTTACGCTCCTTGAGGCAATACAGGTATTCCGGGATTTGCGGCGCATTCTCGATGGTCAGCACCCGCAACTGCGGATCGTGCGGCACTTCCTGGCGGGCAATGATGCTGATGCCGATGTTGCGCAGCACCGCTTCGCGGATCGATTCGCGGCTGCCGATTTCCAGCAGCGGGCCGAAACACACCCCGGCACTGGCCAGCAACTCTTCGGTCAGGCGACGGGTGGTCGAGCCCGGTTCACGCATCAGCAGGGTATGCCCGGCCAGGGCGCCGAGCGGTACGTGATCGTGAACCGCCAGCGGATGATTGCGATGCACCGCCAACACCAGCGGGTCGCTGCCGAGCACCCGGCGAATCAGCCGCGCGTCATCGAGCAACTGCGACGACGCCGCGACATCGACACGGTATTCCTCCAGCGCTTCGAGCACTTGCTGGGAGTTGCCGATTTCCACCGAAACCTCAACCTGCGGCAGTCGCTCGCGAAAGGTCTTCACCAGGTCGAGGATGTAATACGGCGCCGTGGCGGCGATACGCAATGTGCCCTGGACCTGGCCGCAGTTACGCAGGAAAAACTCGATGTCGGCTTCCTGCTGCATCAGCACCTTGACCATCGGCAGCAGCCGCGCGCCCTCTTCACTGACGCTCAGACGCCGGCCGCCACGGTAGAACAACTCGACCGAGTACTGGCTTTCGAGGTTGCGGATCTGCGTCGTCACCGTCGGCTGGCTCAGGCCAAGCTTTTTTGCAGCCTGGGTAATGCTGCCCAGGCGGGCCACCATGTAAAACGCCTTCAGCTCGGCACTCAGCACAACCGTCCCTCATCCTTTACTTGCGCAGCAGGCGCAATCCGTTGAACACCACCAGCAAACTCACGCCCATGTCGGCGAACACCGCCATCCACATGGTAGCGACCCCGGCGAAGGTTACCCCAAGAAAGATCGCCTTGATGACCAAAGCCAGGGCGATGTTCTGCTTGAGAATGCTCGATGTCTGGCGTGACAGGCGAATGAATGCCGGAATCTTGCGCAGATCGTCGTCCATCAGGGCAACATCGGCGGTTTCGATCGCGGTATCGGTGCCGGCGGCGGCCATGGCGAAACCGATCTCCGAACGCGCCAGTGCCGGGGCGTCGTTGATGCCGTCGCCGACCATGCCGACCCGATGCCCTTGGGCATAAAGGGCCTCGATGGCCTGCAATTTGTCACCCGGCAACAGATCGCCCTTGGCTTCGTCGATACCGACTTGTGCAGCGATGGCCTGCGCGGTGTGGACATTATCGCCGGTGAGCATCAGGGTCTTGATGCCCAGCTCATGCAGTTGCCCGATAGCTTCGCGACTGCTCGCCTTTACCGTATCGGCGACGGCGAACAACGCCAACGGACCGGATGAGTCAAGCAGCAGCACCACCGACTTGCCCTGCTTCTCAAGGGCAAACAGCTTTTCTTCCAGCGCCGGCGAACACAGGCCCAGATCCTCGACCAGACGATGGTTGCCCAGATGGTAGAGCTGGCCGTTGATCTCGCCGCGCACGCCGCGCCCGCCCAAGGCTTCGAAGTTATCCACAGCCAGCGTCGCGGTTGGTTTATCCACAGCCGCTTTGGCGATGGCCAGGGAAACCGGGTGGTCCGAGCGCCCGGCCAGCGCGGCGGCAATGGCTGGCGCCGATTCATCGACGGTCGGGTCCAGCGACAGGTAATCAGTCTGCACCGGCTTGCCGTGGGTGATGGTGCCGGTCTTGTCCAGGGCCAGGTAGTCGAGCTTGTAACCGCCCTCCAGATAGACGCCGCCCTTGACCAGAATGCCTTTGCGCGCCGCTGCCGCGAGGCCACTGACAATGGTCACCGGTGTGGAAATCACCAGCGCACAGGGGCAGGCCACCACCAGCAACACCAGCGCCCGATAGATCCAGTCGAACCACAACGCGCCCATGAACACTGGCGGGATTACCGCCACGGCCAGGGCCAGGACGAACACCGCCGGGGTGTAGATTTTCGAGAAGCTGTCGACGAAACGCTGGGTCGGCGCCCGCGCACCCTGAGCCTGCTCGACGGCGTGAATGATGCGGGCCAGGGTCGAGTTGTCCGCCGCGGCGGTCACCGCGTACTCCAGGGAGCCGGCCTGGTTGATGGTGCCGGCGAATACCTTGTCGCCGACGGTTTTCTCCACCGGCAGGCTTTCACCGGTGATGGGCGCCTGATCGATGGTCGAGCGACCGGACAGCACTTCGCCGTCCAGGCCGATACGCTCACCGGGACGCACCCGTACCCGCGCGCCGAGCCCGATGGTTTTGACATCCTGCTCAAGCCAGGTCCCGTCAGCCTGCAACACCGTTGCCGTGTCCGGGGTCATCTGCATCAGGCCACCGATGGCATTGCGCGCGCGGTCCAGGGACCTGGCCTCGATCAACTCGGCCACGGTGAACAGGAACATCACCATGGCCGCTTCCGGCCACTGGCCGATCAGCACCGCGCCGGTCACGGCAATGCTCATCAGCGCGTTGATGTTCAGGTTGCGGTTCTTGAGGGCGATCCAGCCTTTTTTGTAGGTACCCAGGCCACCACTGAGGATCGAGACCAGTGCGATAACCGCTACCACCCAGTTCGGTGCGAAACCGGTGAAGTGGATAACTTCTGCCAGCAATGCACCAACACCGGACAGCGCCAGGGGCCACCACGGCTTTTTCCGGGGCTCTGGCCGAGGGGTTTCAGCCCCCTGGCCCATCGGCTCGGCATGCATGCCCAAGGACTTGATGGCCTCGACGATCGGTTCGATATCGGGTAAGTCGTGGGTCACGCCGAGCATCCGATTAATCAGATTGAACTCCAGCTGCTGCACCCCGGTCAGTTTGCTTAGCTTGTTCTGGATCAGCGTCTGCTCGGTTGGACAGTCCATCGCCTCGATGCGAAAACTGTTCAGTCGGGCCCCAGGCGTCGCTGTTTCGCTCAGTTTTATCAGCGCAGGCACCGTCGCCCCGGACGAGCAGCAGGAATCGTTGTGATCGCTGTGGCCATGTTTTTGCACGGGTTTGAGCTTGTGGCTGTGCTCGTGTTCAGCCCCGGGTTTGTGGGAGTGCAGGGAATCGCTCATTGGTTGCGTCCATAAGAGTGCCTGTTGCCAAGTAAAGACCCTGTAGCCACTATAGGGTCAAGCACCCTTTCTGGAGTTTTGGAGATTGGCGTCATGAAAATTGGAGAATTGGCGAAACTCACGGACTGCGCCGTGGAGACGATCCGCTACTACGAGCGCGAGAACCTGCTGCCGGAACCGGCCCGCAGTGACGGCAATTATCGCGTCTACACCCAGGCCCATGCCGAACGCCTGACGTTCATCCGCAACTGTCGCACTCTCGACATGACGCTCGAGGAAATCCGCAGCCTGCTGGCGTTTCGCGACAGTCCGCAGGACCAGTGCGAAAGCGTCAACGCGTTGATCGACGAGCACATCCACCACGTCAAGGCGCGGATCGACGGCTTGCTGGCCTTGCAGACACAACTGCTCGACCTGCGCCAACGCTGCGGCGAGCGGCCGGGTGTCGATCAATGCGGGATTTTGCAGCGGCTGGAAGTAAGCGGCGGGGTTGTGGCGACGGAGGTTGAGCATTCCCATGTAGGCCGCAGTCACGGCCATTGAGAGCACCACCTACCCCCTGATGTAGGAGCGAGCTTGCTCGCGATGAACTCAAGGATGACGCGTTTCGTCAGGCAATACGCGTCATCGTTCACGTCCATCGCGAGCAAGCTCGCTCCTACAGGGGGGATGGTGTGAAGCGTCAGACCGCCATCGGCGCGGTCATCGGCGCATGGTGTTCGTAGCCTTCCAGCGAAAAATCGCTCGGCTCCACCAGCTCCAGCCATTCCGGCTGATACACACCCGTCTTGGCAAACGCTGGTACACGCTCGGAAATCACCAGTTTCGGCATCGGGAACGGCTCGCGCTTGAGCTGTTCGTTGAGCATGTCCAGGTGGTTTTCGTAGACGTGGGCATCACCGATGAAATAGGTGAACCAGCGCGGCGTGTAGCCCGTCAGGCGACCGATCAGGCTCAGCAGCGCTGCACCTTCGGTGAGGTTGAACGGCGTGCCAAGGCCCAAGTCGTTGGAGCGGATGTAGAGGGTCAAAGAGATCTCTTTGGTCTCGACATTCGGGTGGAACTGGTACAGCAGGTGGCACGGCGGCAGGGCCATTTCATCAAGTTGGGCGCAGTTCCAGCCGTGGAACAGGATGCGACGGCTGCCCGGGTCCTTGATGATGGTGTCGACACACTGGCGCACCTGATCGATGGCCTTGTACAGCACCACGTAGGCCTGGCCGTCTTCCTCGCCTTCGGCGATCTGGCGGTAGCCTTGCTTCAGAGTCTGTTCGATGGCGGCCTGGTTGCTGACCGGGATTTGCTTGTACGCCGGCCATTTGCGCCATTGCACGCCGTAGATTTCGCCGAGGTCGTCTTCGCCCTGACGGAACGGGTTGGCCAGCCACTGGGCGTTTTCGTTGGCGTTCTGGTCCCAGACCTTGCAACCCAGGGCGCGGAATTCGGCAGCGTTGTTCACGCCACGCAGGAATCCGCACATTTCGCCGATGGCCGATTTGAACGCCATTTTGCGCGTGGTGATCGCCGGAAAGCCTTCCTGCAGGTCATAACGCAGCATCGCGCCGGGGAAACTGATGGTGTTCACGCCGGTACGGTTGGCCTGCTTGGTGCCGTTCTTGATGACGTGGGCGACCAGTTCGAGATATTGCTTCATGAGTTACCTGTTTCCTTGAACCCGCAGCCTTCGCTGCGGGGTTCGAATTTATACGGCTGCCGCTGGAGATGCCGGGGCGCGGTGATACGCCAGCCAGATCAGCAACAGACCACCGACGATCATCGGCACGCACAGCACCTGGCCCATGGTCAGCCAGTTCCAGGCCAGATAGCCCAGTTGCGCGTCCGGTACGCGGACGAACTCGACGATGAAACGGAAGATGCCATAGAACAGCGCGAACATCCCGGAGACCGCCATGGTCGGCCGCGGTTTGCGCGAGAACAGCCAGAGGATCAGGAACAGCGCCACGCCTTCGAGGGCGAACTGGTACAGCTGCGAGGGGTGACGCGGCAGCTGCGCCGGGTCGCTGAACGGCGGGAAGATCATCGCCCACGGCACATCGGTCGGCTTGCCCCACAGCTCGGCATTGATGAAGTTGCCGATACGCCCGGCACCCAGGCCAATCGGCACCATCGGCGCGACGAAATCCATCAGCTGGAAGAACGACTTGTTGTTCTTCTTGCCGAACCACAACGCCGCCAGCATCACGCCGATGAAACCACCGTGGAACGACATGCCGCCCTTCCACACTTCGAAAATCAGCATCGGGTTGGCGAGGTAGGCATGCAGATCGTAGAACAGCACATAACCCAGGCGCCCGCCGACGATCACCCCCATCGACATCCAGAACACCATGTCGGAGAGTTTCTCCTTGGTCCAGGTCGGGTCGAAGCGGTTCAAGCGGCGGGACGCCAGCAGCCAGGCGCCGCCGATGCCGATCAGGTACATCAGACCGTACCAGTGGATTTTCAGCGGACCGATGGCCAGGGCCACCGGGTCGATCTGCGGGTAAGGCAGCATTGCGACTCCTCGTTAGAGTTCAAATCTTAAAAATTCCCGGGCGACGCTGCCACCTCAGGATTAAGCCAGGATTGCGCCGCCCGTCAGAGCAGATGCTTCAGACTAGAAAGTTCAGGCCAACGCAGAACAGCAAAGCGGCAAACAGCCTTTTCAGCAACTTCGGCGACAACCGGTGGGCCAGTCGCGCGCCCAAACGGGCGAACACCATGCTGGTCAGGGCAATGCCCAGCAACGCCGGCAAATAAATGAAACCGAGACTATGGGCCGGGAGCAACGGATCGTGCCAGCCCAGAATCATGAAACTTAATGCACTGGCCAGGGCAATCGGCAGACCGCAGGCCGATGAAGTGGCCACGGCTTGCTGCATCGGCACACTGCGCCAGGTCAGGAACGGCACGGTCAACGAACCGCCGCCTATGCCGAAAATCGCCGAGGCCCAGCCAATGACACTGCCGGCCAGGGTCAGACCGAGTTTGCCCGGCACGGTTCGGCTGGCCTTGGGTTTGACGTCCAGCGCCAGCTGAGCGGCGATCACCAGGGCGAAGACACCAATGAGCTTCTGCAGGTTGGGGCCGGAAATCGCTTCCGCCGTCAGGGCGCCGAACCCGGCACCGATCAGAATGCCGACGGTCATCCACATGAAGATCGGCCAAAGCACGGCGCCACGGCGGTGATGCTCACGTACCGCGTTGACCGAGGTAAAGATGATCGTCGCCAGGGAGGTCCCCACTGCCAGGTGCGTGAGGATCGACGGATCGAACCCTTGGGCCTTGAAGCTGAACACCAGCACCGGGACGATGATGATCCCGCCACCCACGCCAAACAGCCCGGCGAGCACACCTGCACAGGCGCCGAGCGCCAGATAGAGCAGAAATTCCATGGTCGTCGCGCCCGCATCCCCAAAACCGGAGCGGCATGGTAACGGATGCATGGCCTCAAGCTCCACTGTGCAAGGCGATGGATCGATGAGCGATGTCTGCGTAGAGTGGGCAAAACACACACACGGACTCCCTTATGTGCCTGATTGTTTTTGCCTGGCGCCCGGGTCATGCCCAGCCGCTGGTCGTGGCGGCCAATCGCGATGAGTTCTACGCCCGCCCCAGCCTGCCTCTGGCGCCATGGCCCGAAGCGCCGCACGTACATGCGGGGCGCGACCTCGAGGCCGGTGGCAGCTGGCTCGGTGTCGGTGCCAACGGACGTTTTGCGGCGCTGACCAACATCCGCGACCCTCATCGACCGCCAGGGCGCAAGTCTCGTGGGGAGCTGGTGGCGCGATTTCTCACCGGAGAAATGTCAGTTGATGATTATTTAGCCGACGTTGTCGACCGTTCGCCGGAATACGGTGGTTTTAACCTGCTGGTTGGCAACACCCATGAGCTCTGGCACTTCAACGCCCGGGAATCGAACGCGGTGAACCTGGCACCGGGGGTCTACGGGTTATCCAATGCCGGGCTGGATACGCCCTGGCCGAAGTTGCTCAAGGCCAAGGCTGCATTGCGCGAGGTGCTGGATGATCCGCAGCCTCAGGCGCTGTTGGCGTTATTGAGCGATGCGCAGACAGCGCCGTTTGCCGAGCTGCCGGATACCGGAGTGGGCCTGGCTACCGAGACCTTGCTGTCGAGCGTATTCATTGCCAGCCAGAGTTATGGAACGCGGGCGAGTACGGCGTTGATTGTGCAGGCCGATGGGCGGCGGCATATGGTTGAGCGCAGTTTCGGGCCGTATGGCGGGCATCTGGGGGAAGTGGAGATCAGGCTTTAGTTTTGTGTTGCCAGCACTGACGCCTTCGCGAGCAAGCCCGCTCCCACATTCGACCGCGTTCGTATGAGAGAACTCGGTTAAATGTGGGAGCGGGCTTGCTCGCGAAGGGCACGCCGCAGATCTAGAGGGGTTTGACCGAAGCCGGGTTGATCATCCGCGCCAGCCCGAGGTTCTTCAGCGCCAGCTGCAATGAGCTGTGAATCACTTGCGGGTTGTCGATGGTCATCAGTTCCGCCAGCAACTCCCTGGCCTTGCTCAGGTTGATCTGACGCAGCATCCACTTCACTTTCGGCAAGTTGGTGGCGTTCATCGACAGGCTGTCGAAACCCATTGCCATCAACAGCACGGCCGCCGCCGGGTCGCCGGCCATTTCACCGCAGATGCTCACCGGCTTGCCTTCGGCATGGGCGTCGCGCACTACCGTTTGCAAGGCCTGCAGCACTGCCGGGTGCAGGTAGTCGTAAAGATCGGCCACCCGCGGGTTGTTGCGGTCCACGGCCAGCAGGTACTGGGTCAGGTCGTTGGAGCCGACCGAAAGGAAATCCACTTGCCGCGCCAGTTCCTTGGTCTGATACACCGCCGCCGGAATCTCGATCATCACGCCAACCGGCGGCATCGGTACGTCGCAGCCTTCGTCACGCACTTCGCCCCAGGCCCGGTGGATCAGGTGCAGGGCCTCTTCCAGCTCATGGGTGCCGGAGATCATCGGCAGCAGAATCCGCAGGTTGTTCAGGCCTTCACTGGCCTTGAGCATGGCCCGGGTCTGCACCAGGAAGATTTCCGGGTGGTCGAGGGTGACGCGAATGCCGCGCCAGCCGAGGAACGGGTTGTCTTCCTTGATCGGGAAGTACGACAGCGACTTGTCACCGCCGATGTCCAGGGTGCGCATGGTCACCGGTTGCGGGTGGAACGCGGCGAGCTGCTCGCGGTAGATCGCCAGCTGTTCCTTTTCGCTCGGGAAACGCTGGTTGATCATGAACGGCACTTCGGTGCGGTACAGCCCGACGCCCTCGGCGCCACGTTTCTGGGCCCGCGCCACGTCGGCCAGCAAGCCGGTGTTGACCCACAGCGGCATGCGGTAGCCATCGACCGTGATACACGGCAGGTCGCGCAGCGCATCCAGCCCGAGGGCCAGTTGTTTTTCTTCCTCGACCACTTCGGCGAACTGCTTGCGCAGCACGTCGCTGGGGTTTGTATAGACTTCGCCCCGGTGCCCATCGACGATCATGTCGATGCCATCGACCTTGGAATACGGCAGGTCGACCAGGCCCATGACCGTCGGAATACCCATGGCGCGTGCCAGGATCGCGACGTGGGAGTTACCGGAGCCGAGTACCGAAACCAGGCCCACCAGCTTGCTTTCCGGAACCTCGCCGAGCATCGCCGGCGTCAGTTCCTCGCTGACCAGAATGGTGTTGTCGGGGTAGACCAGGGTCTGCTGGCGCTCTTCCTGCAAATAAGCCAGCAGGCGCCGCCCGAGATCCTTGACGTCCGAGGCACGCTCGCGCAGGTAAGCGTCGTCCATCAATTCGAAACGGTTGACGTGATCGGTGACCACCTGGCGCAACGCGCCCTGGGCCCACTGGCCGGTCTTGATCACGGTGGTGACTTCGCTGCCCAGCGCGGCATCGTCGAGCATCATCAGGTAGACGTCGAACAGGGCCCGCTCTTCCGGGCGCAACTGCGTGGCAAGCTTGGCGGACAACGCGCGCATGTCGGCGCGTACGCCTTCGATGGCAGTCTTGAACAGCCCCAGCTCGGCTTCGATGTCGGTGATGTTCTTGTCGGGCACCACGTCCAGGTCCGCCGGTGGCAGCATGACCACTGCCGTGCCGACGGCCGCACCCGGCGAACCAGGAACCCCGACGAACTTGGCTTCCTGGATGCCTTTGCCCTGACGACCCAGGCCGCGGATCGAGCCGGTGGCTTCGGCGTGGGCGATAACGCCGGCGAGCTGCGCGCTCATGGTCACGAGGAAGGCTTCTTCACCCTCATCGAACTGGCGACGTTCTTTTTGCTGGATGACCAACACGCCGACGACGCGGCGGTGGTGAATGATCGGTGCACCGAGGAACGAGGCGTAACGCTCTTCACCGGTTTCGGCGAAGTAACGGTAGCGCGGGTGATCCGCGGCGTTTTCGAGGTTCAGGGGTTCTTCACGCGTGCCGACCAGGCCGACCAGACCTTCATTGGGGGCCATGCTGACCTTGCCGATCGAGCGCTTGTTCAAGCCCTCGGTGGCCATCAGCACGAAACGGTTGGTCTCGGGATCAAGCAGGTAGACCGAGCAGACCTGGCTGCCCATGGCCTCTTTGACGCGCAACACAATAATCCCCAACGCCGCCTTGAGATCCTTGGCGGAGTTAACTTCCTGGACGATCTTGCGCAGCGTATTGAGCATGGCTCGGGGTCGAACTCCGTCGTCAGTCGCGCGCTAAAAGGCGCGGGGCAAGCTCTTTGAGAGCGCGTCGATACACCTCGCGCTTGAATGTCACCACCTGGCCCAACGGATACCAATAACTGACCCAGCGCCAGCCATCGAATTCCGGTTTACCGGTCAAATCCATCCGCACCCGCTGCTCGTTGGAGATCAGGCGCAGGAGAAACCATTTCTGTTTCTGGCCGATGCACAGCGGTTGGCTGTGGGTACGTACCAGACGTTGCGGCAAACGATAGCGCAACCAGCCCCGGGTGCAGGCGAGAATTTCAACATCTTCGCGCTCCAGGCCCACTTCTTCGTTCAGCTCGCGGTACAAGGCGTCTTCCGGCGTCTCTTCGGGGTTGATTCCCCCCTGCGGAAACTGCCAGGCATCCTGATTGATTCGGCGAGCCCATAGCACCTGGCCGGCGTCATTCGTCAGAATGATCCCGACATTAGGGCGAAAACCATCGGGGTCGATCACGGCAACAACCTCGCAAACGCATGTCGCCGCATTGTTCCACAAAGGTTGTGAAGGCGGCAACGAAGGTTCCTACCTTATGTGCACTCTTGTGAAAAGACCGTATTCTTGTCGCCTTTTTACTGACTTTTCAGCGGGTAACTGCAATGCGCCTGGCTTTATTCGATTTGGACAACACCCTACTGGGCGGTGACAGCGATCACGCTTGGGGCGATTACCTGTGCGAGCGCGGCTTTCTCGACGCCGTTGCCTACAAGACTCGCAACGACGAGTTCTACCAGGATTACCTGGCCGGCAAACTGGATAACGCTGCCTACCTGAACTTCTGCCTGGAAGTCCTCGGCCGCACGGAAATGGCCACGCTGGATCAGTGGCACAGCGATTACATGCGCGACTGCATCGAACCGATCGTGCTGCCCAAGGGGCTTGAATTGCTGAAGAAGCACCGCGATGCCGGCGACAAACTGGTGATCATCACGGCGACCAACCGCTTCGTCACAGGTCCCATTGCCGAGCGTCTGGGCGTCGACACCCTGATCGCCACCGAGTGCGAAATGGTCGACGGCCGCTACACCGGGCGCAGCACCGATGTGCCGTGCTTCCGTGAAGGCAAGGTGACAAGGCTCAATCGCTGGCTGGAAGAGACCGGTCACAACCTGGAGGACAGCTACTTCTACAGCGACTCGATGAACGACTTGCCGCTGCTGGAGCAGGTGACCCACCCGGTGGCGGTTGATCCGGACCCGAACCTGCGGGCCGAGGCCCAGAAGCGTGGCTGGCCGGTGATCAGCCTGCGCGGCTGATATCGCTTTCGCGAGCAGGCTCGCTCCCACAAGGGAATTTGTGTCGGTCACAACTCCAGTGTGGGAGCGAGCCTGCTCGCGAAGGGAGCGACACGGTTAAAAGGGTTAAACAGGCTTCGCACCCATCAACCCGGCAATCGCGACAAAACAGACAAAGCTGAACAACGCCAGGGCAAAGGTGAATCTGCCCACGCCTCCCGGCGCCTTGCGCAGCTTGTTCAGTCGCACCAGCAACCAGAACCACGCCAGCGCCGCCACCGTGTAAAGCACGCTGGAGGCCAGCAACCAGGTCTGCCCCAGCGGCCAGCCCACCAGGTGCACCATCCACCAGCCGGTAAACGGCATGCTCAGCAGCGCCAGCCCCATCAACAGCCAGACAAATACACGCGGCCGTTGCAGGGTGCGGCTTCCCGCCGTCGCATCACCCTTACGCCGTGCAAGCAAGACCCAGACTCCCAGACCCAGCGCACAAGCCAGCAGTACGACAGTCGCCGCCATGTGCGCCGCTTTCAGGGCAGTTAACGTTTCCATTGTTCGATTTCCTTATGACCTGCCCATCAGCGTAGCCCTTCAGCCAAGAAACAGCTGATAGGCCGGGTTGTCGCTTTCGTCCCAGTACGGGTAGCCGATTTCTTCCAGCGCCGCCGGCACCAGGTGGCGCTCGTCGTGGGGCACTTGCAGGCCCGCGACGACCCGGCCATCCGCCGCGCCATGGTTGCGGTAGTGGAACATCGAGATGTTCCAGCGCCCGCCGAGCTTGTTGAGGAAGTTGAACAGCGCGCCCGGACGCTCCGGGAACTCGAAACGCAGGATCACTTCATCGACCACATGCGCCGCACGCCCGCCCACCATGTGGCGAATGTGCAGCTTGGCCAGTTCGTTGTCGGTCAGGTCCAGCACCGGGAAACCTTGCTCGCTCAGGCTGGCGATCAGTGCGCTGCGCGGGTCGTTTTCCGGGTGGGTCTGCACGCCGACAAAGATGTGCGCTTCGCTGCCGGTGTTGTAGCGGTAGTTGAATTCAGTGATCTGGCGCTTGCCGATCGCCTCGCAGAACGCCTTGAAGCTCCCCGGTTTCTCGGGAATGGTCACGGCGATGATGGCTTCGCGACCCTCGCCCAGTTCCGCACGCTCGGCGACGTGGCGCAGGCGATCGAAGTTGACGTTGGCCCCGGAGTCGATGGCCACGAAGGTCTGGCCGCTGACACCGTGCTGCTCGACATACTTCTTGATCCCGGCCACGCCCAAGGCACCGGCAGGTTCGGTGATCGAGCGGGTATCGTCGTAGATATCCTTGATGGCCGCACAGATTTCGTCAGTGCTGACGGTGATCACTTCATCGACATGATCTTTACAGATGTCAAAGGTGTGCTGACCGATCTGGGCCACCGCGACACCGTCGGCGAAGATGCCCACAGTCGGCAACACCACACGCTCGCCCGCCGCCATGGCGGCTTGCAGGCAATTGGAGTCATCCGGTTCGACGCCGATGATCTTGATGTCCGGGCGCAGGTACTTCACGTACGCGGCGATGCCGGCGATCAGGCCGCCGCCGCCGACCGGGACGAAAATCGCATCCAATGGTTGCGGGTGCTGGCGCAGAATCTCCATGGCCACGGTGCCCTGCCCGGCAATGGTGTGGGGATCGTCGTAGGGGTGAATGTAGACGTAGCCTTTTTCATCGACCAGTTTCAGCGAGTAGGCCAGGGCTTCCGGGAACGAATCGCCGTGCAGCACCACTTTGCCGCCACGCGAACGCACGCCTTCGACCTTGATCTCCGGGGTGGTCTTGGGCATGACGATGGTCGCTTTCACACCCAGCACCTTCGCCGCCAGAGCCAGGCCTTGCGCATGGTTGCCCGCCGACGCGGTGACCACGCCGCGGGCGCGCTCTTCGTCGCTCAACTGGGTCAACTTGTTGTAGGCGCCGCGAATCTTGAACGAGAACACCGGCTGCAAGTCTTCGCGCTTGAGCCAAATGCTGTTGCCCAGCCGCTCGGAGAGCTGGCGGGCAGTCTGCAAAGGGGTTTCTACGGCAACGTCATAAACGCGCGAGGTGAGGATCTTTTTGACGTACTGTTCAAGCATCGGAAAGCATCACTGAGCGGGTTGGGCAGGACCATGGAGTCTAACCCGGCTTTCAGGCGTGCGACCACATTAAACCGGTGGTTTTATGGCACCGGCAGAGATCATCACCTGTAGGAGCGAGCTTGCTCGCGAAAAACCCAAAGGCACCGCTGGGTATCTGGTTTACGCGTTATCGTTCACGACCATCGCGAGCGAGCTCGCTCCTACAGTGTCGGGATCACAGATGTGCGCATTTGACCCGCCAATCGGGCAATGACCTTCCCCGCCCCGAAGCCTATAATGCCGGCCTTTCGTTCTCTCTTCGGCACTTCGGAGCCCGCATGAACCAGGATCAACTCAAACAGGCAGTGGCTCAGGCCGCCGTCGACTTCATCCTTCCGAAACTCGACGACAAGAGCATCGTCGGGGTCGGCACCGGCTCCACCGCCAACTGCTTCATCGATGCCCTGGCCCGACACAAGGGTGCATTCGATGGCGCCGTCGCCAGTTCCGAAGCCACCGCCGCGCGCCTCAAGGGCCACGGGATTCCGGTGTACGAACTGAATACCGTCAGCGACCTGGAGTTCTATGTCGACGGCGCCGATGAAAGCGATGAGCACCTGAACCTGATCAAGGGCGGCGGCGCTGCCCTGACCCGCGAGAAGATTGTCGCGGCCGTGGCCAAGACGTTCATCTGCATCGCCGATGCCAGCAAACTGGTGCCGGTGCTCGGCAACTTCCCGCTGCCGGTGGAAGTGATCCCGATGGCCCGCAGCCATGTGGCCCGCCAACTGGTGAAGCTCGGTGGCGACCCGGTCTACCGTGAAGGCGTGATCACCGACAACGGCAACATCATCCTCGACGTGTTCAACATGCAGATCACCAATCCGGTGGAGCTGGAGACGCAGATCAACGCAATCGTCGGCGTGGTCACCAATGGTTTGTTCGCGGCACGTCCGGCGGATCTGTTGCTACTGGGTACCAGCGAAGGCGTGAAGACCCTGCGCGCCGAGTAAATCAGGCGCGCCGATAAACCTGTGGGAGCGAGCCTGCTCGCGAAGGGGCCGGGTCAGTCGGTAAAGATGTCGACTGACAGACCGTCTTCGCGAGCAGGCTCGCTCCCACAGTGGTTTTGTAGTGCGATTCAGTTTTGGTTTGGCTTCTTGAAGACGTAAAACAGGTTCGGCTCACTGACGAGGTACAGCGTACCGTCATCTCCCATGGCGATCCCCTCCGCTTGTGGCACGTTTTTCTGCAGACCCTGGCGCCCCTTGCTCAGTGACATCGTGCTCAGCGGACGCCCATCCACATCCAGCTCCAGAATCAACCGCGACTCATCCGACAGCGCCAGCAAATGCCCGCTGCGCTCGTCGTATTGCAGGCTCGACAGGTCCTGCACAAACATCCCGGCATCACGCTTGGGGTCGTTGATCACGTGCACCGAGTAGGATTCTTCAGGATTGAAACGCGGAAAACCGTGCACTTCGTAGATCAGCATCGGATTGCGTTCCTTGGCCACGAACAGGCGCTTGCCCACCGAATCGTAAGCCAGGCCCTCGAAGCCTTTGTTGCTGCCCATGTGTACGCCGATGGTCATTTGCTCGGCGTCTGCCGCGTCGACGAAGGTCGTGTCCTGCTCCAGATGGATCTTGATAAGCCGTTGCTGGCTTTCGTCAGTGACCACGTAGGTGTCGGCGCTGATGAACTCCACCGCCTCGGGATCACCGAAACCAACCAGTGCCACACGGCGCAGAACCCTGCCGTCGAGGGACAACTCGATCAGCTCGCTGCGCTTGTTGGTCACAGTGAACAGGCTTTTGCGCACCGGGTCGTAGGTCAGTGCCGAGACATTGTCAATCAGGCCATCGATCACCTGCGCGTCAGTCACGACCTGGTATTGGTCCAGCTCCATGGATCGGGCACTCACCGGTTGCCATAGCGCATACAGATTGAACCAGGCGCGCTCGAACAGACGCTGGTACTGGGCGATCGCTATCAACGCGATCAGCGAGACCACCGACAGGATCAGAATCAGGGATTTGGGGCGGGCAAATCGATGCATTCGGGCGGGCTCAGGGTCAAGACAGGCGGATGAAATATCACGCCTGTCTGAACTGAAGCTTAATGGTCACTGGCCCGATCCTACAACCGGGCACAGGCAATCCTGTAAATCGTAAACGTCAGTGCTGTTTTTCGAAGCGATAAAACAGGTTCGGCTCGCTCACCATGTACAGCGTGCCCGCTTCATCCATGGTCACGCCTTCGGCACGCGGGATGGTATTTTTCAGGCCGTTGAAGCCGCGCAACAGAGTAATGAAACTGACCTGTTCACCCTTCTTGTCCAGCTCCAGCAACAGGTGCGACTCGGCGGACAGCACCAGCATGTGGCCGGTCCGCGGGTCGATCGCCAGTGCCGACAAGTTGCGCATATCCAGCGCATGGCTGGCCAGTTTCAGCTTGTCACCGGTAAGGACCTTGCCGTCGCCTTTCCAGGCAAACAATGCCGGCGGACGCTCTTCGCCCAGCACCAGCTGCTGATTGGCAGAATCCCAGGTGACACCTTCGAAGGCCTTGTTCTGGTCTTTGGAAGGCCCCAGGTCGTATTTCGGGAAGTCGGCGACGTTCAGTTCACGAGTGTCGGCATCGACCTTGACGACAGTGATCAGGTGCTCGCGCTCATCGACAATCGCCAACAGGCCGTTACCCAGTACGGCAACGCCTTCCGGGTTGCTCCAGCCCACCAGCGGCATTTTACGCAGCACGTCACCCTGCAACGTCAGCTCGACCAGGAACGGGTTCTTGCCCATGACCGAAAACAGGGTTTTGGTCTGGGGGTCATAGGCCAGGTCCGACGCTTCGTCTTTCTCCATGCCCGGCAACGGCTTGGCATCGATCACCGCCCGGTAGTCCGGAAGCCAGACACTGGCCTGGCGCTCGGCCGGGCTCTTGAATTGCTCTTTCACCCAGAGCACGCCCCGTGCATCCCAGTGCATGGCAAATGCAACGCCGTAGGCGACAACGGCCACCAGCAATAGCCAGATTTGCCAGCGCAGGGCAAAGCGTGAGCGGCGGGCAGGTTTAAGCGTGGAAAGCGGAGGAGTGGCCATCGGAGAATGCGTTCCAGAAATTCAGGCTAGGGGTAATAGCACAGTTTTGGGCCGGCTCAGAGGCCGAAGGCCCTGAAATTATCCAAAGATGTGAAAAAAACGGGAAATGACAGGGTGAATTTTTTGCGGGCCAGCATAAAACCAATGTGGGAGCGGGCTTGCTCGCGAAAGGGCCGTGTCAGTCGAGCGAGATGTCGACTGACAGTCCGCTTTCGCGAGCAAGCCCGCTCCCACAGGGTTTTGCGGTGTCTGGATCAGCGAACGCTGCTGGTAAACCGGCTGGCGCCCGGCAACTCCAGAACGATCTCGTCACCGACATTCAGCGGACCAACGCCCACTGGCGTGCCGGTGAGGATCACGTCCCCGGCCTGCAGCGAGAAGCAGCCGGCCATGTGCTGGATCATCGGCACGATCGGGTTGAGCATGGCGCTGCTGTTGCCGTCCTGGCGCACTTCGCCATTGATGGTCAGGCGGATGCCGATGTCGGTCAGGTCGGCAAAGGTGCTGCCGGACACGAACGGCGCAATCACTGCCGCACCGTCAAAGGACTTGGCGATTTCCCAGGGCAGGCCCTTGGATTTCAGCTCGGCCTGCTTGTCGCGCAGGGTCAGGTCCAGTGCTGGCGCGAAACCGGAGATGGCGTCGAGCACTTCTTCACGGCTCGGCTTGGTCGACAACGGCTTGCCGATCAAGACCGCGATTTCCGCCTCGTAATGCACCGAACCGCGCTCGGTCGGAATGCTGAAACCGCCTTCGAGCGGCACTACGCAACTGCCCGGCTTGATGAACAGCAGTGGCTCGGTCGGCACCGGGTTATCCAGTTCCTTGGCGTGCTCGGCGTAGTTACGGCCGATGCACACCACCTTCCCCAGAGGGAAGTGAATACGCGTACCGTCGACATACTGGTGCTGATAGCTCATGGACCGACTCCTGGTTCGTAGCTCTTGAATTCGAAAATCAAACAGCGAAGATCTTGCCCGGGTTCATGATGCCGTTCGGGTCGAACACCGCCTTGACGGCCTTCATGTACTCGATCTCAACCGGCGAGCGGCTGTAGGTCAAGTAATCACGCTTGGTCATGCCCACGCCGTGCTCGGCGGAGATCGAACCGTTGTACTTTTCGACGGTTTCGAACACCCACTTGTTGACGGTGGCGCACTTGGCGAAGAACTCGTCCTTGCTCAGGTTATCCGGCTTGAGGATGTTCAAGTGCAGGTTGCCGTCGCCGATGTGGCCGAACCAGACAATCTCGAAGTCCGGGTAGTGTTCGCCGACGATCGCGTCGATTTCCTTCAGGAACGCCGGTACTTTCGATACGGTGACCGATATGTCGTTCTTGTACGGCGTCCAGTGGGAAATGGTTTCGGAGATGTATTCGCGCAGCTTCCACAGGTTCTGCAACTGGGTTTCGCTCTGGCTCATCACGCCGTCCAGGACCCAGCCCTGCTCGACGCAGTGCTCGAAAGTTTCCAGCGCGTGGTTGGCCACTTCTTCGGTGGTCGCTTCGAATTCCAGCAGGGCGTAGAACGGGCAGTCGGATTCGAACGGCGCCGGCACATCGCCACGGGCCATGACTTTGGCCAGGGCCTTGTCGGAGAAGAATTCGAAGGCAGTCAGGTCAAGCTTGCTCTGGAAGGCGTGCAGCACCGGCATGATCGAGTCGAAATCGGCGGTGCCGAGGACCATCGCGGTGAGGTTTTTCGGCGCGCGGTCCAGGCGCATGGTCGCTTCGACCACGAACCCGAGAGTACCTTCGGCGCCGATGAACAGCTGGCGCATGTCGTAGCCGGTGGCGTTCTTGATCAGGTCGCGGTTCAGTTCCAGCACATCGCCCTTGCCGGTGACGACTTTCATGCCAGCGACCCAGTTACGGGTCATGCCGTAGCGAATGACCTTGATCCCGCCGGCATTGGTGCCGATATTGCCGCCAATCTGGCTGGAACCGGCCGAAGCGAAGTCCACCGGGTAGTACAGGCCCTTTTCTTCGGCCGCGTTCTGCAATTGCTCGGTGACCACGCCCGGCTGACACACGGCGGTGCGGTCAGTGAGGTTCACGTCGAGGATCTGGTTCATGTAGTCGAACGACACGACCACCTCGCCATTGGCCGCCACGGCAGCGGCGGACAACCCGGTACGACCGCCGGACGGCACCAGCGCCACCTTGTGTTTATTGGCCCACAGGACGATGGCCTGGACCTGCTCGGTGGTCTTGGGGAACACGATGGCGGTCGGGGCCGGGGCGAAATGCTTGGTCCAATCCTTTCCGTAAGCATTCAGGGAGTCGGCATCGGTCAGCACCTTGCCAGGCTCAACCAGGGTCTTCAGCTCATCAATCAGGGCAGGATTGGTCATCGACAGAACTCTCGAACAATTCATGGTCATCCTGAGAACGCTTCACGTCGCAGGAATGAGTGTTTAGCGGGGCGCATATGCTAGCATACCGACCCCGCAGGATAGTGCCCAACGGCGATTCTGCGGCGACGGCTGTCATGCCGTTCGGGTCAGCGTCTGTTGACCATTTCCTGCCATTTTTCTCCGGGATACAGGTTTACGCAGATGAGCAAGACTTCTCTCGATAAGAGCAAGATCAAGTTCCTTCTTCTCGAAGGCGTCCACCAATCGGCTGTCGACGTCCTCAAGGCGGCGGGCTACACCAGCATCGAGTACCTCACTGGTTCTCTGCCGGAAGCCCAGCTCAAGGAAAAGATCGCCGATGCTCACTTCATCGGCATTCGCTCCCGCACTCAACTGACCGAAGAGATCTTCGATCACGCGAAGAAGCTCGTGGCTGTAGGGTGTTTCTGCATCGGCACCAACCAGGTCGACCTGGACGCTGCCCGTGAGCGCGGTATCGCCGTGTTCAACGCACCGTACTCCAACACCCGCTCCGTAGCCGAGCTGGTACTGGCCGAAGCGATCCTGCTGTTGCGCGGCATCCCTGAGAAAAACGCTTCCTGCCACCGTGGCGGCTGGATCAAGAGCGCGGCCAACTCCTTCGAAATCCGTGGCAAGAAGCTGGGCATCGTCGGTTACGGCTCGATCGGTACTCAACTGTCGGTCCTGGCTGAAGGCCTGGGCATGCAGGTGTACTTCTACGACACCATCACCAAGCTGCCATTGGGCAACGCCACTCAGGTAGGCAACCTGCACGAGCTGCTGGCGATGTCCGACATCGTTTCGCTGCACGTACCAGAAACCGCCGCCACCCAGTGGATGATGGGCGAGAAGGAAATCCGCGCTATCAAGAAAGGCGGCATCCTGATCAACGCCGCCCGCGGCACCGTGGTCGAACTGGACCATCTGGCTGCTGCCATCAAGGACAAACACCTGATCGGCGCGGCCATCGACGTATTCCCGGTGGAGCCACGCTCCAACGACGAAGAGTTCGAAAGCCCGCTGCGTGGCCTGGACAACGTGATCCTGACCCCGCACATCGGTGGTTCTACCGCTGAAGCGCAGGCCAACATCGGTCTGGAAGTGGCGGAAAAACTGGTCAAGTACAGCGACAACGGTACTTCGGTATCGTCCGTGAACTTCCCGGAAGTGGCCCTGCCGGCTCACCCTGGCAAGCACCGCCTGCTGCACATCCACGAAAACATCCCGGGTGTGATGAGCGAGATCAACAAGGTCTTCGCCGAAAACGGCATCAACATCTCCGGTCAGTTCCTGCAGACCAACGAGAAGGTCGGCTACGTGGTGATCGACGTCGACGCCGAGTACTCGGACCTGGCGCAAGAGAAGCTGCAACACGTCAACGGCACCATCCGTAGCCGGGTGTTGTTCTGATAGTGACTTGAGCGACAAAAAAAGGGAGCCTTCGGGCTCCCTTTTTCATTCACGCAACAACGTTACTTGACGTTGACGGTGATCTTCTCGGAAATGATCGGCGGTTCGAACGGCATGTGGTTGCTATCGCCCAGTTCAAGCTGCAGGGTGTGCTTGCCCGGCGTGAGCGTTATTTCAGCCTGGGTCTGCGCACCGCCGAAATGCAGGTGGTTGGCATCCTTGGGGATCGGCGCACCGGCGGCTGGCAGCTCATTGACGTCGATCAGCACGTGGTGATGACCGGTGTTCTTGGTGGGATCGCCCGCCGGTGCCAGGGCAATGTTCTCGACCGCGAACTTGACGACGAACGTCTGTGGAACGGTCGCGCCGTCCTTGGGAGAAACGATGGACACTTCGGCACCTTTCGGCGCCGGCGTTGCAGCACTGGCCAGCACCGAAACACCCATCAACAGGCCAGCCAAAGCAGCACGTGACATAAAGGTTTTCATTCTCTTCTCCAGTTTTTCCGTAAAATCCGCGTGACCATGACAACTTCATGGCCATTCGTTGTCGAAGGCACTCGACAACCATAGCAAAGCGAGCCTGAATCAGAGGGTCGCGATAATAAATTCAAAGGAGTGACCATGCGCTTTCTGCCTGGCCTGATCTGCCTGCTACCCCTTTTGAGCCCCTTGGCTCACGCCGAACTGATTGATGACATCAACGACCGGGGCGAATTGCGCATTGCCGTTGAAGCCAACACTCCCCCATTCAACTTCAAGGATGACGACAAGCTCACCGGTTTCGAAGTCGAACTGGGCCAAATGCTGGCAAGTGAACTCGATGTCCGGGCCGACTTTGTCGTCACCGACGGCAGCGACCTGCTGACCGGTGTCGAAAGCGGCAAATACGACATCGCTATCAACCACGTAGCAGTGACCCCGGATCTCAAGGATCGTTTCGACTTCAGCGAGCCTTACATTCAGACCCATGCGCAATTGATCGCGCACAAAGAAGAACCGCGCTCCATTCTGCTGGTGCAGTCGCTGACAGAGGAGAAGCCAAAAGCCAACCCGGCCGTGAGCCTGGCGATTCCGTTTCAGAAGGGCAATCCGGCGTTCCATGCCAGCCTGGAAAACGCATTGCAGCGGATCAAGGATGATGGGCGCCTGCAAGCGCTGGAGCAGAAGTGGTTGGGGGCGGATGCGGGGGTTGCACCGAAGCCCTGAATTGCGAGTTAAACCTGTGGGAGCGGGCTTGCCCGCGATGAGGCCCGCAGCTCCAACACACATGCTGAATGTGCAGCCGCCATCGCGGGCAAGCCCGCTCCCACAGGGTTTACAGTGTTTGTAAATCCTGCGCAGCCAGGGCCTGCGCTGCTTGCGGCAATTCCAGCTCGCTGAAGACTTGAACTCCGTGGCGCTTGAGCAGCGCCGCCGTCACGCCCTCGCCACTGACCTTCACACCGCTGAACGTCCCGTCATAAGTCAGCAGATTGCCGCAGGACGGGCTGTTGGCCTTGAGGACGGCGATGCGGATGTCATGCTTTTGCACCAGCTCCAGCGCCTGATACGCCCCCGACAAAAACGCCGCACTGACGTCCTCGCCTTCGGTCGTGATCACCAACGCCTGGCCATCGAGGACTTGCACGCCCTGCCCGCCTGGAATTTCCGCTGCGGGCCGTGGCGTTGGCAAGCCACCGGCGACCTCCGGGCACAATGGCACGACCCGACCATCATCAAGCCATTGCTGAAGTTGATCGAACGGCCTGCTGGCCCCGCCGTCGTAACGTACGCGGTGGCCCAACAGGCAGCGGCTGACGAGAATTTTCTGCATGATCAGAACGGCTCGTTGCCGCGCCGCCGGAACCAGCCGGTCAGCGACAGTCGATCCCGGGTCGCGGGCAGGACTTCGTGGGGAACCTCTCCGGAGAGAAACACCACCAGGCAGCCGCCGATAGGTTGCACGTCGTAGGCGCGATCATTGTCGAGGTACATGCGCAACTGGCCACCGTGTTCGGGAAGCCAGCCGTCATTGAGGTAAACCACCGCCGACACCATGCGCCGGTCGTCATCGCGAAAACGGTCGACATGCTTCAGGTAGAACGCCCCGGGCGGGTACAGCGCAAAATGGCTTTCGAAATCTTCCAGGCCGAGAAACAGGCCGCGATTGATCGCCTCGCGCAGGCTGTCCATCAAACTCAGGTAGCTGTCGCACGCCTCTGCCTGACCGGGGTCGATCCACTGGATATGGTCGCCACGAATCCCTTCGCGGATCTCCGATGACAACCCGCGGCCCACCGCCGCCGGAGCCAGTTCACCCTCGGCCGCACGTTTACGGCACTCGGCCGCCAGTGCCCGGGTCAGGTCCTGAGGCAGGAAAATATTCTGCTGCGACCAGCCGTTCTCGGCCAGGTCGTCGACGATTCGTAACAGCAGCGGGTGATCAGAGGATATTTGCATGCCGCGCATAGTATTCCTGTGCCCGGAAATCCGACAGAGCCGCGCAGCGGGTTGATACGAATTCTCGACAAGTACGGATGCCGCACGGAGAATAGTCGCCTGCTGACAGGAGTCCCTATGCGCCGTTTGCTTTTATCACTGCTGATGTTCTGCGTTTTGCCCGCCTGGGCAGACGGCCACGACCAGTTGTACAAGGTCGCCGGCTGGCCGGAACAACGCGCGCATTTCAACGACGCCCTCTCCGCCGCCCAGCAACGCTACCAGGGCAGCCTGCCGCCGGCGGTGTTTCAGGCACTGGTCAGTAACAGCAATCAGCGCTTTTCCGCCCAGGCCGTGGACCAGCGCGCCGAAACACAATTGCGCAAGAACCTAGCCGATCCCAAACCTGCGCTGACGTTTTTCCAATCGTCCCTGGGCAAGAAAATCGTCGCCGCCGAATTGCTGGCGACCCGCCGCGACCAACTGGCGAAAAACGCCAAGGGCCTGCCCAAGATGCAGGCCAGCGACAGCCGCATGCTGATCATCGGCCATTTGGCACAAGCCCTGCCCGCTCGCGAGGCCGGCGCGGAAGTCAGCCTGGCGATTGCCGGGGTTGCCGCCGACAGCCTGAGTTCGATGATCCCGGGGCTGCTCGGCGCCGGTCAGGCCCAGGGCATGCTCAACGGCCAGCGCCAGCGCCTGATGGACCAGATTGGCAGCGACCTCAACAACACACTGCTGTATGTCTATCGCGACCTGTCGGACGACGAGCTGGAAGAGTTCGCGACCTTTGCCGAATCGGCAGAAGGCCAGGCTTATTACCAGGCAGCGCTGGCGGCGATTCGGGCGGGGTTGGCGGTTGGGCAGAGCAATTCGAACCTGACCCAGTGATATTCGTTTCCAAGTAGATCGCTTTCGCGGGCAAGCCCGCTCCCACAGGTTTTGCGGTGATCACAAAATTGTGGGTTGACTCAAAACACTGTGGGAGCGGGCTTGCCCCGGGCGGCGTTCCGACGATGGGGCCGGAACAGTCACTAAGAATTTCGGCCCTTGATCCGCCGGGTCAAAAACCCGAAATACTCCTGTCGCATCACCAACGTTTCATTCGCCAGATGATGCCGTGCCTCGGGCAGCATCAGCACTTGCGGCCGATCAAACTTGCTCCGCAACACTTGCAGGTTGTGCTCCCAATCCACCGTCATGTCAGCCTGCCCCTGCACGATCAGCGGCCGGCGGGGACTCATGGGCGCGGCCTCGATGCGCTTGATCCAGCGTGCCAACGCACCCACCCAGGCTGTCGGCAAGCGCAGCGGCTGCAACGGATCGGCTTGCAGGAACGGCAAAAAGGCCGGGTCGTTGGAGTTCTCGCTGAAGCGCCGGGCGATGGCTTTGACGAAAGGCTTGAGCACGTAGTAACTCAGCTGCGACCAGCCCCACGCCCGCGGCCGCACCAGCGGCGACAGCAGGATCACCTGCCCTTGCGCCGGGCTGTTCGCCCCCGCATTCAACACATGATCGATCACGATCGCGCCGCCGGTACTCTGCCCGCACAGGTGCCACGGTTGCGGCAGGTCGAGCGATTGCGCCTCGCGGAACAACCCCTGCAATGCGTCCTGATACTCGGCGAAGTCCTTGATGCTCGCCCGCTCGCCACTGGACAGGCCATGCCCCGGCAAGTCGCAGGCAATCACCGCAAAGCCCTGGTCCAGCGCCCACTCGATCACATGCCGGTAGAGCCCGGTGTGATCGTAGAAACCGTGGATGACGAACAGCGTCGCCTTCGCTTGCTCGGGCCACCAGAACTGGCTGACCAGCTCATAACCATCGACCTCGAATCGCCCAAGACCGCTGCGCACCTGACGCGACGCAAAATCCAGTCCGTAGAATTGCTGGTAAGCCTGCGCCTGTGCCGACAACGGCTGCCCGGCCGCCAGTGGCAGCAAGCTTGCACGTAGAAGATCAGGGTCGAAAGTAGCCGGCATGGACAATTCCAGAGCGTGAAACAGACTTTATAGGCCTGCGATATTCTTCTGTCGCGGCAAGCATGGCAAGCTAGCCGGCCTTCGAGGACCGAACCGATGCGCCCGCCCTTTCGCACCAACCTGTTTGCCAGCCTGCTCGCCGTGGTGTGTGCCGGCGTGTTGTGGACGGCCTACGACTGGTTCCAGGGGCGCTACCTGCGAGCGTTCAGCGAGCACACGGCGATGTTTTCGGGTGATCCGCTACGCCTTCCCGAATCCCTCGCCGGCCCCGGCGCCATCCGCCTGGTGCATTTCTGGGACCCTGCCTGCCCGTGCAATGTCGGCAATCAACAACACCTGACCGAGCTGGTGCAGCGCTATGCACCCCATGGCGTGCAATTCTATGCCGTGCAAAAACCCGGCAGCCACGGCCAGTTGCCGAGCACCTTGAGCAGCCTGAAGACCATCGACATCCTGCCCGGCTCCGAGCAGATCCCCGCCAGCCCGGCCGTGGCGATCTGGGATCGCAGCGGCAAACTGGCGTACTTCGGCCCCTACAGCGAAGGGCTGACCTGCAATTCGAACAACAGCTTTATCGAACCGATCCTGCAAGCGCTGGACGAAGGCCGTGCAGTGAGTGCCACGCACACACTGGCCGTGGGTTGTTACTGCCCGTGGCCTGTCGATCCAGCGAAGTAGGGAAAGACGCGGCAATACGAATCCCTCCTACGGGCGATGCGCCAAATCGGCGCGCCGTGTTACACAGTGACCCCTGGAATCACAATAACAACAAGGAGTCGCCATGAAACGCAGCCTGACCGCTCTCGCTCTGTTGATCGTCGCACTGGCCGCTGGAACCGGCTGGTACCTCTACAGCAAGCAGCCGTCACGCCAGGGCATGGTGGAACTGCAACACCTGCAAGGCTCCGTCACTGTGCGCTACGACGAGCGCGGCGTGCCGCACATCCGCGCCGAGAACGAAACAGACCTGTACCGCGCCCTCGGCTACGTGCATGCCCAGGACCGCTTGTTCCAGATGGAAGTCCTGCGTCGTCTGGCCCGTGGTGAGCTGGCGGAAGTGCTCGGGCCGAAACTGCTCGACACCGACAAACTGATGCGCAGCCTGCGCATTCGCGAACGCGCCGAAACCTACCTGGCAAATCTCGACAAGCAGTCGCCCAGCTTCATCGCCATGCAAGCCTATCTGGACGGCATCAACCAGTATCAGGACAGCCACGCCAAACCCGTGGAGTTCGATGTGCTGGGCATTCCCAAGCGCCCATTCACCGCCCAGGACACCATCAGCATTGCCGGGTACATGGCCTACAGTTTTGCCGCGGCCTTTCGTACCGAACCCCTGCTGACATTCGTGCGCGATCAACTGGGGCCCGACTACCTGAACATCTTCGATCTCGACTGGCAGCCAAAGGGCGTGCTCAACGGGACCGCTCCCGCCTTGGCCAGCGCCGACTGGAAAGACCTCAACGCCCTCGCCCGCCTGAGCGAACAAGCCCTGGCTGACAACGGCCTGCCGCAGTTCGAGGGCAGCAACGCCTGGGTCGTTGCAGGCAGCCGGACCGAAAGCGGCAAGCCGCTGCTGGCGGGTGATCCGCATATCCGTTTTTCTGCGCCGTCGGTGTGGTACGAAGCGCAACTTTCGGCACCGGGCTTCGAACTCTACGGCCACTATCAGGCCTTGATGCCGTTCGCCTCCCTGGGCATGAACCACGACTTCGGCTGGAGCATCACCATGTTCCAGAACGACGACCTCGACCTGATCGCCGAGAAGGTCAACCCGGACAACCCCAACCAGGTCTGGTATCGCGGCAATTGGGTGGAGATGACGACCAGCGAGCAGCAGATCGCGGTCAAGGGACAGGCCCCGGTCACCCTGGTGCTGCGCCAGTCGCCTCACGGCCCGATCGTCAACGATGCATTGGGCAACAGCGCTGGCAAGACACCGATTGCCATGTGGTGGGCGTTTCTCGAAAGCCAGAACCCGATCCTGGAGGGCTTCTATCAGCTCAATCGCGCCGACACCCTGACCAAGGCCCGCAGCGCCGCGTCAAAAATCCAGGCCCCGGGCCTGAACGTCGTCTGGGCCAATGCCAAGGGTGACATCGCCTGGTGGGCGGCGGCGCAATTGCCTAAACGTCCGGCCGGTGTTCGCCCGTGGTTCATCCTCGATGGCAGCACCACCGAGGCAGACAAGGATGGCTTCTACCCGTTCAGCGCCAACCCTCAGGAAGAGAACCCGGCGCGGGGCTACATCGTCTCGGCCAACTTCCAGCCGGTATCACCGACCGGCATGGAGATTCCCGGTTATTACAACCTTGCCGATCGTGGCCAGCAGCTCAATCGCCAACTCAGCGACAACGCCGTCAAATGGGACCTGGAAAACAGCCAGAAGCTGCAACTGGGCACCACCACCGCCTATGGCCCGCGCTTGCTGGCACCGCTGTTGCCGGTGTTGCGCGAAGTGGTGAAGGATCCCGCCGAACTCAAACTGGTGGAGCAACTGGCCCAGTGGAAAGGCGACTACCCGCTCGACTCGACCAGCGCCACGTTGTTCAACCAGTTCCTGTTCAACCTGGCTGACGCGACGATGCGCGATGAGCTGGGTAACGACTTCTTCGAAACGCTGCTCTCGACCCGGATAATCGACGCCGCGCTACCCCGGCTGGCCGACACTGCCGATTCGCCATGGTGGGACAACCGCAGCACCCCCGGCAAGGAAACCCGTGCCGATACGGTCAAGGCGGCCTGGCAGGCCAGCATCGCGCACCTCAAGAACACTCTCGGCACCGACGCCTCGCAATGGCAGTGGGGCAGCGCGCACACATTGACCCATGGCCATCCGCTGGGGCAGCAAAAGCCGCTGGACCTGCTCTTCAATGTCGGCCCCTTCGCCGCACCCGGCAGCCATGAAGTGCCGAACAACCTCTCGGCGAAGATCGGCCCGGCGCCGTGGCCTGTCACCTACGGCCCCTCGACCCGGCGCCTGATCGACTTCGCCGACCCGGCCCACAGCCTGACCGTCAACCCGGTTGGCCAGAGCGGCGTGCTGTTCGACAGTCACTATGATGACCAGGCCGAGGCCTACATCGAGGGAATGTACTTCCAGGCGCATCTCAATGATGAAGAGGTCACGGCCAATACCCACAGCACCTTGAAGCTGCTGCCGGCGCGGGCTGCGCAGTAATTTTGCATTGACTGGACCGGCCCCTTCGCGGGCAAGCCCGCTCCCACAAGGATCTGTGTCGAACACAAATTTTGTGAACACCAGAGAAACCTGTGGGAGCGGGCTTGCCCGCGAAGAGGCCCGAAAAAACAACACACAATTTCAATCCATCGCCGCAAAATTCAGCCGGAACTGCTGCGGCGTCACCCCCAGCCTGCGATTGAACACACTGCGCATGTGCTGGGCATCGCGAAAACCGCATTGATAGGCCACGGTCTTGAGCGGCGCACGAGTGCTTTCGAGCATCACTCGCGCCGCATCGACCCGCGCACGCTCGACGAACTCGGCCGGGGTGATTTTCGCTTCCCTGGCAAATACCCGGGAAAAATTGCGCGCGCTCATGTTGGCGGCGTTGGCCAGATCAGCGATGGTCAGGTCACCGGTCAGGTTGGCCAACACGTAATGCTGGACCATCGCCACCGCCGAGGCCGGTTCGGCGTGGGGCGTGAGGAACGGGCTGAACTGCGACTGCCCGCCCGAACGCTGGGTGAACACCACCAGCCGCTTGGCCACATTCAATGCCACTTCCGGCCCGTGATCCCGGCCCAGCAGGTACAGGGACAGATCGATCCCCGCCGTGACCCCCGCCGAGGTGTAAAGCTCCTCGTCTTGCACATACAAACGATCCGCCTCGACCTGCGTAGACGGGCACAACGCGGCCAACGCAGCCGCATCGCCCCAATGGGTGGTGACCGTGCGCCCCTCCAGCAACCCCGCCCGGGCGAGCATGAAGGCGCCATTGCAGATCGAGCCAAAGCGCCTGGCCCGCGCGCAGGCATCGCGCAACCAGGCATCGAATGCCATGCCGAAATCCATGAACGGCAACTGCGGACCGCCAGCCACCAGTAACAGGTCATACGGCTCCAGCGCATCGCTGAAATGGCGATGACCGTTGAGTGACAAGCCGTTGGAACACGCCATCACCCCGCGCTCCACACCGATCACCTCCAGCCGATAGTGATCCTTCGGCGCAAGGAAACGATTGGCCTCGGAAAACACATCCATGGGACCGGTGACGTCCAGCGACTGGACGCCGGCGAACACCACGATGGCGACGGTTTTACTCATGGTCTGAAAACGCCCTCAATGATTCAGGATCGACGCGTACCTGTGGCGAGGGGGCTTGCCCCCGTTGGGGTGCGAAGCGCCCCTAAAACCATTAACCCAATTGCATCAGACACACCGCGATTAGAGATATTGCGACTGCTTCGCAGCCGAACGGGGGCAAGCCCCCTCGCCACAGTAAATTCACTTGCCGCGCTCAACCCTAGCCAATCCCCGCCCAACAAGCGAGGTTGGCGCGATATGCACGCTCATTGGCCGGGATCGCAGCCATGGATCGATTGTCCGGTTTCGGGGGCCGGAACAGACTTGAACCCTCAGCGCCAACAGGGCGTTCACGACGAGGAAAACTCCATGAGCACCACCATCGCCGGCATCAGGATCCCCGACAGCGCATTGGCCAGGGCCACCACCGAATACATCCGCGACATCGAATCGGACTTGCTCTACCACCACTCGCGCCGGGTCTTCCTGTTCGGCGCACTGAGCGGTGAGCGCAAGCAACTGGCCTACAACCCGGAGTTGTTGTACGTCGGGGCAATGTTCCATGACCTGGGCCTGGTGGAAGGTCATCGCAGTGACAACGAACGCTTCGAAGTCGATGGGGCCAACGCGGCAGCGGCGTTCCTCAAGCCTTACGGGTTGAGCGATGACGATATCGAACAGGTCTGGCTGTCGATTGCCCTGCACACCACACCGGGCGTGCCACAACACTTGCGGCCAACCGTGGCGCTAGTGACCGCGGGTGTCGAGATGGACGTGCTGGGCATGGACTACGCGGCGTTTTCCACCGTGCAGCGCGAAGCAGTGGTGCATGCGCATCCAAGGGGTGAGGGATTCAAGGAGTGCATCATCTGTGCATTTGCCGACGGCTTGCGCCATCGTCCGCAGACCACCTTCGGTAATGTGAAGACCGACGTGCTGGTGGATCAGGAGCCGGGGTTCAAGCCGATGAACTTCGTCGAGGTCATCCGCAATTCACCCTGGACTGCATAAAAGACCTTGTAGGAGCGAGCTTGCTCGCGATGGTGCATCAGTCACATTGACTTCGACTGACACAACTTCGCGAGCAAGCTCGCTCCTACAGAGGATTGGGTTGGCCACAGAGCTGTGGCCAACCCGACATTGTTCAAGCCGCTTCCGGTGCCTGTGCGCGACGCACGTCCGGTTGCTTCCACGAGTCGGCTGCCGCTTCTTCGATCGCTTGCTGGATCGCACGCTTGCGGCTTTCTTCGGCACGACGGCTGAAGAACCAGACCATGAAGGTCACGATCGATACCGCCAGCAGAATCAGGCTGGCCACGGCGTTGATCTCGGGCTTCACGCCCAGGCGCACCGCCGAGAACACTTCCATCGGCAGGGTCGTGGAACCCGGGCCCGACACGAAGCTCGCCAGCACCAGGTCATCCAGCGACAGGGCAAACGACATCATGCCGCCCGCCGCCAGCGATGGCGCGATCATCGGGATGGTGATCAGGAAGAACACCTTCCACGGTTTCGCGCCCAGATCCATCGCCGCCTCTTCGATGGACAGGTCCAGCTCACGCAAGCGCGCCGAGACCACCACCGCCACATAGGCCGCGCAGAACGTGGTGTGGGCGATCCAGATGGTGACGATGCCGCGTTCCTGTGGCCAGCCGATCATCTGCGCCATGGCCACGAACAGCAGCAACAGCGACAGACCGGTGATCACCTCGGGCATTACCAGCGGCGCGGTCACCAGGCCACCGAACAGGGTGCGACCCTTGAAGCGCGTGATGCGCGTCAGGACGAACGCCGCCAATGTACCCAGTGCCACCGCCGCCACCGCCGTGTAGCAGGCGATTTCCAGCGAGCGCACCACCGAGCCCATCAGTTGGGTGTTGTCGAGCAGGCCGACGTACCACTTGATCGACCAGCCGCCCCACACCGTTACCAGTTTCGAGGCGTTGAACGAGTAGATCACCAGGATCAGCATCGGCAGGTAGATGAACAACAGACCCAGTACCAGCATCAGGCTGGAGAAA